>NZ_JBHEMO010000078.1:0-6334 GCF_046262535.1 Jatrophihabitans sp. | reverse complement strand
ATTTCCTCGAGCCCGGACGCGAGGTGCTCACCGACGCGCTTTACGTTGTCGAGCAGGTGGTCGTCGGCGATGGTGCGGAGAACGGCGAGCGCTGCGGCGCAGGCGATCGGGTTGCCGCCGAAGGTGCTGCCGTGGTCGCCGGGTGAGAAGAGCTCCCCCGCCGGGCCGATGCCGATGCAGGCGCCGATCGGCAGCCCGCCGCCCAGTCCCTTGGCGAGCGTGATGATGTCGGGGCGGACGCCTTCGGCCTGGCTGGCGAACCAGTGCCCCGTGCGGCCGATCCCGCTCTGCACCTCGTCGACGATCATCAGGGCGCCGGCGGCGTCGCAGATCCGGCGGACGTCGGCCAGGAAGCCGGCCGGCGGGGGCACGACGCCCCCCTCGCCCAGCGTGGGCTCGACGATCACCGCCGCCGTTCGATGTCCGACGGCGGCGCCGAGGGCGTCCACGTCGCCGTAGTCGACGAAAGTGACCGGGCCGGGAAGCGGCTCGAACGGCGTGCGTTTGGCCGGGTTCCCGGTGGCGGCCAAGGCGCCCAACGTGCGGCCGTGAAAGCTGTTGTGGCAGGAAACCAGCTCGGTGCGCTGTTCGGGCCGGCCGTAGAGGCGGACGAGTTTGATGGCGCACTCGTTGGCCTCGGCGCCGCTGTTCGCGAAGAAGACGCGGGCGGGCAGGGAAAGAAGCTCGACCAGCTTCTCCGCGAGCTGGACGCCGGGCTCGTGCATGGAGAGGTTCGACGTGTGGGCCAGCTTGGCAACCTGACCGGACACCGCGTCGACGATCGCCGGATGCGCGTGGCCCAACGACGAGACGGCGATGCCGCCGACGAAGTCGAGGTAGGCGTTGCCGTCGGTGTCCCACACGCGCACGCCCTGGCCGTGGTCGAGGGCGATCGGCGGCGTTCCGTAGTTCGGCATCATCACCGCGTCCCAGCGCGGGGCCATGTTGTTCATGACAGCTCCTTCGTCGGGACGACCATGGTTCCGATTCCTTCGCTCGTGAAGATCTCGAGCAGCAACGAATGGGGCACGCGACCGTCGAGCACGTGGGCCCGGGAGACGCCGCCCTCGACGGCCCGCAGGCACGCCTCCATCTTCGGAACCATGCCGCTGGCCAGCCCCGGCAGCAGGGCAGCCAACTGTTCGGCATCGATCTCGCTGATGACTTCGTTGCTGGCCGGCCAGTCGGCGTAGAGCCCTTCCACGTCCGTCAGGACGATCAGCTTCTCGGCCGCCAGCCCTACTGCGATCGCAGCAGCCGCGGTGTCGGCGTTGACGTTGTAGGTCAAGCCGTCGAGGCCGCGGGCCACGGTGGCGATGACGGGGATCCGGCCGGCGTCGAGCAGGGCGTGCACGGCCGAGGGCTCGACGTCGACGACATCGCCGACCTGACCGATGTCGACCGGCTCTCCGTCGACGATGGCGGGCCGGCGCTCGGCGGTCAGCAGACCGGCGTCCTCACCCGAGAGCCCGACGGCGAAGGAGCCGTGGTCGTTGATCGCGTTGACGATCTCGGCGTTCACCTGGCCGGTGAGCACCATGCGCACGATGGAGATCGACTCCGGTGTGGTGACCCTGAGTCCCCCCCGGAACTCGGACTTGATGCCCAGGCGGGTCAAGTGCTCGGTGATCTGCGGTCCGCCGCCGTGCACGACGACCGGGCGGAGGCCGGCGTAACGCAGGAACACGATGTCCTCGGCGAACGCCGACTGCAGCTCGCGGCTCGTCATGGCGTTGCCGCCGTACTTCACCACGACGACCTTGCCGTGGAACCGCTCGAGCCACGGCAGGGCGTCGACCAGGATCTCCGCCCGCGCGAGCGCCTGCTCTCGCGTCCTCATGAGGAGTAGGCCGAGTTCTCTTCGACGTAGGCGTGCGAGAGGTCGTTGGTCCAGATGGTGGCGCCGCTGTCCCCGGCGTGCAGGTGGACGCCGATGTGCACGGCGCGACCGGTCAGGTCGACGAGCTCACGTGACTCCCCGGCCGCACCTGCGCGGCACACCTGAACGCCGTTGATGGACACGTCGAGGTCGTCGGGCTCGAAGGCCGCCGCGGTGGTGCCGATCGCGGCCAGTACCCGGCCCCAATTGGGGTCGTTGCCGAACAGGGCGCATTTGAGCAGGTTGTTCCGCGCGATCGACCGGCCGACATCGACTGCGTCGTCCTCGGTGGCCGCGCCCCCGATGTCGATGGTGATCTCCTTCGTCGCGCCTTCGGCATCGGCCAGGAGTTGCCAGGCCAGGTGCCGACAGACCTGGTCGAGCGCGGCCGCGAGGTCGGCCGGATCCGGTTCGACACCCGACGCGCCCGACGCGAGGACGACCACGGTGTCGTTGGTCGACATGCAGCCGTCGGAGTCGAGGCGGTCGAAGGTCTGCCGGGTCGCCTCGCGCAGAGCGTCGTCCAGAGTCCGGGCGTCCACTACGGCGTCGGTGGTGAGCACGCACAGCATGGTGGCAAGGCCCGGCGCCAGCATGCCGGCCCCCTTGGCCATGCCACCCACCGTCCAGCCGTCCGCATGACGGAACACGTCCTGTTTCGAGCGCGTGTCGGTGGTGCGAATCGCCTCGGCCGCGTGGTCGCCGCCGTCGGCCGACAGGACCTTGGCCGCCGCGTCCACGCCGGCGAGCAACTTGTCCATCGGCAACCGCTCCCCGATGAGGCCGGTCGAGCACACCGCGACCTCGCCGGGCCCGATGCCGAGAGCGGCCGCCACGTGCTCGGCCGTGCGATGGGTGTCGGTGAAGCCGGCCGGGCCGGTGCAGGCGTTCGCACCGCCTGAGTTGAGCACCACGGCGCGAAGGCGGCGATCGGCCAGCACCTGCTGCGACCACAGCACCGGCGCCGCCTTCACCCGGTTCGAGGTGAAGACCGCAGCCGCGGCGTCGGTCGGGCCGTCGTTCACCACGAGAGCGACGTCGGAACTGCCGGACGTCTTCAGTCCGGCGGCGACTCCCGCGGCACGGAACCCGCCGGCGGCAGTCACGCTCACGGAGCTGTCCCGTCGATGTGCAGCCCGGCTGTCTCCGGCAATCCGAGCATCAGGTTCGCGTTCTGCAGCGCCTGCCCTGCGGCACCCTTGCCCAAGTTGTCCAGGGCGCTCGTCACGAGGATGCGGCCCGAGTCGAGATCGACCACCGCCTGCAGATGGGCGCTGTTCGAACCGGCAGTCGCCGACGTCCTCGGTTGCTGACCGTCGGGCAGGACGTGGACGAAGGGCTCTTCGGCGTACGCCGCGGCCAACGCCTCCCGCACCTGCGACGTGGTGACCGTGCCGGTCGCGCGCAAGGCGGTGACAGAAAGGATGCCGCGGGGCATGGGCGCGAGCACCGGGGTCATGGTGAGGGACCGGGCGCCGCTCGCCTGTTTGATCTCCGGGACATGCCGGTGCACGCCCACCTTGTACCCGGTCAGGTCGCCCATCACCTCGCTGCCGAGAAGATGCGGCAGGGCGGCCTTGCCGGCACCGGACGTACCGCTGGCCGAGGTCACCACGACGTCATCGGCTTCCGCGATGCCGGCCGCGATCAACGGCGCGATGGCCAGGATGGCGGCGACCGCGTGGCAGCCGGAGTTGGCGACCCGCTGGGAGGCCGCGATGCGCGCCCGCTGACCCGGTAGTTCGGGAAGACCGTACGTCCAGGCGCCGGCGAATGTGCCGCCGTAGTAACGCTCGTGTGCGTCCGCGTCGGTCAGCCGGTGGTCGGACCCGAGATCCACCACCTTGACCGAGTCCGGCAGGTCCGCGGCGAGCGCCGGCGAGGCACCGTGGGGCAGGGCGAGGAAGACCAGGTCGGCCTCGGCCAGCACGCCCGGATCCGTCTCGCCGAAGACCAGATCGGCGACGGACCGCAGATTCGGGTGGAGCTCGCCCACCCGCTGACCAGCGTTGGAGTGCGCGGTGACGGCGGCAATCTCGAGATCAGGATGCGCGGCGATCAGGCGCAGCAGTTCCCCGCCTGCGTACCCGCTGGCCCCCGCTACCGCGACTCGAGCTCCCATGTGCACGATTATGCATCATGGCGCAACTTCATGCAGCGGTGGGACGGGCCTCGAGCCCAACTGGGGCAATTACCCAACGCTAGGACCGGAGGCGGGCGCCGTGCCGGTCGACGGCGGCTGCGATTGCCGCGTCGCGCGCCACCGTCGCTTCGTCGACCGTGAGGGTGCGGTCCGGTGCGCGGAACCGGAGGGCGAACGCCAGCGAGCGCACGTCCGAGCCCAGGCGTTCGGCGTCGGTGAACAGGTCGAACAACCGCACCGACTCGAGGAGCGGGCCGGCTGCATCGCGCAGGGTCTGTTGCACGTCTGCGGCCGCGACGTCCGGGCCGACGACGAGTGCGACGTCGAGGAGCACCGGTGGGTAGGTCGAGATCGCCGGGGCCGGAGCCGGCTCCGGGACCGGGATCGCGTCGATGTCGAGCTCCATCGCACAGGTGCGATCGGGCAGTCCGAGCGCTGCCACCACGCCTGGGTGCAGTTCGCCCGCGTACCCGATCACCGTGTCGTCCAGCACGAGAGCTGCACACCGCCCGGGATGCCACGGCGGCCGGTCGGCGGGTCGCGTCGTGAGCTCCGCCCGCGCCGCACGGGCCACGACCTGCGCGGCGTCCACGGCATCGGCCCACGACGCCGCTCGGCCGGGTCCCCACCACCCGCGCGGCTCGATCTCGCCGCAGAGCACCACCGCCAGGTGACGTGGCTGGTCGGGAAGGGCCGCGTCGAGCGCGGCGAGCTGGGCGTCGGAGGGGCGCCCCTCGACACCCGGGAGGTCAACGGCGGCCGACTGCGGGTCCTCGCGCGGGAGGAAGACGGCACCGATCTCGACGAGGGCGAGGTCGCGATTGCCGCGGCCGAGGTTGCGCACGGCCGTGGCGAGCAGGCCGGGCAGCAGCGACGTCCGGAGCTCGGGCTCGTCGTCGGACAGCGGATTGACGAGGCGTAGCGCCTTTCGGCGACAGTCGTCCGGCGCGAGCCCGAAGGCGTCGTGCACGGTCGGCGACACGAACGGATAGGACAGGACCTCGACGTAGCCGGCCGTTGCCACGGCACGGGAGATCGAGCGATACATCGACTGCCGGCCGGTCAGCCCGGTGCCGGCCGGTGCCGCCGGCAGCTCGGACGGCAGCCGGTCGTACCCGGCGAGCCGGACCACCTCTTCGACGAGATCGGCAGGCGCGAGCAGGTCGGGACGCCACGTGGGTGGCTGCACCTCGAGCACGTCGCCACCGTCGACGGTGCAGCCGACGGCCTGCAGATGGGCGATCACGTGCTCGCGGGCGATCGGCATGCCGGCGACCGTCTCCGGACGCTTGACGGCCATCGCGATCCGGGGCGGCGCGACCGCCGTGCCGACTACGGTGTAGCCGTCGATCGCGGCGGCACCCCCGTGGGCCACGAGCAGTTCGACGCAGCGGGCCAGCGCCACGCCGGCGATCTCCGGGTCGACGCCCCGCTCGAACCGGCGCGCCGCCTCGCTGGGCAGGCGGTGCCGCCGGACCGTCCGGGCCACCGACGCCGGGTTCCAATAGGCGGCCTCGAGCACGACGTCGGTGGTGTCGGGACCGATCTCGGTCGTCGCACCGCCCATCACCCCGCCCAGGCCAATCGGACCGGTGTCGTCAGTGACGACCATGTCCTCGGGATCGAGCGTCCGCAGGACGTCGTCCAGCGTCGTGATCTTCTCCGCGGGGGCCGCCCGCCGGACGGCGATCGGGCCGGTCAGCCTGGCTCGGTCGTAGGCATGCAGTGGCTGGCCGGTCTCGAGCATCACGTAGTTGGTGACATCGACCGCCAACGAGATCGCCCGGACGCCGCACTGTCGCAGGCGGCGCACGATCCAATCCGGCGTCGGCGACGTCGGGTCGAGCCCGGTGACCGCGCGGGCGGAGAAGCGCGGGCAGCCGGCGGGGTCCTCGACCCGGACGTCGTACGCGCGTCCGTCCGGCTCGGGCAGCCGTGCCTCGATGTCGTGGAACGGCGCGTCGAACGCCGCCGCCGCTTCGCGGGCGAGCCCGCGGATCGACATGCAGTAGCCGCGGTCGGTCGTCACCGCGATGTCCAGCACCGCATCGCGCAGACCGATGAGCTCGAGCGGATCGTCGCCGGGCTCGGCGGACCCGGTCGGCAGCACGAGGATGCCGTCGTGGTCGTCGCCGATGCCGAGTTCGCGCGTCGAGCAGATCATCCCATCCGAGACGTGGCCGTACGTCTTGCGGGCCGCGATCGCGAAGCCGCCGGGCAGCACCGCGCCCGGCAGCGACACCACGACGAGATCGCCGACCGCGAAGTTGTGCGCGCCGCAGACGATTCCACGGGGCTCCTCGTCGCCGACG
>NZ_JBHEMO010000077.1:0-33383 GCF_046262535.1 Jatrophihabitans sp. | reverse complement strand
GCCCGGTGTAGCACGGACAACTTTGGCGGGTTGCCGAAGTTGTCCGCGCTTCGCCACGTCATAGCCCGGTGTAGCACGGACAACTCGAGAGGTGGTCAGCCTTCGGCGATGAGGGCAGCCAGGTCGCGGGCTGCGTCGTGGACGTCGTTGTTGACGATCACCTCGTCGAACTCCCGCTCGGCGGCCAGCTCGACCTGCGCGCGCTCGAGGCGCGCGACCACCGCGTCGGCCGACTCGGTGCCGCGACCGGACAGCCGCTGCACCAAGACGTCCAGCGACGGCGGGGCGAGGAAGACGAAACGCGCCTCGGGCACCGATCGGCGGACCTGCCGCGCACCCTCGAGGTCGATCTCCAGCAACGTCGGCACGCCGGCAGCCAGGTGTTCGATGACCGGCATACGGGGCGTCCCGTAACAGTTGTCGGCGAACTCGGCGTGTTCGAGCAGGTCGCCCGCCTCGACCATCTCGGCGAACCGGTCGCGGTCGACGAAGTAGTACTCGACGCCGGGTCGCTCCCCGGGCCGCGGCGCCCGCGTCGTGCACGACACCGAGACCCATACGTGGGGCACCAGCTTGCGCAGCGCGGCCACCACTGTCCCCTTGCCGACGCCCGACGGCCCGGACAGCACGGTGAGGCGGGCGGGGCGGGGCGGCGCGGTCATGATGGGGCGAAACTACCGTCCGCCAGTCGTGGGTAACGTCGAGGCATGGACTTTCGTCGCCTGGGCAACTCCGGACTGGTCGTATCCGTAGTGGGTCTGGGCACCAACAACCTCGGCATGCGGCTCGACATGGACCGCAGCCGCGAGGTCGTTCATGCGGCGCTCGACGAGGACATCACCCTGTTCGACACCGCCGACTCCTACGGTGCCTCCGAGGAACGGCTGGGCGAGATCCTGCAGGGCAATCGCGATGACGTCGTGGTGGCCACCAAGTTCGGCAGCGACGTCCGCCCTCGCGGGCTGTCCAACGGCGAGGACTGGGGCGCCCGCGGATCGCGCCGCTACATCCGCCGTTGCGTCGAGTCCTCGCTGCGGCGTCTGCGCACCGACTGGATCGACCTCTACCAGCTGCACCGGCCGGACGAGGCGACGCCGATCGAGGAGACGCTGTCGGCCCTGGACGATCTCGTCCGGGAGGGGAAGGTTCGTTACCTCGGCAGCTCGAACTTCACCGGCTGGCAGGTGGCCGACGCCGAGTGGACGGCCCGCACCCGTCACCTCGAACGGTTCGTCAGCGCGCAGAACGAGTACAGCTGGCTCGAACGCGACGCCGAGGCCGACCTCATCCCGGCACTCGAGCACTACGGCATCGGCCTGCTGCCCTACTTCCCGCTGGCCAACGGGCTGCTCACCGGCAAGTACCGGCGCGGCCAGCCCGCTCCCGAGGGCAGCCGCATCGCCGCGTCGAACCGAGAATCCGTCCTGACCGACGAGACGTTCGACATCCTCGAGTCGCTCGAGGGCTTTGCCAAGAAACGGGGAATCACGCTGCTCGACGTCGCGGTCGGCGGCCTCGCGGCGCAACCGGCCGTCGCGAGCGTCATCGCCGGCGCGACCTCCCGCGAGCAGGTCGCTGCGAACGTGGCCGCCGGACTGTGGCAGCCGAGCCTCGCCGACCTCGCCGAGCTGGACGACCTGACCGGCTGACTCGCGTGGCCCCGAGCGGTTGCGCTGGCGCGCCGTCCCGCGGTGAATCAGGATGTTGCCGTGGGGTCAACGCGCGTAGCGGTCGTGCAGGCCGGGTCGGTCGTCTTCGATCTGGAGGCCTCGCTGACCAAGCTGGAAGCGCTGGCCCGAGAAGCGCAGGCGGCGGGCGCCCGCCTGGCGGTCTTCCCGGAGGCGTTCCTCTCGGGCTACCCGCGCGGCTTGTCGTTCGGGACGGTTGTCGGGAACCGGACCAGTGAGGGACGCGATCACTACCGCCGCTACTGGGACTCGGCCGTGGACGTTCCGGGCCCGGTCGTCGATCGCCTCGGTGAACTCGCGTCCGCGACCGGCCTCCACCTTGTCGTCGGCGTCATCGAGCGCTCCGGGGGGACGCTTTACTGCGCGGCGCTGTTCTTCTCACCCGACGGTTACCTGGGAAAGCACCGGAAACTGCTGCCCACAGCGGCCGAGCGGGTGGTGTGGGGCAACGGGGACGGCTCCACCCTGTTGGTGGTCGATACGCCGTTCGGGCGTGTGGGCTCGCTGATCTGCTGGGAGAGCTACATGCCGCTGCTGCGGGCGGCCATGTACGCCAAGGGGGTGGACATCCTGTGCATCCCGACGGCGGACGGCCGGGAGTCCTGGCTGCCGACCATGCGCTTCGTCGCGATGGAGGGGCGCTGCTTCGTGTTGTCCTGCAACCAATTCACCGAGCGGCGAGATTTTCCGGACGACCTGCCCAACTCGCTGGCCGAAGCCGAGGACGACATCGTCAGCGCGGGCGGAAGCTGCATCATCGGCCCGTTGGGCGACGTCCTCGCCGGACCGGCCTGGGACGGCCCAGAGATCGCCTACGCGGACATCGATGCGGGCGACATCGCGCGGGGCAAGTTGGACTTCGATGCCGACGGGCACTACGCGCGACCCGACGTGTTCCAGCTGCACGTCGATGAGACGCCGCGCCGGTCGGTGACCTTCGGCTCCGCGCCGCGGAATGACTGATCCGAGAGCCGGCAGTGGGCGCGGTGTCATCACCGCGGACGGCTGCGCGGTCGAGGTCTACCGCAGGCTGCCGCCCATGGGCGAGGCCGAGATCGTGCACGCGGCCGTTCCGGCCGGTGCGGAGGTCCTCGATCTCGGCTGCGGGACGGGACGGATCGCGCACCGGCTGATCGAACTTGGTCATCCGGTCGTCGCGGTGGACCAGTCGGCCGACATGCTCGCGCAGGTGCGCGGGGCCGAGACCGTGCAGGCACCGATCGCCGGACTCGACCTGCACCGGACCTTCGTCGCCGTGCTGATGGCCAGCCACCTGGTCAACACGCCGGACGACGCCGAGGGCCGCGCGTTGCTCGGCGCCGCCGCACGACACACGGCACGGGGCGGGTGGCTCATCGCCGAGCGGCATCCGCCGGCGTGGTTCGACCAAGCCGCCGACGGGCAGGGCGGGGACGTCGGCGACCTGCGGGTGGAGCTGGCCGACGTACACCGCGAGGGGGACCTGCTGAGCGCGACGGTCAGGTACTCATCCGGCGACGACCTGTGGACCCACAATTTCACCGCTCGCCGGGTCGACGACGAAGCCCTGTACCGCGAGCTGCGCGATGCAGGGCTGTCGTTCGAGCGTTGGTGCAGCGACGACAGGTCGTGGTTCGCCGCGCGTCGAATCGGCTAGAGCGCCTCGACCGGCGGCAGGCCGAACATGGACGGCGCGTTCTGGACGTGCTCGCGGATGTCGGCCCGCTCGCCGTCCGGCGCGTCGATCCAGCCGAACAGCGCCTCGTCGATCTCCGGGTTCACGAAGTACATGATCGACTGGCGGTCGTCGAGACCGTGGTTGCGCACTTGGTGGTACAGCGGCTCGATCTTGCCGCCGGACAGCGCGGTGAGCACCGACCCCGGCATGATCACGATCTCGTCACTCGCCGGAAGCATCGGCTTGATGTCGTCACCCGCGTAGATCTCGAGGCCCGGTGCAGTCGCGTGCAGCACGGTGACCATGTGGCCGTCCTCGTGCTTGTCCTGCAGCAGATCCCGCTCGGCCGGGGCCGGCAGGCAGTAGTTGATCTGCAGGTAGGACGCCTTCTCGAACTCCGGGGCCGCGTCGACGCCGAAATTCTTCGCGACCTCGTCGAGGATCGCCTTGACCAGCGGGGCCAGCGAGTCGCGCCAGGCCAGGAAGGAGTCGGTGAGTTCGGGGATGTCCTCGGCGTTCGGGATGAGGTCGAGGCGGCTGGACCAGACGGTGAAGCATTCGTTCATGTCGGGTCGGTCCGGGCTCTTCGAGTACTCGATGCCGAACGGCCGGTAACCGTAGTTGTGGTCGGTGCTGCCGTGGGCGTTCTTGTCCTCCAGCGGACGCTGGAAGAACTCCACTGCGGTGTCGATGGCACCGCGCAGATTGTCGGCGTCCACCTCGCTGAGCCGGACCACTGCGTAGCCGGAGTCGAGGATGTCATTGGCTGCCTTGGAAACGGCAGAGACGGTCGAGAGTGAACTCACTGGGGATCCTTCCCTGTGGGGAACGAGGATGCGGAAAAGTACAAAACGGTGTGGGCCACAGCCCGGACAAACCATACAGACGTGGCAAGCCCGGACCCGCGACCTCGACAGCCGATTGTCAGGTTCGCGTGAAAGTGGGGACGACGGTCACCCGTCGCCGGTGGAGCGACGTCCCGGCCGGTCAGGCGCGCAGGAAGGCGAATTCGCCGGCAAGTCGCCGCACGGCGTCCCGCAATTCCGTGACGTCGGACCCGTGCCGCAGGACGTCGCGCGACACGCTGGGGATGACGTCGCGGGTCGAGCTGCCGAAGACCCGCCGGACGTCGTCGGACGTGCCGCCCTGCGCGCCGATCCCCGGGGCGAGGATGGGGCCGTTCAGGCCGGAGAAACTCACCACGTGCGGTTCGATCGTCGCACCGGCGACCACGCCGTGGGAGCCGAGCGGCGCCGCCCCCGAGTTGCGGGAGGTCATCTCGTCGACGACCGTCTGCGCGACCGTGCGCCCGGCCGGCGTCCGGGCGTGCTGGAGCTGTGGGCCCTCGGGATTGGACGTCGCGGCGAGCACGAACACACCGGCGCCGACCGATTCGACGAGGTCGAACACCGGCTGGAGCGAGCCGACCCCCAGATAGGGGCTGACCGTGATCGCATCCGCCGCCAGTGGCGCCCCAGGGGCGAGGTAGGCCTCGGCATAGGCCGCCATGGTGGAGCCGATGTCGCCCCGTTTGACGTCGAGGACGACGAGGGCGCCGAGCTCGCGGCAGCCCGCGACCGTCCGCTCGAGCACGGCGATCCCCTGCGCGCCGAACCGCTCGAAGAACGCCGACTGCGGCTTGACGACGGCCGCCGTGTCGCCGAACGCCGAGACGCAGGCATCCGCGAAGCGGGCCAGACCGTCGACGTCGTCGGTCAGTCCCCACGCGGTCAGCAAGGCGGCGTGCGGATCGACGCCGACGCACAGCGACCCGCGGTCGTCCAGCGCGGCCGAGAGCCGCGCACCGAAGCTCGTCATCGAGCGCCGGCCTCGGCCGCCGCCGGAGTCAGCCGGGCCGCCCGGGAGAACTGGTCGAGATGGGCGAAGCCGACCGCGTCGGCCAGCGACGCGAACCCGCGCTGGTCCAGCGCCGCCTCGAGTTCGCGCAGCACCCGGATCGGCGCCGTCGGGTCGCCGAACACCGCGGTCCCGACTGACACGGCCGAGGCGCCGGCCAGGACGAACTGCAGGGCGTCGAGCCCGGTGCGGATTCCGCCCATGCCGAGGATCGGCAGATGGGGGAACGCCTTGCGCACCTGCCAGACGCAGCGAACGGCGACCGGGCGGATCGCCGGGCCGGACAGGCCACCGGTGACGCCACCCAACGCCGGCGCAAGGGTGTCGGTGTCGATCACCATGCCGAGCAGGGTGTTGATCAACGAGAAGCCGTCGGCGCCGGCGTCCGCGCAGGCGCGGGCGATGTGCACGATGTCGGTGACGTCTGGTGAGAGCTTGGCGAAGACCGGTTGCGCCGGGTCGGCCGCGCGGCGCACGGCGCCGATGACCCGCGAGGACGCGATGGCGTCGCAGGCGAAGACCTGGCCGCGGGACTCGACGTTCGGGCAGGAGATGTTCACCTCGAGCATCGACACAGCCGGGTTGCCGTAGAGCTTGCGGGCCAGGGCCACGAACTCGTCGGTGTGGCCGCCGGCGATCGAAACGACGGTGCGGGCGCCCTGCTCGGCGAGCCAGGCGAGGTCGTTCTCGATGAACGAGTCGATGCCCGGTCCCTGCAGGCCGATGGAGTTGAGCATGCCGCTCGGCGTCTCGGCCATCCGCGGCGTCGGCCGCCCGGACCGGGCGGCTGGCATGATCGACTTGGTGACGACGGCGCCCAGGTCGGCGACGTCGAAGAACTGGCCGAGCTCGCGCCCGGCCGCGGCACAGCCCGACGCCGTCAGCACCGGGTTGGGCAGCGTCAACGTCGACAGCCGCGTGGTCATGTCAGCCACAGCTTCAGTGCCCTCCCATTGCGTCGGCACCGACGAGGTCGGACGGCAACCGGCCCACGTCGCTCCACCGGACGTTGAGCGCGTCGAACACCGGCCCTTCGACGCAGGACCGGACGAAGCGCGACGTGCCGTCGGCCCCGCGCACCGGCAGCACGCACGTCATGCAGACACCGATACCGCACGCCATGGACTCCTCCACGGCGACCTGGGCCCGGATTGCGCGCTTCTGCGCGATCTCGGCGACGGCCTGCAGCATGGGCATCGGCCCGCACGCGTAGATGATCTCGGCGTTGACCCGCTCGACGACTTCCGGCAGGACGTCGGTGACCAGCCCCTTCTCCCCCGCCGACCCGTCGTCGGTGGTCACGGTGACCCGCCCCACCAACCGCTTGGCCGTCATCTCGCCGTAGAGCCGCGAGCCGGTTGAGGCGCCGAGGACGAACTCGACCGGTGACCCCTGCTCCAGAAGGGCGTGAGCGAGCGGCACGAGCGGCGCCGCGCCGTAGCCGCCACCGACGAGGACGGCCGGCGCGGGTCCGGCCGGCAACGGGAACGGCTTGCCGAGCGGGCCGACCAGGTCGAGGGTGTCACCGGCCTTGCGCTCGACGAGCCAGCGGGTGCCCGGTCCGTGGGCGGCGACGACGAACTGGACGGTGCCGGCGAATTTGTCGCTCTGGGTGGCGCCGCACAGCGCGAAGGCGCGGCGCAGGATCATCGACGTGTTCTCGCCGCCGACGGCGACCGCGACGAAGTGGCCGGGCTGGAACCCGGTGGCGACGCCGGGCGCGATGACGGTGAACTGGACGTACTCGCCGACCCGCTGGACGGCGAAGATCTCGCCGGTCTCCTGTACGGGGCCGGCGCTCGTCGCGTTCGCGGTCACTTGCCGGCCCGCCAGGCGGCCAGTTGGCGGTGCAGGTCCTGCAGGGACCGCACGCCAACCTCGCCGCGCGAGAGCTCCTCAATGCCTTGGACCGCCGCGGCGGCGGCCTGCACCGTCGTCAGGCACGGAATGCCGGCGCTCACCGCGGCGGTGCGGATCTCGTAACCGTCCAGCCGCGGGCCGCCCGATCCCCACGGCGTGTTCAGCACGAGGTCGACCTCACCGGCGATGATCTTCTCGACGATGTTTCCCGGCCCCTCGCTGAACTTTCCGACTATCTCGGCGTTGACGCCGTTGCGGCGCAGCACCTGGGCCGTGCCCGCGGTGGCCAGGACGCGAAAGCCCAGGTCCGACAGCCGCTTGACCGGGAAGATCGCCGCCCGCTTGTCCCGGTTGGCGATGCTGACGAACACCGTCCCCTTGACGGGGAGCGACCCGTAGGCCGCGGCCTGCGACTTGGCGAACGCCGTGCCGAACGTGGCCGCGAATCCCATCACCTCGCCGGTCGACTTCATCTCCGGCCCCAGGATGGAATCGACCTGATCGCCGCCGGAGGTCCGGAACCGGGTGAACGGCAGAACGGCCTCCTTGACCGCGATGGGCGCGTCGTCGGGCAGGTCGCCACCGTCACCCGCGGTGGGCAAGAGCCCTTCGGCCCGCAGGTCGGCGATCGTCGTGCCCAGGGCGATGCGGGCCGCCGCCTTGGCCAGCTGCACCGCCGTAGCCTTCGAGACGAACGGAGCAGTGCGGCTCGCCCGCGGATTGGCCTCGAGCACGTAGAGCACGTCGCCGGCCAGCGCGTACTGCACGTTGAGCAGTCCGCGCACGCCGACGCCCTCGGCGATCGCTCGGGTGGACGCCCGCACGTTCGCGATGTCACCGGCGCCGAGCGTGATCGGCGGCAACGCGCAGGCGGAGTCGCCGGAGTGGATCCCGGCCTCCTCGATGTGCTCCATCACCCCGCCGAGGTAGAGATCGGTGCCGTCATAGAGCGCGTCGACGTCGATCTCGACCGCGTCGTCGAGGAAGCGGTCGACCAGCACGGGATGGTCGGGCGTGATCTCGGTCGCCCGGCTGATGTAATCGGCCAGGTGCCCCTCGTCGTACACGATCTCCATGCCGCGGCCGCCGAGGACGTACGACGGTCGGACCAGCACCGGGTAGCCGATCGAGTCGGCGACCGCCTTGGCCTCGTCGAACGAGGTGGCCGTGCCGTGCTTGGGTGAGGGCAGGCTCGCCGCCTCGAGCACCCGCCCGAACGCGCCCCGGTGCTCGGCGAGTTCGATGGCTTCCGGCTGCGTGCCCAGGACCGTCACGCCGGCATCCTTCAGCCGCTGCGCCAACCCGAGCGGCGTCTGGCCGCCGAGCGTGCAGATGACCCCTGCGACCGTGCCGGAGGTCTGCTCGGCATGGACGACCTCGAGCACGTCCTCGAAGGTGAGCGGCTCGAAGTAGAGGCGGTCGGCCGTGTCGTAGTCCGTCGACACCGTCTCCGGATTGCAGTTGATCATCACGGTCTCGTAGCCGGCGGCGCGCAGCGCCATGACGGCGTGCACGCACGAGTAGTCGAACTCGATGCCCTGCCCGATCCGGTTCGGCCCGCTGCCGAGGATGATCACCTTCGGCCGATCGGGCTGCGGGGCGACCTCGGTCTCCTCGTCGTAGGACGAGTAGTGGTACGGCGTGGTCGCGGCGAACTCGGCGGCGCAGGTGTCGACCGTCTTGAAGACCGGGCGGATGCCGAGCCGGTGGCGCAGCGTTCGCACGCCGTCCTCACCGGCGAGTTCCGGGCGCAGCGCGGCGATCTGCCGGTCGGACAGGCCATGCCGCTTCGCTCGGCGTAGGAGCGACTGGGACAGCGTCGGCGCGTCCCGCACGTCCGCGCCGATCTCGCCGATCAGCGAGATCTGGTCGAGGAACCAGGGATCGATCCCGGTCGCCTCGGCGACCTGCGCCACGGTCGCGCCGGAGCGGAGCGCCCGCTCCACCTGGTAGAGCCGGCCGTCGGTGGGGATGGCGGCCGCGGCCAGCAGGGCGTCCAGCTCGTCGGGGGCGACCGGTTCGTCCTCGAGGGTCCAGAAGCCGGCGGCCTTCGTCTCCATCGAGCGCAGCGCCTTGCCCAGCGCCTCGGTGAAGTTGCGGCCGATGGCCATCGCCTCGCCGACGCTCTTCATGTGCGTGGTCAGCACCGGGTCGGCACCGGGGAACTTCTCGAACGCGAAGCGCGGGATCTTGACGACCACGTAGTCCAGGGTCGGCTCGAAGGCGGCCGGGGTCTTGCGCGTGATGTCGTTCGGGATCTCGTCCAGCGTGTAGCCGACCGCCAGCTTCGCGGCGATCTTCGCGATCGGGAAGCCGGTGGCCTTCGACGCCAGCGCCGAGCTGCGCGAGACCCGCGGGTTCATCTCGATCACGATCATCTCGCCGTCGGCCGGGTCGATGGCGAACTGAATGTTGCACCCGCCGGTGTCGACGCCCACCTCGCGCAGCACCGCGATGCCGATGTCGCGCATGTGCTGGTACTCGCGGTCGGTGAGCGTCATCGCCGGCGCGACAGTGATCGAGTCACCGGTGTGCACGCCCATCGGGTCCAGGTTCTCGATCGAGCAGACGACCACGACGTTGTCGTTCTTGTCGCGCATGAGCTCGAGCTCGAACTCCTTCCACCCCCGGACCGACTGCTCGACGAGCACCTCGTGCACGGGGCTCGCGGCCAGCCCGCGGGCGACCATCGTCCGCACCTCAGCGGCGTCGTTGGCCAGGCCCGAACCGAGCCCGCCCATCGTGAACGAGGGACGGATCACGACCCGGTTGTTCACGGTCTCGGCGAAGGCGATCGCCTCGTCGAGCGTGCGGCAGACCAGCGACTCGGGGGTGCGGCCGTCCACGGTGCGCACGATCTGCTTGAAGCGCTGCCGGTCCTCACCGCGCTGGATCGCCTCGATGTCCGCGCCGATCAGCTCGACGCCGTACTTGTCCAGGACACCGGCCTCGTGCAGGGCAACGGCCAGGTTGAGCGCGGTCTGCCCGCCCAGGGTCGGCAGCAGCGCGTCGATCGGATGGCCGCCGGCCCGCTCGGCCGCGATCACCCGCTCCACGTATTCCGGCGTCAGCGGCTCGATGTATGTGGCGTCGGCGAACTCGGGGTCGGTCATGATCGTGGCCGGGTTGGAGTTCACGAGGCTGACGCGGAACCCTTCGGCCCGCAGCACCCGGCAGGCCTGGGTGCCCGAGTAGTCGAACTCGGAGGCCTGGCCGATGATGATCGGTCCCGACCCGATGACCAGGATGTGCTCGATGTCGGTGCGGCGAGGCATCAGCGACCACCCTCGAGCAAGTCGACGAACCGGTCGAAGAGGTAGGCCGCATCGTGCGGTCCGGCCGCGGCCTCGGGGTGGTACTGCACGCTGAACGCGCGGGTGTCGCGGGCCCGCAAGCCCTCGACGACGTTGTCGTTGAGGCACACGTGGCTGACCTCGGCGGCGCCGAACTCGGTGTCCGCCGCCCGGTCGAGCGGCGCGTCGACGGCGAACCCGTGATTGTGTGCGGTGATCTCGACCTTGCCGGTGACGCGGTCCTGCACCGGCTGGTTGATGCCGCGATGGCCGTAACCGAGCTTGTAGGTGCCGAAGCCGAAGGCCCGGCCGAGCACCTGGTTGCCGAAGCAGATCCCGAAGATCGGCAGGTCGCGGCGGAGAAGTTCGCGCACTGTCTCGACCGCGGCGTCGGCGGCCCCGGGGTCACCCGGCCCGTTGGCGAGGAACACTGCGTCGGCGCCGGTCGCGATCACCGCGTCGGCGTCAGCGGTGGACGGCAGGACGTGTGTGGTGATGCCGCGTTCGGCCATGCGGTGCGGCGTCATGGTCTTGATGCCGTAGTCCAGCGCCGCGACGGTAAAGCGCTGCTGTCCGATCGCGTCCACCCGATAGGACTGCGGGGTCGTGACATCGGCCGACAGGTCGGCGCCGACCATCGAGGGGGACGCCTGCACCTTGGCCAGCAGCGAGTCGCCGTCGAGGTCGAGGCTCGAGATTCCGCAGCGCATTGCGCCGCGCTCGCGCAGATGCCGGGTCAACGCCCGGGTGTCGACGCCGCTGATCCCGACGACACCCTGGGCGGCCAGTTCGTCGTCGAGTGAGCGACGGGACCGCCAGTTGGACGGACGCCGGGCGGGGTCACGTACCACGTAGCCGGCCACCCAGATCTGACGCGACTCCGGGTCTTCGTCGTTCATGCCGGTGTTGCCGATGTGCGGAGCCGTCTGGACGACGACCTGGCGGTGGTAGGAGGGGTCCGTCAGTGTCTCCTGGTAGCCGGTCATCCCGGTGGAGAACACGGCCTCGCCGAAGCTCTCCCCGGGCGCCCCATAGGACTCCCCCGCGAACGTCCGGCCGTCCTCGAGGACGAGGATCGCGTCAGTCACGCACGTACCTTTCCGTTGCTTGTGTACAAGTCATGCCGGCACGGGTTCGGCCACGGCGCCGTCGGACACGGTCAGCCGGCCGCGCAGCAGCGTGGCGACCACGCGGGCGGGCAGCACCGAACCGGCGAACGGCGTGTTACGCGATTTCGATGCCAGCGCCGCGGGGTCGACCGTCCACGGCGCTGACGGATCGACGAGCGTCAGGTTGGCCGGCGCCCCGACCTCGATCGCGCGACCGTGTGCGCCGAGCCGGCCGATCGCCGCCGGCCGGACCGACATCCGGTCCGCGACACCGGCCCAGTCCAGCAACCCGGTGCCGACCATCGCCTGCGCCACCACGCCCAGCGCGGTTTGCAGCCCGAGCATCCCGAAGGCGGCGTCACCGAACGCGTGGTCCTTGTCGTGCGCGGCGTGCGGTGCGTGATCGGTGGCGACCGCGTCGATGATCCCGTCGGCCAGCGCAGCGCGGAGTGCTTCGACGTCCTCGGCCGGGCGCAGCGGCGGGTTCACCTTGTAAACGGGGTCGTAGTCCTCGAGCAGATCACAGGTGAGCAGCAGGTGGTGCGGCGTCACTTCGGCGGTGACCGGGATGCCCCGCGCCCTGGCCCAGCGCAGCACTTCGACCGTCCCGGCCGTGGAGACGTGGCAGATGTGCAGCCGTGACCCCGTGTGTTCGGCGAGCATCACGTCCCGGGCGACGATCGACTCCTCGGCCACCCCGGGCCAGCCGGGCAGCCCGAGCCGGCCCGACAGCGGGCCCTCGTGGGCGCAGGCGGCCGAGTCGGCCAGCCGCGGGTCCTGGGCGTGCTGGGCGATCACGGCGTCGAACGGTTTGACGTACTCGAGCGCGCGACGCATCAGCCGCGAGTCTGACACGCAGCGCCCGTCGTCGCTGAACACCCGGACGGCCGCGCCCGAGCGGGCCATGTTGCCGATCTCGGCCAGCGTCTCGCCGGCCAGGCCCTTGGAAACGGCACCGACCGGACGGACGTCCACCAGGCCGGCCTCGATCCCCCGGCGGTGCACCTGCTCGACGATCTCGGCGGTGTCGGCGACTGGATCGGTGTTGGCCATAGCGTGCACCGCGGTGAACCCGCCGAGCGCGGCGGCCGCGGAACCGGTCGCGATCGTCTCGGTGTCCTCGCGGCCCGGCTCGCGCAGGTGAGTGTGCAGATCGACGAGCCCGGGCAGCAGCACCAGGCCGCCGGCGTCGATGACGGTGTCGCCGGCCAGTCGGGCTCCGATCTCGGCGATGAAGCCGCCTTCGATCAGCACGTCCACCGGCTTGCCGCCCAGCAGGGCCACCCCGCGCAGCGCGATCGTCATCAGACTCCGACCTCCTCGGCGCCGGCGAGCAGGCGGTAGAGCACGGCCATCCGCACCGAGACGCCGGCCTGCACCTGCCCGAGCACGACCGAGCGCACCCCGTCCGCGGCGGCCGACGAGATCTCCAGCCCGCGGTTCATCGGGCCGGGGTGCAGGATCGGCACCTGCTCGCCCAGCACATCCACCCGCTCCGGGGACAGCCCGTAGCCGATCGCGTACTCGCGCTCGGTCGGGAAGTAGCCGCCGCTCATCCGTTCGCGCTGCACTCGCAGCATCATGACTGCGTCGACGTCGCCGTGCGCCTTGCCGGAGAGCACCGCGTCGAGGTCCCAGCTCGTCTCGCACGGCCAGCTCGAGACGCCCGAGGGCATGAGTGTCGGCGGCGCGACGATGGTGACGCGGGCGCCGAGCGTGCGCAGCAGCAGGACGTTCGACCGGGCGACCCGGCTGTGGGTGATGTCGCCGACGATCGCCACGTGCCGGTCGGCGAATTCGCCCAGCCGGCCGCGCAGCGTGTACGCGTCGAGCAGCGCCTGCGTCGGGTGCTCGTGCGTGCCGTCGCCGGCGTTCACCACCGGGCACGACACCCACTGGGCGATGCGGGCCACGGCGCCGGAGGCGTTGTGCCGCACGACCAGTGCGTCGACGCCCATCGCCTCGACGGTGAGCACGGTGTCGCGCAGGCTCTCGCCCTTGCTGACGCTCGACCCCTTCGCGCTCACGTTGATCACGTCGGCCGACAACCACTTGCCGGCGATCTCGAAAGAGGACCGCGTGCGGGTCGAGTCCTCGAAGAAGAGGTTGACCACGGTGCGCCCGCGCAGCGGCGGCAGCTTCTTCACCTCGCGGGTCTGGACGGCGTGCATGCGCTCGGCGGTGTCGAGGATGGCCAGCGCTTCCGCGCGGTCGAGGTCGGCCGCCGACAGCAGTGACTTCACGCTTCCTCCAGCAGGACCGCATCGGAGCCGTCGACCTCGGTCATGAGCACCCGCACCTTCTGCGTCGGCGAGCTCGGCAGGTTCTTGCCGACGTAGTCGGCCCGGATCGGCAGCTCGCGATGGCCCCGATCGACGAGCGTGGCCAGCTGGACGATGCGTGGGCGGCCGAGTTCGATCAGCGCGTCCAGCGCGGCCCGGCACGAGCGGCCGGAGAACAGGACGTCGTCGACCAGGATCACCGTGCGGCCGTCGATGCCCCCGGCGGGCACCACCGTGTCGCCGAGCGGGCGCACGCCGCGCATGCGCAGGTCGTCGCGGTACAGCGTGATGTCGAGCGAGCCCACCGGCAGCGCCACCCCGGCGAAGACCTCGATCCGCGCGGCCAAACGCTGGGCGAGCGGAACCCCCCGCGTCGGTATCCCGAGCAGCACCGCATCGAAATCACCCTTGGCGACGGTCTCGATGATCTGGTGGGCCATCCGGTCCGTGATCCGCGCGACGTCGGCGGCGGAGAGGACGACGGAGGTGTTCGCCGGATCGTCGGCAGAGCCGGCCGGCACCCGGGCAGCCCGAGGATTCCCGTTCATGACGCCTCCTTGTCCGCCTCACGGGACGGTCCTTTAAAGGAGTGATTTCCTGGGAGCCTACAACGCGGCGGCGGATCAGACCTCGGCGGCAGGCCGGTCGCGGACAACCCGGGCCAGTACGCCGTTGACAAAACGCGGCGACTCGTCGGTCGAAAGGGACTTGGCCAGCTCGACCGCCTCGTCGATGGCCACCGGGTCCGGGACGTCGTCGCGCCAGAGGAGCTCGAACACACCGACGCGCAGGATCGCGCGGTCGACGTCGGGCATCCGTTCGACGGCCCAGCCCTCGGCGTAGTCGGCCAGGATCTCGTCGATGCGGTCGCGGTGGGCCTGCACCCCTTCGACGAGCTCGATCGTGTAGTCGTTCACCGGCGGCTCGGCCAGCGCGACCCGGTCGGCGAGCGTGCGCAGCGCGTCGACACCGCGGACGTCGGCCTCGTAGAGGACGTCCAACGCTCGCTTGCGGGCCTTGCTGCGGGCGGCCACCGGTCGGTCAGCTGCTGACGCGGCCGAGGTACCGACCGTCGCGGGTGTCCACCTTGACCTTCTCGCCAGTGGTCACGAACAGCGGGACCTGGATCTCGGCGCCGGTCTCGAGCGTCGCCGGCTTGGTGCCGCCGGTGGAGCGGTCACCCTGCACGCCGGGGTCGGTGTGGCTGATGATCAGCTCGACGCTGGTCGGCAGCTCGAGGTACAGCGGCGTCCCGTCGTGGACGGCGACGGCGACCTCGGCGTTGTCGAGCAGGTAGTCGGCGTTCTGCGCGACCGTCTCGGACGGGACGTGCACCTGGTCGTAGGTGTCGCTGTCCATGAAGACGTAGTCGGTGCCTTCCTTGTACAGGTAGGTCATCGCCCGCTTGTCGACGTTGGCCGTCTCGACCTTCGTCCCGGCGTTGAATGTCCGGTCGACCACCTTGCCCGAGAGCACGTTCTTGAGTGTGGTGCGCACGAACGCGCCGCCCTTGCCGGGTTTCACGTGCTGGAACTCGACGACGGTCCAGAGCTGGCCGTCGATGTTGAGCACCAGGCCGTTCTTGAGGTCGTTGGTGGTTGCCACGACGGTGTTGTCTCCTCGAAGTGCGAATGCGGGCGTCCGGGACGCGGGCCAGCGGTCGAGTCTAGTCGCCGTAGTCTCGGGCCATGACCGACCGAGTGCCCCGAGTGCTCCTCGACGTCCGCGAGGGCATCGCCTACGTCACCCTGAACCGCGCCGAGAAGTACAACGGGCTCGATCTGCCCATGCTGCGCGGGCTCGTCGACGTCGCCGGCCGCGTCGAGCGCGACCCGTCGGTCCGCGCGGTGATCTTCGCCGGTGACGGCAACTCCTTCTGCGCGGGGCTGGACTTCGCGTCCATGGGTAAGGCCGGTCCGGTCGCGCTCGCCCGGGCCGCGCTCAAAGTGCCGGGCCGAACGAATCTGTTCCAGCAGGCCTGCTGGGTGTGGCGCGAGCTGCCGGTTCCGGTGATCGCCGTGCTGCACGGCCACTGCTTCGGTGGCGGGCTGCAGTTGGCCCTGGCCGCCGACTTTCGGTTCGCCACTCCGGATTGCGAGTTGTCGATCATGGAGGGCAAATGGGGGCTGATCCCCGACATGACCGGCTCGGTCAGCTTGCGGGAGCTGGTGCCCATGGACGTGGCCAAGCGGCTGACCATGACCGCCGAGGTCTTCGACGGCCGCCGGGCGCTCGAGCTTGGTCTGGTCACCGGCGTCGCCGACGATCCGCTGAAGGAGGCCGAGGCGTTGGCCGGCGAGCTCATGACGCGGTCACCCGACGCGATCGCGATGACCAAGCGGTTGTTCCACCGGACCTGGACGCAGTCGCCCCGCTGGGCGTTCTGGACCGAGACCGTGTTGCAAGCGCGGCTGATGCGGGGGGCCAACCACCGCATCGCCCGTAACGCGAACCTCGCGAAGGAGGCGCCGGTCTTCGTCAGCCGGCGACTGCGCTGAGCGTCCGCTCGCGCTTCTTCCGCTCGCTCACATGCAGGCGGATTACGCCGCGCACCACGACGGTGCCATCGACGCGGGTGGCTTCGACGCGGACGTCGACCTCGCCGGGCTGGGTCCAATCGGCGGGGTCGGTGTCCGCCGTGGCCAGGATCGTCGAGTCCGCCATCGCGAGGTACTCGAGTTCCATGCCTTTGGGGATCCAGCGCAGCTCGGCCGGGATCGTCGACTCAGCCAGCGCGCCCATCGCCATCTCCAGCCCGTTGGCGATCGCGATCACGTGCACCGTGCCGATGTGGTTGTGCACCCCCCACCACTTGCGAATGCGCACCGCGGCATGGTTCGGCCGGAGCTCGACGACACTCGGCGCAATGGTCAGGAAGTACGGGGCCTTGAGGCCGAAAGCCAGGGAAAAGGCAGCGCGGCCGACAACGGGCACCTTGGTCGCGCGTTCGTACAGGTCGAGTACCTTCATCGCTGCCACCTCCGCTTGTTACTGGTGAGTAACAATACGGTAGCCGATGGGTCACCGGCGGCGCCGGAACCGGCCGCTGGCGACACTGTCCGCCTGCGGAGTGACCCCCACCAGACCGGCCACAGTCGTGTTCAGCGTCCCGGTGAAGCCCGGGGTCACGTCGTAGTTCTGCTGACCGCCGGCCGGCCGGATGTGCGTTTGATGTGTGTGGGTGCAAACCGGTCAGGAAAAGGGGATTTTCGTCCCGACGCTGAGGCTTTGTGCCAAACGTCGGCCGCACCGAGCCGCACTCCGGAATTCGCACGGAGCCCCCGGCTAACGTGGGTGGCGTCGCATCCCCCACGTCGGAGGTCCTTCGGTGAAGTTCTGAGGTCTGACACCCCTGTGGTGTCGCGATGTCCGCATCGGCACCCTTCTCGGGAGACCTCTTGCCTGCACCCTCATCCGTCGTCGCCAGCGAGCTCAGCTTCGCCTGGCCCGACGGCACCCCTGTCCTCGATCGCCTCGACGTCAGCTTCGGCACCGGCCGTACCGGCCTCGTCGGGCGCAACGGCGGCGGCAAGTCCACGCTGCTCCGCCTGATCGCCGGAGACCTGACGCCACTGGGCGGGTCGCTCGCAATCTCCGGCGACGTCGCGTACCTGCCACAACACCTGCCACTGCTGACCGGGCGGACGGTCGCCGACCTCCTCGGCATCAGTGCGCGGCGCACCGCCCTGCGCGCGATCGTCGCCGGGGACGCCGACCCTGCGCAGTTCACCGCGCTCGACGACGACTGGGAGGTCGAGGCCCGGACGCTCGAGACTCTCGACCGGCTCGGCGTGCTGCGTGGCGTGGACGACGTCCTCGATCGCCCGGTCGGCACACTGTCCGGCGGCGAAGCGGTACTCACCGGAGTCGCCGGGCTCCTGCTTCGTCGCGCCGCCATCAGCCTGATGGACGAGCCCACGAACAACCTGGACCGCCCGGCCCGCGAGCTGCTCTACATCGCAGTCGACAGCTGGCCCGGGGTGCTGATCGTCGTCAGCCACGACCGCGAACTGCTCGAGCGGGTGGACGAGATCGTCGAGCTTCGCGACGGCCACGCCCGCCTGTTCGGCGGACCGTACTCGACCTACGCCGAGATCCTGTCGGCCGAGCAGGAAACCGCGCAACGCCAGGTGCGGGCGGCCGAGGGCGAGGTCGCCCGCGAGAAGCGCCAGTACGTCGAGACGCAGGTGAAGCTGGCGCGGCGCCTGCGGACGGCGAGGAAGGCCGAGCTGGAGAAGCGCGTCCCGAAGATCGTCGCGAACGGCCTCAAGCGCAAGGCGCAGGTGTCGGCCGGCAAGTACCGCGCGGTGCAGTCAGGGCGGCTGGGCGACGCCCGCGACGCACTCAGCGTGGCCGAGCAGTCGTTGCGTGACGACGACCGGATCCGGGTCGATCTGCCGGCGACCGCAGTCCCCGCCGGGCGCACCGTCCTTCGCGTTGGTGAGCTCATCGTCCGCGGGCCGGAGCGGATCGCGGTCGTTGGGCCGAAAGGATCGGGCAAGACCACGCTGCTCGAAGCGATCGTCGGGCGCCGCGACCATCCGCACGGCGCGGTCGACCAACCGTCGGTGCCGAGCGCGTACCTGCCGCAGCGGTTGGACGTCCTCGACGACGCCCGAACGGTGCTCGACAACGTCCGGGCGGCAGCACCGAGCGCGACTCCGAACGAGGTGCGGGCACAGCTCGCCCGCTTCCTCGTCCGCGGCAACCGGGTCGATCAGCTCGCCGGCACCCTGTCGGGCGGCGAGCGCTTCCGGGTCAGCCTGGCCTGCCTGCTGCTGGCCGAGCCCGCACCCCGGCTGCTGCTGCTCGACGAGCCCACCAATAACCTCGACCTCGACAGCCTCGAGCAGCTCACCGACGCGCTCGCGGGTTACCGGGGCGCCCTGATCGTCGCGAGCCACGATCTGGTCTTCCTCGAGGACATCGGCGTATCGCGCTACTGGGCGGTCGAGGAAATCTCCTTACCGAAAGAGGTGGTGGTCCCGGCATGATCGGTGCGTGCTCACCGCCCGTCAGAACTTGATCTTCGATGCCGACGACACCCTGTGGGAGAACAACGTCATCTTCGAGCGGGTGGTCGACGACTACATCGCGTGGCTCGAACACCCGACCCTCTCCCACACCGAGATCCGCCGCATCCTGGCCGACATCGAAGAGGCGAACATCGTCAC
Source organism: Jatrophihabitans sp. (assembly GCF_046262535.1). Classification (GTDB taxonomy): domain Bacteria; phylum Actinomycetota; class Actinomycetes; order Mycobacteriales; family Jatrophihabitantaceae; genus Jatrophihabitans. The sequence continues at coordinate 14,463 of NZ_JBHEMO010000077.1, read as the reverse complement.
GCACGGGTACGGCAGCCAGGTGTTCTTGCGGTCGCTGGCCGACTGCTTCACCCATCTCATGCAGCGTCCGGTCGGGACGGGGGAACGAGAGCGCTTCGACGAGTTCGCCGCGGCGTTCACGTCGGGCAAGCTCGAACTGATCGGACCGGTGCACGATGTCCTCGACGACCTGGCAACACGCCACGACCTGTTCCTGATGACCAAGGGCGCGCACGACGAGCAGCAACGCAAGATCGACGCGTCCGGACTGGCCGATCGGTTCGCCGGCGTGCACATCGTGGCGACCAAGACGCCCGAGGTGTATCGGCGGATCGTCGCCGAGGCCGACCTGGATCCGGACCGGACCTGGATGATCGGCAACTCCCCGAAGTCCGACATCATCGCCGCGCGAGCGGCCGGGTTGCGGGCCGTCTTCGTACCCCACCCGAACACCTGGGCGCACGAGCACGCCGACCTCGACCCGACCGATGACGGCATCGTCGAAGTGGCGGCGCTGACCGACCTCCGCCGGTACTTCTGACGCTAGGCGACGACCTTCTCGCGGACAGGCAGCGCCGAGAAGCCGTGCGCCCGGCGCAGCGCCATCCAGATCGGGCCGGCCAGCAGGAGCAGCGCGCCGAGGACGACGGCCGTCGTCGTCGTGGTCACGCCGAGCAGTTTGAGCGCCGACGCGAGCAGCACGAAGGCGAGCGCCCGGCGGATCAACGCCCCGGGCAGCCGGGACGACAGCTGCGCACCGACGTAGGCGCCCGGAATGGACCCGACGAGCAACGCGCCCGTGACCGACAGGTGCAGGTCCCCGAAGAAGATGTGCCCGATGGCGGCCGAGGCCACGAGCGGCACGGCCTGTACGAGGTCGGTGCCCACCAGCTCGCTGGCCCGCAGCGTGGGGTACAGCAACATCAGCGCGATGATGATCAATGATCCGCTGCCGACGGAGGTCATGCCCACGACCACTCCCCCGACCGCACCGACGGCCACCGTCGCGAGGGGCCGGACGACGATGTCGGGCGGTCCCGCGGGGTCCGCGGGCCGGTGCCCGTCCCGGTTGCGCGCCCGCTCGGCCAGCCGTAGATAGGCGCGGGCGAACAGTCCGGTCGCGGCCAATATGAGCGCGACGCCGAGCGCGGTCTGGATGAAGTTCTGGATGTCGGCGCCGGAACCCAACCCGCGTGCGATGAGCACGCCGCCGAAGGCAGCCGGCACCGAGCCGATACACAACCAGCGGACGAGGTCCATGCGCACGGTTCCGTTGCGAAGGTGGACGAAGGAGCCCACCGGCTTCATGACCGCACTGGCCACCAGATCGCTGGACACGGCGGCCAGCGGCGGCACGCTGAAGAACAGAACCAGGACGGGCGTCATCAATGCGCCGCCGCCCATGCCGGTGAGGCCGACGACGATGCCGATGCCCAGGGCCGCCAGCGCAAGCGTCCAGTCCACTGCGCAGCTCCGTCTTGTCGGCGTCCCCCGGCCTGTGGCCGTCTCACTGAAGTCTATCGGAATGCGATGAAAGCCTGGATCCGCGGACGCAGCAACGACGAGCGCCGCAACGTCGTGACCTGGCCGACGACGAGGCCTGCGTCGTTCAGCAGCACGTCGATGCCCCCGACCGCGCCGCGCCCGCTGACCCGGTCGACAATGATGATCTTGCCGTGATCGGTCACCACGCGAGCCAGTTCGGCCACGCCGGCCCGCGGGTGCTCCCACTGGGCGAGGGACAGAAGGACCAGCACGAGATCGAAGCTCGCATCGTCGAAGGGAAGAGCCTCCGCCGCCGAGCGGACGAGCCGGGCTCGGCGATCCACCGTCTCGCCCGCCGCGGCAAGAACCGGGCGCACCGGATCAACCCCGACGTGCAGTTCGGCTTGGGGTACCCGCAGGATCAACTCGTCCAGCAGCCAGCCGTCGCCGCAGCCGACGTCGAGGACGCGCAGCGGCATCGGCACCGCAGAAACGGCGAGGTCGGCGGTCGCGACCGCCACCGGCAGGTAGCGGCGGATCCGAGTCCCCTGCTCGTAGCCGCGCGCCGGAACCACCGGCGGCGCCCACATCACCGGGCGCCGCTGCGGCCCGGACCAGACGGCCGGAGGGTGGGGACGGAATGGTTCCGGCTCGCGTTCGGGCTCGCGTTCGGGCTCGGGCTCGGGTTCCGGCGTCATTGCGGGCGCAGCTGGAGCTGCCGGGCGAGCGTGCTCCGGACGGGGCCGGACCGGCGATGCGTGCACCGGGGACGACCATCGCGGCGCCGGGGCGGCGGCGGGCCGCGGCGGTTCGCTGAAGCGGGTGAAGTCGCCGGACGCCTCGGCCGGGCGGTCAGGCTCCACCGGCATCGCTGTCCGCCGACGGCGAGCGGGCCGACAGCCACGACAAGGCGAGGACGTACCCTTCGACGCCCAGCCCGACGATGACGCCGGTCGCGTGCGCCGACACGTAACTGGCGTGCCGGTAGCTCTCCCGGGCGAAGACGTTGCTGATGTGCACCTCGACCAAGGGCGCCGTCAGCAGAGCGCAGGCGTCACCGAGCGCGACCGACGTGTGCGTGAAGGCACCGGCGTTCAGCACGACCGGCAGCTGCCCGTCGGCCGCCTCGTGCAGCCAGCCGAGCAGATCTCCCTCGTGCTCGCTCTGCCGCACCTCGACAGCCAGCCCCAGTTCCGCGCCTCCCCGCACGCACAGAGCCACCAGCTCCTCGTACGTGGTGGAGCCGTAGACGGCCGGTTCGCGGCTGCCCAGGCGGCCGAGGTTGGGCCCGTTGAGGACCAGAACCGACTGGGGCACTGTCATGAGACCTCCGAATACGCCGCGGCCAGGACAGCCGGATCAGGATCTTCCACCATTCCCGGCCGGGCCAGCCCGTCCAACACGACGAATCGCAGCCGGTTGCCCCGCGCCTTCTTGTCGACCCGCATCGTCTCGAGCAGGGCAGGGAACGCGTCGGGCGCGTACGAGATCGGCAGCCCGAGCGATTCGAGCACCGTCCGGTGGCGAGCGGCCGTGGCGTCGTCGAGCCGGCCGAGCCGGCGCCCCAGGGCGGCGGCGTAGACCAGGCCGACGGACACCGCCGCGCCGTGGCGCCACCGGTACCGCTCGGCCCGTTCGATGGCGTGTCCCAGCGTGTGGCCGTAGTTGAGGATCTCGCGCAGACCATGCTCCGTCAGGTCCTCGCTCACGACGCGGGCCTTGACCCGTACGGACCGTTCGACGAGTTCGCGCTCCACGGCGCCACCCGCCTCGCCGGCGACCACCGGGTCGCTCTCGATCAGTTCGAGGATCTCCGGATCGGCGATGAAGCCGCACTTCACCACCTCGGCCAAACCGGCCCGGTAGTCCTGCGCCGGCAGTGTCTGCAGCGTGGCGAGATCGTAGATGACGCCGGCCGGAGGGTGGAAGGCGCCGACGAGGTTCTTCCCGGCCGCGGTGTTGATGCCGGTCTTGCCGCCGATCGCGGCGTCCACCATGCCGGCCAGCGTGGTGGCCACCTGGACGACCTTCACGCCGCGCAGCCAGGCCGCGGCGACCCACCCGGTCAGGTCAGTGGTGGCCCCCCCGCCCAGCCCGACCAGCGCGTCGGAGCGGGTGAAGCCCAGACCGCCGAGGGCGTCCCAGCAGGAGCCGGCCACTTCCAGCGTCTTGGCGTCCTCACCGTCCGGGACCGCGACCACGTGGGCGTCGCGGCCCTGCGTCCGCAGATCGGCCCGGATGCGCTCAGCCGTGGCGAGCAACGGAGGCGGATGGAGGATCGCGACCCGGTCGGCCGAGCCGAGCAACGACCCGAGTTCGCCGAGCAGGTCCCGCCCGATCAGGACCGGATAGGGCGCCGGACCGCCGACCTCGACGCGGGTCACACCGGTCGCGGCCGGGCGGGCGTCCGCACGCCGTGCGTCGCTCATCGCCTCACCTCTCGCTCGTGCAGGCGGGCGGCCACGCTGGCGGCGACCTGGCCGGGAGTCTTGCCGTCGGTGTCAACCACGAACGCAGCGACCTCGTCATAGGCGGCGGTGCGCTCGGCGGCCAGCTCGGCCAGGCGGCCGGCGGGATCGTCGGCGAGCAGCGGGCGCGTCCGGGCGTCGCCGACCCGCGACCCGAGCGTCTCGAGCCGGGCGCGCAGTTGGACCACGGGCACGCCCGACGCGCGCACCGCGGCCCGGGTTTCGGGGTTGGTGAGCGCGCCGCCGCCGAGCGACAGGACGCCCTCGGCGTCGGCCAGCGCCCGCACGACCACCGCGTGCTCCGCCGCCCGGAACGCGGACTCCCCCACGTGCGCGAAGATCTCGGTCACCGGCCGCCCCGTGTCCTGCTCGACCAGATCGTCGGTGTCGGCGAACGGCACGGCGAGGATCTTCGCCAAGCGCCGCCCCGTCGTGCTCTTCCCCGCGCCGGGCAGGCCGACGAGCACGACCTTGGGAGTCATTGCGGCGCACCGTCCGGACCTGGCGCACTCAGGCCGCGCTCGTCCAAACGGGCGAGATACGCCACGACGTTGCGGCGGGTCTCGGTCACCGAGTCGCCGCCGAACTTGTCGAGTACGGCCTGGGCGAGGACGAGGGCCACCATGGCCTCGGCCACCACGCCGGCCGCCGGGACCGCCACGACGTCCGAGCGCTGGTTGATGGCGACGGCCGCCTCGCCGGTCGCGGTGTCGATGGTCTGCAGGGCCCTGGGCACTGTCGAGATCGGCTTCATGGCCACCCGCACGCGCAGCAACTCGCCGGTCGTCATCCCGCCCTCGGTGCCACCGGACCGGCCCGACACACGCCGGATGACGCCATCGGCAGTGACGATCTCGTCGTGCGCCTGCGAACCGCGGATGCGGGCCAACTCGAATCCGTCGCCGAGCTCCACGCCCTTGATCGCCTGAATGCCCATGAGGGCAGCGGCCAGCGACGCATCGAGCCGGCGGTCGCCGTGCGTGTGGCTGCCCAGGCCCGGCGGCAGGCCGTACGCGAGTACCTCCACCACGCCGCCGAGGGTGTCCCCGGCCCGGCGGGCCTCGTCGATCTCCTCGATCATGGCGACGCTGGTGTCGGGATCGAAGCAGCGGACCTCCGACTCGTCGACCCGGTCGCCGTCCCCTGGTCCGGGGACGACGCCGGCCGGTGCGCTGACGGCGCCGATCCCAACCACGTGGCTGACGATCTCGGTCCCGACGACCTGCCGCAGGAACGCCTTGGCGACGGCACCCAGCGCGACCCGGGCGGCGGTTTCCCGGGCACTGGCGCGTTCGAGGATCGGGCGGGCGTCGTCCACGTCGTACTTCTGCATCCCGGCCAGGTCGGCATGACCCGGCCGCGGACGGGTGAGCGGGGCGTTGCGGGCCTGGTCGACGAGTTGGTCCGGATCGACCGGGTCGGCCGACATGACCGTCTCCCATTTGGGCCACTCGGTGTTGCCGATCCGCACCGCGACCGGGCCGCCCATCGTCAGGCCGTGCCGCACCCCGCCGGTGAGCTCCACTTCGTCCTGCTCGAACTTCATCCGGGCACCGCGGCCGTAGCCGAGGCGGCGGCGCGCGAGGTCACGTCCGAGGTCAGCCGTGGTCACCTCGACGCCGGCCGGAAGGCCGTCGAGGACGGCAACGAGCGCAGGCCCGTGCGACTCGCCGGCCGTGATCCAACGCAACACGGCGCACAGTCTTTCAGACACCGCCGTCCGCCATTGCCCGCCACTCGCCGTGGGGCGGGGGCCCGTCACTGGCCGAGCAGCCACCCGTCGGGCGCGGCCAACTCGACGGCTTCGGCCGGACCCCAGGAGCCGGGCGCGTACGGGCGCGGTGCCGGCGGATCGCTGAGCAGGCACTCGGCCGCCTTCCAGACCGAGGCGAGGCCGTCGGGCCGGGTGAACAGGCTGCGATCACCGACCAGCACGTCGTTGATGAGGCGGACGTAGGGCGGCAACGGGTCGCCATCGGGTAGCGCGTCGAGGGCGAGGCCGATGTCGGCGACCTCGAGGTCGAGGGACGGCCCCGGCCGCTTGGCCACGAGGCGCAGATCGATCGCGCCGCTGCCACTGAGGTCGAGGCGGAGGACGTTGCCGTTCTTGGGGACGTCGGCGAGCGGGCCCGTCGGCTCGCGCAGGATGAGGCTCACCGTCTGCTTACTGGCCGCCAACCGCTTGCCGGTGCGCAGCAGGAATGGCACGCCCCGCCAGCGGTCGTTGTCGATCCACAGCCGAGCCGCCACGTAGGTGTCGCGGGTGGAGTCGTCGGCTACGCCGTCGACATCGCGGTAACCCTCGAACTGGCCGAGCACGACGTCGTCCGGGTCGAGGGGTCGAAAGCAGCCGATGACCTCTTCGCGGGCGGCCTGCAGGTCGGCCGCCTTCAAGCTGGCCGGCTTCTCCATGGCCACTTCGGCGGCGACCTGGAACAGATGCGTCACCAGCATGTCGAGGACGGCGCCGGTCGCGTCGTAGAACTGCGCCCGGTCGGTGATGCCGAGCTTCTCCGGCACGTCGATCTGCACCGCGCGGATGCGGTCGCAGTCCCAGACCGCGTCGAACAGGCCGTTCGCGAACCGAAGGACGTGCAGGTTCTGGGTGGCCTCCTTGCCGAGGAAGTGGTCGATCCGGAAGACCTGGTCCTCGTCGAGGACGCCATGGACCACAGCGTCCAGCTTGCGGAAGTCCTCGGCCGACGTCCCGAACGGCTTCTCGTAGACGACTCGGCTGCCCTTCGCGAGTCCGTGTTCGCCCAGCGCCTCGGTGAGACCGGCGAAGGCCACCGGCGGGACGGCCAGGTAGTGGATGAGCTGGGGACGGCCGCCCAGGCGTTCCTCGGCCTCCTGGAGGACGTCGAGCAGGCTGCCGGGATCGCTGGTCTGGAAGCCGCCGCCGGCGAAGCACAGCCGCTCGCTGAACGTCTGCCACGGACCGTCCTCGGGTTTCGGCCCGAACTGGCTGAGCACGTCGTGGACGTGGTCGCGGAAGTCGAAATGGGACAGGTCGCCGCGGCCGTTGCCGACCAGCAGCCAGTCCTTGGGCAGCAGGCCCTCGATCGCCAACCGGTAGAACGCCGGCAGCACCATGCGCTTGGCGAGGTCGCCCGTCGCGCCGAAGAGGACGAAGACTGTGGGTCCGGGACCCGAGGTGGCGGCCATGCATCCGACAGTAGTTTCGCCGGCCGGCGCGCTAGCGTCGGGGCCGTGTTCGACGCAATCGTGCTGGCCGGCGGAACCGCTCGTCGTCTCGGGGGCGCCGACAAGCCGCAGCTTCGGGTGGCCGGGCGGAGTCTGCTCGACCGCGCCGTCGCCGCCGTGGCCGAGGCCGAGCGGATCGTGGTCGTCGGACCCGTCCAACCGGTCGACGGCGCCGTGACGTTCTGCCGGGAGGACCCGCCGGGTGGTGGACCGGTTGCCGCAATCGCCGCCGGCCTGCCGGCCACCTCGGCCGACCTGGTCGTCGTGCTGGCTGCGGACCTGCCGTGGATCGCACCGGCGATTCCGCTCCTGGTCGGGGCGGTTCGAGATGGCGGGCCGGCGGTCCTGGTGGACGCGTCGGGCCGGCCGAACCATCTGGCGGCGGCGTGGCCGCGTACACAGCTCGGCGCGGCGCTCGACCGCCTCGGCGCGCCGGCCGGTGCCGCCATGTGGGCGCTGGTCGCCGACGTTGCGCCGGTGCACGTGCAGGACACCGGCGGCTGGGGCCGCGACTGCGACACCTGGGACGATCTGGCCGAGGCACAGGGAAAGGACGACTGATGCCCGACGTACTGAGCACCTGGATCGCCCAGCTGGCCGCTCAGCTCGGGGTCGACCCGACGCACGTCGACCGCACGCTGCTGTTGGACGTCGCCCGCGATGCCGCGCACGGTGTCGCCCGGCCGGCCGCGCCGTTGACCACGTTCCTCGTGGGCTATGCCGCCGGCCTGCGGGGGGGCGGCGTGGACGCCGTCAGCTCGGCTGCGGCGGTCGCCCAGCGGTTGGCCGCCGAACAGCCGCCGAAGACCGACGACGGGCCGTCAGCCGGCTGACCGGACGGGCGGCTCGCTCAGAACGCGGCGGCCACCTCGGCCGCGGCGCGCTCGCCCGAGCGGACCGCGCCGTCCATGTAGCCCTGCCAGTAGTCCGACGTCTCCGTCCCGGCCCAGTGGATCCGGCCGACCGCGCCGCGCAGCGCCGGGCCGTATCCGGTGAGCGTGCCCGGCCCGGCGATCGCCGTCGGGCCGCCGCGGCTCCACTCCTCCAGGGTCCAGTCCATCTCGAAGTAGTCCGTCGGCGACAGGTAGCGGTTGTCGCCGAACATCCGGGCGAACTGCGCCAGCACGGCGGCCCGGCGTTCGGCCAACGGCTTCGGACCCCACTTGAGGTTCTGCGCCCCGCCGACGAAACCGGCGAGGACACCGGGGCTGCCGTCGGGCGGCGAGTTGTCGAACGAGTAACCGACCGGACCGCCGACGGTGAGGAACTGGCCGGTCAGGTTGGCGGCCCGCCAGAAGGGCGTCGGGTAGACCGCCTCCACCTTCATCAGGGCGCCCATGGCCAGGCGCTGGGTCAGCAGGTCGCGCGCGGCCGGGAGCAGCGGCTGGTAGTCGATGCGGGCGGCCAACGCCGGCGGGATCGCGACGACGACGTGGGCGGCGTCCACCGTGAGCGCATCGGAGGCGACCGTGACGCCGGTGGCCGTCTGGGTGATGCGGCGCACGGGGGTCGACAGGTGCACCCGATCGCCGAGCGCCGACGCCACTCGCTGGGCGACGACCTGCGAGCCGCCGATCAGCCGGCTCTGCTGGGCGCCGCCGCGGACGTTGAACAACCGCTCGAACGTTCCGGGATTAGTGGCGTTGCCGGCCGCGGCGACGTAGGCGAGCACGAAGAGGAACGAGAGGTCGCCGGGCTCGGCCCCGACCAGCGCCTCGGTGAACGGCCGTAGCAGCCCGACGATGCCTTCGGCGTTCACCGAGTTGGCCCGCACCCAGGTCTCGAGCGTCTCGGCGTCCAGCCTGGCGGCGTTGGGAGCCGTCCAAGGCGTGGCCACCGGGAAGTTGGCGGCCATGAGGTCGATCTGCTGGCTGAGCTTGATGATGTCGGCGAGCAGCAGGGGGTCGGGCGGCGCGGTGCCGAGCGGCCCGGTGTCGCTGTACTTCAGATTGATCAAGCCGTTGACGTAGACGTTGTTGCCCGTGTCGTAGGCGTCGAAGGTCCCCACCCCGACCTCGGTGGCGAGTGCGACGATCCGGTCCTGGGTCGGGCCCACGAACTCGCCGCCCGCCTCGGCCACCTTGCCGTCGCCGATCGGGTGGTTCAGCGTCCGGCCGCCGACGCGATCGCGGGCCTCGAGGACGACGACGGAGTGTCCGGCGGCGACCAGGCGGCGGGCCGTCGTCAATCCGGCGAGCCCGGCGCCGACGACGGCCACGTCGGCGGTCGCCGAGGGGACGGCGGCGGAGTCGGCCTCGGCCCGCGCGGCGGCGGGCAGGGCGACCGCGGCGGCGGCACCGGCAGTGCCGGCCAGGAAGGCGCGACGTGAAGTTCGGGTGGTCACGGAACGCAGTCTGCCGACTAGAACACGTTCCTGCATCTCAGGAGATCGAGTCGTCTCCCGCATAGACGTTGAGCCGGTCGCCGCGGACCATCCCGGCCAACAGCAGGCCGTACTCCCGGGCCAGGTCGACCGCGAGACTGGATGGGGCCGAGACCGCGACGATCCCGGCGGCGCCGGCCGCCACCGCCTTCTGCACGATCTCGAACGACACCCGCCCGCTGACGACGAGCAGCCGGTCCTGCGCGGGCAGCTCCCCCGCCATGAGGGCGTGACCGACCACCTTGTCGACAGCGTTGTGCCGGCCGACGTCCTCGCGGACTGCCGTCACGGTCCCGTCCACCGCGGCAAGCGCAGCCGCGTGCACGGCGCCGGTGCGGTCGAACGCCTTCTGCCGCCGGCGCATCGCGTCGGGCAGGGTCGCGAGCACGCCCCGGTCGACTCGCCAGCCGGTGCGATGCGGATGCGACGTGGCCAGCGGCCGAAGGTCGAGCAGGTCGGCGCTGCACACGCCACAGGCGGCACTGGTGACGAAGGCCCGCGGGCGCGGCGGACACACCGCCGCGCGCAGGGTGATGTGGACGCGATCGGTGTCATCCTCGCGGCAGGACCGCAGGTGGGCGATGTCGTCGGGGCGGCGCACGCCCGACTCGACGACGAGCCAGCCGGCGGTGAGCTCGAGATCGTGTCCCGGGGTGCGCATCAGGGTGGCGATGGCGGCGCCGTCCATGGCCAGCACGAGGGGTGCCTCGACGGCGAGGTCGTCAGGGGTGCGGGCCGGTTCGGCGCCCGACGGCATGCGGACGATGGACCGCCGCGTGGTGCTTCCCGCCATGACCCGAGCGTACGTCGAGGCCCGGCGGTACGGAGCCCACCGCGGCGGGAAAACGGTTGCCTACGACACGCCGTCCGGATGTGCCGCCGCCTACTTCCCCGAGGCGACCGTCCTGGTGCCGCTGGACTCCACCGCGGAAACGAGCAACACGCCCACGTCCAAGTCGATCGTGATCCGTCTGCAGCGCGCGGCGGGGTCCTGAGCGTCGTGGCCGGGCCAGGTCGAGCCGTCAGACGCCGCAGCCCGGGGCGGCGGTTTCGAGGGCGACGCGCATCGCGCCGAGCGGTGCGTCCGCACCGGTCATCAGCGCGACCTGCACGGCTGCTTGGTGCAGCAGCATGAGCGCACCGCTGACGACCTTGGCCCCGGCGGCGCCCGCGGCGGCCGCCAGCGGAGTCGGCCACGGGGAATAGACGACGTCGAGGACGGTCTGCGCGGCCGTCCATCGGCGTGCGGCGAGCGGGTCGGCGGCTCCGTCCGGGAGGGTGGAGATGAGCAGCCCGGCGCCCAGACCGGCGGACGCCGGGTCGAGCGCTCCCAGCGTCACGCGCGTCCCCAGCCGCTCGGCCGTGTCCATCAGTGCACCGGTTCGGCCCGCGTCGCGCACCAGGACAATGACCTCGTCGACGCCGAGGGCGAGCACAGCCGCGAGCGCGGCCTGGGCCGTGCCGCCCGCCCCCAGCACCGTCACCGAGTCAGGGGCGACGGCGTATTCGGCCAGCGCGGCGACGATGCCGGCGACGTCGGTGTTGTCGGCGATCCAGCCCCGGCGTCCGGGCAGGAGCGTGTTGGCGGCGCCGACCGCCGCGGCCACGGATCGCACCTCGGCGGCCGCGTCGAGCAGCGCGTGCTTCAGGGGCATGGTGGCCGAGAACCCGGCCCAGTCGGCCCGCTCGGCGAGCACGCCCCGCAGCTCGGCGACGCCGCAGTCGATCGCCTCGTAGGTCCAGTCCAAGCCCAGCTCGGCGTAGGCGGCCCGGTGCAGCACGGGCGAGAGCGAGTGTTCGATCGGGCGCCCCAGCACCGCGGCGCACCGCCGCGGCACTATCCGCAGCCCCAGTTGTTCTTCTTGCAGGTGGCGACGGCCTTGGTGAACTCGGACTCGCTGTTGGTGAAGAACAGGTGGCCGTCGGCGTCGCCGTTGACGTAGAACATCCAATTGCCCTGGGCCGGATGCGCCGCCCCGCTCATCGCCTCGGTGCCGGGGTTGCTGATCGGTGTCGGCGTCAGACCGCCGTGCAGATAGGTGTTGTACGGCGAGTCGAACGTGGCGTAGTTGACCTTGCCGGGGTTGAGCCCCTCCAGCCGCGCGCCGTACCGGCTCGTCGCGTCGATCTGAAGGGGTCGACTAGCGGCGATGCGATTCAGGATCACCCGGGCGACCTTCGGATAGTCCTCGGGGAACTTGGCCTCCGACTCGACGATCGAGGCGATGATCAGTTCCTGGTACGGCGTGACGTGCAGCGGGGCGGCCGCCGCGGCGAAGTTGATCGAGCGCGCCTTGTCGGTGAACTGGGTGACCATCGCCTGCAGCGCCACCGCCGGGCTCGCGTCCTTGGAGAAGAAGTAGGTGGCCGGGTAGAGGAACCCCTCGACCGAAGTCGGGGTCTTGCCGTTGACCGTGAAGTCGGTCGGCAGGCCGATCGCCTGCACGTCCTTGAGCGCCTTGGCGACCGCCGCCTCGTCCAGGCCCGGCCCGCACACCGCCGACGACGAGCTGTTCGCCGCGCACGGTGGAGCGGTGAGTCGTTTGAGCACGTCGAGGCTCGTCGCGCCCTCGGTGACCACGACGTCGGAGTCGACGCGCGACGCCGGATCGAGCATCAGGTTGAGGGCGTTCTTGGCCGACATGTGCTTGCGAAGGCGGTAGGACCCGGGCTGGATGTTGTGCGAGCGCGAGTTGCTACCGGCCGCCTCGGTGAAGGCCCGGACGCTCGCGACGACGCCCTTGTCGTGCAGCGTGGTGCCGATGTTCTTGGCGTTGTCGTTGGCCTGGACCTCGATGACCACCGCGCCGGCGCCCTTGCCGCTGTAGTCGCTCGGGTGCAGGTAGTGGTAGATCGGCAGCACCACCAGCCAGGCCGCCGCGGCGATGACGAGGACCAGGAGCGCCGACATGAGGCCCAGCAGCCGCCGGTTGCGGCGACGGGCCGCATGGGAGCCCCGCTCGGCGCGCCGCTCGCTGCGCGACACCTGTTCGAGGACCGGGAGCCCGCCCGGGCGGGGACGGTGGTGGCCGTCCAGGCCGTCGGGCTCGCCAACGCCGGCTTCGTCGTCGTCGGAGGAGCCGAAGAACAGGCCGTGCGGGTCGGAGTCGGTGATCGACTCGCGATCGCGTCGCGCCACGTCCTACGCTCCGTTCCTCGGTGGAGGTTTCGCTCCCAGCGTCCGGCCCCCTCAGGGCCGGCGGATATCCAGCCAGTGCTGCAGCAGCTCGACGGCCGCGGCCTGATCGATGACGGCGCGGCCCGCTCGACCCCGAACGCCGCCCTGCTGGAGCTTACGCTGCGCCGAGACCGTGGTCAGGCGCTCGTCCAGGAACTCGACCGGCAGCGGAGTGACCCGCGCAGCCAGCCGAGCGCCGTAATCGCGGGCCATCTCCGCCGACGGGCCCTCCCGGCCGGCGAGGGTGCGGGGCAGCCCGATGACGACCCCGATCGCCTCGTACTCGGCGAGCAAGCCCGCCAGTTCGACGATGTCCCGGTCCCGCTCGAGGTCGCGGGCCAAGGTGGTCACGGGGACGGCGAGCACACCTCGGGGATCGCTGCGGGCGACGCCGACCCGCACCGAGCCGACGTCGACGGCGAACCAGATGCCAGCCGGCCCGCGCGTGTCGCGGTTCACGGCAAACTCAATCTGTACGAATTGCGGCCAGATGTTCCCTGGCGGCGGCCAAGGCGTCGCCCAGGTTGGCGGCGTCTCCACCGGCACCCTGGGCCAGATCGGCCTTGCCGCCCCCGCGGGCGCCGAGCACCGGCGCGAACGCACGGACGAGCTCGCCGGCCTTGACGCCCGCCGCCTGGCCCGCATCGTTCACCGCGGCCACGAACGCGACGCCGCCGCCGTCCACCGCCGAGGCGAGCAGGACGACCGCGGGGTCACCGTGCCGGAGCCGTCCCCGGACGTCCAGCGCCAGCGACCGCAGCTCGTTGCCGCCGATGCCGGCCGGCGCCTCGGCTCCGACGAACTGCACCGAGCCGAACTGCTCGGCGGCCGACGCGAGGGAGCCCGCGCTGGACAGGACCGCCGCCGCCCGAAACTTGTCCAGCTCGCGCTCGGCGGTCTTCAACCGGTCGAGGATGCCGCCGATGCGCTCGGGCAGCTCGTCCGGCGGGGTCTTGAACTCACTCGCCAGCTGCGACACCAGCACGTGCTCGCGGGCGAGGTAGCGGAACGCGTCCAGCCCGACGAGCGCCTCGACGCGGCGAACGCCCGAACCGATGGAGGCCTCGCTCAGCAGCTTGACCATGCCGATCACCGCACTGCGTGGAACGTGGGTGCCACCGCACAGCTCGCGCGAGTAGTCGCCGATCTCCACGACGCGGACCTCGTCGCCGTACTTCTCACCGAACATCGCGATCGCGCCGATCCGGCGCGCCTCCTCCTGGTCGGTGACGAACCACCGCACCTCGAGGTCGCGCAGCAGCACCTCGTTGATCTCGTCCTCGAGGTCGCCCAGCACGCTCGTCGGCACCGCCGAGGGCGTCTTGAAGTCGAAGCGCAATCTGCCGGGCGCGTTCAGCGATCCGGCCTGGGCCGCGGTGTCGCCGAGGGCCCGCCGCAGTCCCGCGTGCAGCAGGTGCGTGGCCGAGTGGCTCCGGGACACCGATGCCCGCCGGTTCGGGTCGACCTGGGCCAGGACGACGTCGCCGGGGCGGACCTCTCCGGAGAGAACGGTCACCCGGTGCGTGATCAACCCGGGCACCGGTTGCTGCACGTCGACGACGGTCAGTTCGGCGTCGCGGCCGTTGGCGTTGACGGTGATGCGGCCCCAGTCCGGCTGCTGGCCGCCGCCCTCGGCGTAGAACGGCGTCGCGTCCAGCACGATCTCGACGTCGTCGCCCTCGGTCGCGGCCGGCAACGGCCCGTCGTCGCCGATGATCGAGGTGACGACGGCCTCGCGCGCGATCTCCAGGTAACCGGTGAAGTTG
>NZ_JBHEMO010000076.1:0-62314 GCF_046262535.1 Jatrophihabitans sp. | reverse complement strand
GACGAGCAGACCCGCAATGTCCTCGATCGCTGGGAGTCGGTGCTGCAGCGCCTGGCCGCCGACCCGATGCTCCTGGCCCGCGAGCTCGACTGGGTCGCGAAACTGCGACTCCTCGAGGGTTACCGCGACCGCGACGGCCTGGATTGGGATTCTCCGCGGCTGCAGCTGGTCGACCTGCAGTACTCCGACATCCGTCCGGAGAAGGGCCTCTACTACCGGCTCGTCTCCCGTGGCGCGATGCAGACGCTGCTGCCGGACGGTGCCGCCGAGACGGCGATCTCCGCGCCCCCCGAGGACACCCGCGCCTACTTCCGCGGCGAGTGCCTGCGGCGTTACGGCCCGTCGGTGGCCGCCGCGTCGTGGGACTCGGTCATCTTCGACGTCGGGCGGGAGTCGCTGGTCCGCGTGCCGATGCTCGAGCCGTTGCGCGGCACCCGCGCGCACGTCGGCGAACTGCTCGACCGGTGCGCGACGGCCGGCGAGCTCGTTGCGGCCCTCAACGCTGCGCGCTGAGGCCGACTACGGACGGTGGAACCGGGCCCGGAACGCCTGGGGGCCCAGGCCGACGAGTTCGGTCGGTTCGATGGCCCGTGCGCTCGCGCTGCGCGGCAGATCGAGCAGCGGCCCGAGCTCGCCGAAGTAGGCACCCACGCCGATGTCCGTGAGCCGTTCCTCGGTCCCGTCGGCCAGCTCGCGGAAGATCCGCACGCAGCCGGAGCGCACGACGTAGACGACGTCGCTGCGGTCGCCCTGCCGGAACAGGAGCTCGCCCTCGTCGAGGTGCAGCTCGACGGGCTCGGCCGGCGGCTCGGCTCGGTGCTTCACCAGCTCCACCACCCGGTCGGCCAGCTGGGTGATCCTCGCGTCGTGGGTGGCCACGATGACCAGGCGCCCGGCCGCCGCGATGTCACGGATCAGCCGGAGGATGCCCTCGACCTGGACGCTGTCTAGATGCGCGGTCGGTTCGTCGGCGATGACCAGCGGCGGATCCTGGGCCAACGCGCGGGCGATCGCGACCCGCTGCTGCTGACCGCCCGACAGCTGGGCCGGCCGGTGATCGGCCCGGTCGGCCAGATCGACCTGTTCGAGCAACCCGCGTGCTTTTCCCCGGGCGAAGGACCGGCTGTTGCCGGCCAGGCGCAACGGGACCATGACGTTGCCCAGCGCGCTCAGGCTCGGGATCAGATTGAACGCCTGGAACACCACCCCGACGGTGTTGCGCCGGTAGTCCGACCGGGCCGTGCCGCGCAGCTCGGTGACCTCGGTGTCGTCGACCACGATCGACCCGGCGGTCGGGGTCAACAGGCCGGCCAGACAGGACAGCAGCGTGGTCTTCCCGCAGCCGGACGGGCCAAGCAGCACGACCAGCTGCCCGTCCTCGGCGGTGAACGACAGGTCCTCGAGCGGCCGCATCCGGTAGCCACCGGTGACGTACTCGACCGTGAGGTCGCGAACCGCGAGTCTCGTCATCCCCTCAGCCCCCGAACGCCGCCACCGGGTCGGCCCCGGTCGCGCGCCGCAGCGCGACCAGGCTGGCGACGAGCCCGACGACCACGGCCACGATCGGCAGCGTGCTGTAGGCGCTGGCCGGTACGGTCAGCGGCTGGCTGAAGATCCCGGTCATGAACGTCGAGATCCCGGTGCCCAGTGCGGCCGCCAGGAGGGTGACGATCACCGACTGCAGGCACAGGCTGCCGAACAGTGACAGCGACGACGACCCCAGCGCCTTCAGCACAGCGAAGTCGCGGACGCGCTGCAGTGCGGAGACGTAGATCAGCGCGGCAATAATGATCGCCGCGACGACCCACATCAGCGTCCGGGAGTTCTTGATCGAGGTGACGCCACCGGCCAGCGTCGCCAGGGTTTGGCTCTGCACCTGCCGGTTGGTCAGCACCTCGAGGCCGGGCGGAGCGGTGTGCAGCACGCCCTTGATGACCACGGCGGTGACGATCGACCGGCCGCCGAACAGTGCGGCCTGCGCGTCGCCCAGCGTCATGTAGGCCATCGGGATGCCCGCCGCGAGCGTGCGGTCGGTGACGATCCCGACGACCCGGAGTGCGACCCCACCGAGGCGGACCGTCGCACCGCGCGGGATGCCGGCGCGGCTGTCCACGACCACCTGACCTGGTGCGGTGACCGTCGACCCGTGGCCGACGACGGGAACGCCCAGACCGTGCGGTTCGACGCCCATGACGTTCACCGTCACCAGCCGCCGGTCGGCGTGGAAGACCTCCTGCGGCAGGAAGACCAAGCCGCTGGCCCGGGTTATTCCGGCCGAGGCCGCGACCTGCGCGACCGCGCCCTGGTCGAACGTGGCGACCGCGGTGATCCGCCCGTTCGACTGCTGGCTCAGCACCCAGCGGTCGGCGCCGACGGCATCCACCGTCCGGTTGATCTCGGAGCGGAAGCCCGCGGCGAGCCCGGACAGCAGGATCGCCATGGCCAGCACCACACCGGCGCCGACGACCGCGATGAGGAACTGGCGATACCGGTAGCGGAGATCGGCGAGCGTGATCGACACCATCGCGGGAGACCTCGTCCCTGGGCGCGGGCGCGCCTCGTCAACTTGGCGTCCGGAACTTACAGCGTGGCGAGTTCCCGGTCGACCCCAGCCGGGCGGTACCGCACAAGGCGGGCATCGTCAGCGCGATGACCCCGACGCCGGCATAAGCACTGTGACAAGGCCCGGGCGGCCTAGATCGTCGAGGTGGCCTTACGCTCACCAAGCAACAGCGCGATCGTCAGCTCGAGCCGGTCCGCCACGTCGTTGGCCGACGCGCGCCGGGTCACCCAGGCGACCAGGTTGGCGAGCCACACGTCGCTGATGACGCGGGAGATGGCCAGCTGCTGGTCACTCGGGTCGTCGTCGGTCAGCGCCCGCGCGAACATTCGGTCCATGAGCCGGCCGACCGTATCGACCTCGGCAGCCGCAGACGCGTCGGCGAACATGAACGCCCGGGTCATCGCCTCGGTCAGCTGCGGATCGCGCTGGAGGCCCTTGGTGATGCGGTCCAGGATGAACATCAACCGCTCGTAGGGCGTCTCGCCCGGCAGCGGGAGGCGTTCGGTCCGCTCGCGAACCCGCTCGAGCTCGCGGGCGAGGGCCGAGACGAGGAGGTGGATCTTCGAAGGGAAGTAGCGGTAGAGCGTTCCCAGCGCGACGTCGGCCCGTTCGGCGACCGCGCGCATCTGGACCGCGTCGTAGCCACCCTTGGACGCGAGGGCGAGCGTGGCGTCAAGGATCCGCTTGCGCCGGTCGCGCTGGGCCGACGAGCCGAGCTCGTCGGTCACGGGCGCCGGCCCGTTCGGAGCCTTCGCGCGCGGAGCCGCCATGGTCGTTTCCCTTGAAGTAGTAGTGAGCCGTTTTCGACCCTAGCATCGGTCATGCTGGCAAGAACATGTTTCAGAAGGATGACACGTCGGCCAGCAAGCGCCGTGTTCCCATCAGATAGAACACGTTCTAGAATCGACCCACGTCCGTCCGGCCCGCAGACCCAGGAGAGACATGCCCATATCCGTGACCGCCGATCAGCGCGCGTGGGCCGAGATGCTGTACGCGTGGGGCAAGCGCGGCCGGGCGGCGGACACGGTGCGGGCGATGGAGACCGAGCCCGACCGCTGGCGGGCCGGCTGGCCAGAGGTGGCCGCGCTCGGCGTGCTCGGCGCGGCCGCTCCCAAATCGAGCGGCGGCGCCGGCGGCTCCGTCACCGAGCTCGCGGTCGCCCTCGAGCAGTGCGCGGACGCCCTCGTGGGCGGCCCGCTGCTGCCCACCGTGCTGACCGGCCTGGTGCTCGGCGATTCTCCGCACGCGGCCGCACTGGTCTCCGGCGCTCGCACGGCCGGCGTCGTGCTCGAGCCGACCGAGCTCCGGCTCGAGGCGGACGACCGGCTGCACGGCACCGCGCGCCCGGGACTCGGGGTGCTGCCCGATGGGGTCGTCCTCGTCTCCGACGGAGAGGGAACGTGGTTCGTGGTCGACGGTGCGCAGGGCCAGGTCAAGACGCTCGACCTGCCCGCCGCTGATTTCTCCCGGACGGTCAGCGAGGTGCAGTTCGACGGCGCCGCGGCCGAACGGGTGCCGGACGGGACGGCCGAGCGCGTCCGCGACCTGGCCGCGACGCTGGCCGCGGCGGAGGCCGCAGGCGTGGCGGCCTGGTGCCTGCGGACGGCGGTCGCGCACGCCAAGCTGCGCGAGCAGTTCGGCAAGCCGATCGGCAGCTTCCAGGCCATCAAGCACCTGTGCGCCGAGATGCTCTGCCGCGCGGAGGTCGCGGCCGCCGTGGCGTGGGATGCCGCGGAGACCACTGACGACCCGCAGCAGCACGCCCTGGCTGCGGCGGTGGCGGCCGCCGTCGGGCTGGACGCCGCGGTCGACAACGCCAAGGACTGCATCCAGGTTCTGGGCGGCATCGGTTACACCTGGGAACACGATGCGCATCTCTACCTGCGCCGCGCCGTCGCCTTGCGGGCGTTCGTCGGTGGAACCGACCGCTGGCGCCGCCGGGTCGCCGAGCTCACCGCGGGCGGGTGCCGCCGACGCCTGCACGTCGAACTCGACGTCGAGGACCAACGCGCGGACGTGCGGCGGCAGGCCGAGACGCTGGCCGCCGAACCGGCCGGCGAGCGTCGGCGCGCCCTCGCCGAGTCGGGCTACCTGATGCCCCACTGGCCCCGGCCGCACGGGCTGGCGGCATCGCCGGCCCTGCAGCTGCTCATCGACGAGGAACTCGACCGCGCCGGCGTCGTCCGTCCCGATCTCGTGATCGCCGGCTGGGCCGTGCCCACCATCCTCAAGCACGGGTCGCCCGAACAGATCGAGCGCTTCGCCGCGCCCACCCTGCGCGGCGAACTCGTCTGGTGCCAGCTGTTCAGCGAACCCGGCGCCGGCTCGGACCTCGCCTCCCTGCGGACCCGGGCCGTCCGCGTTGACGGGGGCTGGCGGCTGTCCGGGCAGAAGGTGTGGACCTCGGTCGCCGACCGGGCCGACTGGGGAATCTGCCTGGCCCGCACCGATCCCGACGCGCCGAAGCACAAGGGAATCACCTACTTCGTCGTGGACATGAAGTCAGCCGGACTGGACATCCGGCCGCTGCGCGAGATCACCGGCGAAGCACTGTTCAACGAGATCTTCCTCGACGACGTCTTCGTTGCGGACGAGCTGGTGGTCGGCGAGGTCAACGGCGGTTGGCCGCTGGCCCGCACGACGCTGTCGCACGAGCGGGTTGCGATGGGAGGCGGCTCGAGCATCGGCGATGCGGTCGAGCGGCTCGTCGCGCACAGCGCGGAGACCGGATCCATCGACGATCCGATGATCGCGACGCGCCTCGGGGCGCTCGTCGGGGCCGGGCTCGCCGGTTCGCTGCTCGACCTGCGGACGACCCTGCTGCGCCTCGGTGGGCAGAGCGACGAAGCCGGCTCGAGCGTGCGCAAGCTGATCGGGGTGCGGCACCGGCAGGCGGTGGCCGAGGCGGCTCTGGATCTCATCGGCGCCGACGGCCTCATCGCCGGCGAGCCACTGCACAACTTCCTGATGACCCGCTGCCTGACGATCGCCGGGGGAACGACGCAGGTGCTGCTCACCCTGGCCGGCGAGCGGATCCTCGGCCTGCCCCGCGGTTAGGCGGGCACCTTCCCCGCGGCTCGCTCGTCCCGTGTCGCGTGGCACCACTCCAGGAAGCGGGCGACGCCGCGGAGGACGCCGGCGCTGCGCAGCGACGGGAAGATGTCGAAGGCATGCTGGGCGCCGGCGATCTCGGCATATGCGACCGGGTTCTTCGCCGTGTCGCGCAGGCGAGCGACGAACTCCCGCGCTTCGCGCACCGGCACGAGCGTGTCGTTGCGCCCGTGCACGACCAGGAACGGCGGCGCCTCGGGGGTGATCCGGAACAGGGGGGATGCGGCGCGAAAGTCGTCGGGATACTTCGCGTCCCGCGGCATCACCATCGGGCGAAGCAGGCTGTTCATCCGCTGCCGCGCGTACCGGGTGCCGCTCTCGTCGGTGAAGTCGTAGACGCCGTAGTGCGGGACGCAGGCCTGAACCGCGGTGTCGACCTCCTCGAAGCCGGGCTGCAAGGACTTGTCCTCGCCGGTGAGCCCGACCATCGCGGCCAGGTGGCCGCCGGCCGAGCCACCCGTTACGGCGACGAACGACGGGTCGGCGCCGTACTCGGCCCCGTGCTCGCGGATCCACCGCATCGCCTGCTTGACGGCGATGAGGTGCTCGGGCCACCGCGCGCGGGGAGAGAGCGGGTAGTTGACGGCGACGCAGACCCAACCGCGTGCCGCCATGTGCAGCATGAGGGGAATGCCCTGCTGGTCCTTGTTGCCGATGATCCACGCGCCGCCGTGCACCTGCAGCAGGACCGGGGCGCCGGCGGGCTGGTCGCGGTGGTGGAAGACGTCGAGCTCGAACCGACGACCACCGGGCGCGTAGGGCAACCGGCGCCGGCGGGTGACGTCCACGTTGCGCATCCGGAACGGCATCGCCAGCGAGGGCCAGGGCGCCGACACGTCGTCGGGCATGGGGTCGCGGGCGATGACTTCGCGGTAGTCGCTGCCGAGCGCCTCGACGAGGGCGTCCTCGATCTGGTCGGCCGCCCGCTTCCCCCCGCCGATCAGCGCCGCGTACGCCGCGATGTTCCCCAGCGCGGCGACCACGCCGAGGGCGTCGCGGCGGGACTGCACGCCGTGGCGGGCGACGTGCTGCGCGGTGTCGGCCGCAGTCAGGGCGAGCAGGTGCGGCGCCAGTTCGGCCGTGAGCCAGCCGCTGAAGAACGCGGGGACGCTCGCGGGCGCGTTCTTCACCGGGCGCAGCGCGTTGGCGGCGAAGCCGAGCTGGACGAGCTCGCGCGTGAGGAACCGGTCACTCATAGCCGTCATCCTATGCAGAAAACTAGAACGTGTTCTATCATTCCAAAGGTGGACCGACTGCGCGGGCTCGACGCGAGCTTCCTGTACTTCGAGAGCAACACGATGCTCATGCACGTGTGCGGCCTCCTGGTCCTCGACCAGTCCACCATGCCCGACGGCTACGAGTTCAGCCGCCTCAGGGACCACCTCAAGGAGCGGGTCGGCGGCAATCCCGCCTTCCGCCGCAAGGTCCACAACCCGGTGCTGAACCTCGACCACCCGGTCTGGGTCGACGACGAGCAGTTCGACATCGAGCATCACGTCCGGCGGGTCATCGTCCCCGCGCCGGGCGACCGCGAGCAGGTCGCGGCCGTGTGCGGCGACCTTGCCTCGCACCCGCTCGACCGCAACCGTCCGCTCTGGGAGATGTGGGTCCTCGAAGGGCTCGAGGACGGCTCGATCGGTGTGATGACGAAGATGCATCACGCGACGGTGGACGGCGTCTCCGGCGCCAGCCTCATCTCGGAACTGTGCAGCCTGGAACCAGGAGCGCCACCCATCGCGGCGGGCGCCCCGAAACCGGCGGCGCCGGCGCGGCCCCGTGACGCCCGCATCGTGGTCGACGGTGCGCTGCGGCTGGCCACCCGCCCGGTCAAGTTCGCCCGCCTGCTTCCGCCCACGCTGGGCGTCCTGCCCGAGTGGATTCAGCGCTCCAGCCGGGGCAAGGCCATGCCGGCCCCGTTTACTGCGCCGCGCACGTCGTTCAACGGCACGATCACCGGTCACCGGGCGGTCGCGTTCACCCGGATGGACCTCGCCGACGTCAAGGAGGTCAAGAACGCCTTCGGGTGCACGGTCAACGACGTCGTGCTGACCATGTGCTCAGGCGCGCTGCGCCAGTACCTCGCCGACCGCGACGAGCTGCCCGACAGTTCGCTCGTCGCCATGGTACCGGTGTCGGTGCACGGCAAGACCAAGGCCGAGGGCACGAACAAGGTGTCGGGCATGTTCGCCTCGCTGGCCAGTGACATCGCCGACGCCGTCGAGCGCCTAGCCTCGATCGCCGAGCAGAACCTCGTGGCGAAGGATCATCACAAGACGCTCAGCGCGTCGCTGTTGCAGGACTGGGCGCAGTTCGCGGCGCCGAACACCTTTGCCCTCGCCGTCCGCGTCTACTCCAAGTTGCGGCTGGCCGAGCGCCATCCGGTGATCCACAACCTGGTCATTTCGAACGTACCCGGGCCGCCGATGCCCATCTACTTCATGGGCGGGCGGGTCACCGGGTTCTTCCCGTTCGGCCCGGTGTTCGACGGAGCCGGCCTCAACGTCACCGTGCTTTCCAACGACGGACACCTGGACGTCGGGCTGATCGCCTGTCGCGAGCTCGCCCCCGAGCTGTGGGATCTGGCCGACAACCTGCCGATCGCGCTGGACGAGCTGCTCAGCGCGGCGCGGAAGAAGACGGCGCCCGCGAAATTCGGCCCGTCACCGAAGCAGCGGCAGCCAGCATCGCCGGCCTGAACTTCTCCGCACCCAGCACGCACGCGGCGTGCCCGGCCTCGACCTCGTAGACCGTCGCACCCCCAATCGCTCGGGCGAGCTCTCGTTGCCGGGCCGGCGGCACCAGATGGTCCTTCGTTGTGACGACGACGGCGGCCGGAACGTCGACCTCGCCGATCCACGGCCGCGAGTCGAACTGGGCGAGCACGGTGCCGGCGGCCGTGACCTCGCGTCCCGTCGTGGCTCGGAACTGCCGCCAGGCCCATCGGTCGTCGGCCGTCTGGTCGAGTACCTCCACGGCCAGGCGCTGCTGGCGAGTGGCTGCCGCGGCGATGCGCGCGCCGGCGCGGCGGACCGTGTCGGCCCGGCGAGGTGACGCGGCGAAGTGGGTGGTGCCGGCGCAGAGCACGAGGCCGGCGACCCGGCCGGGGTGACGGTGCCACGTGACCTGCGAGACGAGCGTCCCCATCGAGTAGCCGGCGCAGACGAAGGTGCTGATGCCCAGCGCGTCGGCGACCGCCGCCACGTCGTCGGCGCAGTCGTCCAGGGTGAACGGGCCGCCGCGGACACCCTGGCCGTGCGAGCGCTGGTCGAAGATCACGACGCGGTAGCGGCGGCGCAGCGCGTCCAGGCACGGGTACCAGGTGAGCAGGCCCGTGCAGGCCAGGGCGTGCAGCAGCATGATCGTCGGCGCCTCACCACCGCGGGCGGATGGCACCGGGCCGGTGTCGACGACATAGGTGCGCCCGCGCCCGGGCAGGTCCACCATCCGTCCGGCCGGGATGTCGGGCACGGCCGGCATGCGCACCAGGCGACCCGCCGCGGCCAGGCCGAACCCGCCCAACCGAGCTTGCCGAATGCGCTGCACAGCCCGATACTAGAACACGTTCTATCCGGACTCGAGGAGCGGCGTGGACTTCAGACTCGACGAGAACCAGCGCGCCGTCGCCGAGCTCGCGGCGAGTGTGTTGCGTGGCGAGCCGGACGACGGCCGGGTGCTGTCCGCTCTGGCTGGCGAGTCGGGTTACGACGAGGCGGCGTGGAAGGCGATGGGGCAGGCCGGGCTGCTCGCCCTCTCGCTCCCCGAGTCGGTCGGTGGCGACGGATTGGGCGCGGTGGAGACCGGCCTGGTGTTGACCGAGGTCGGGCGGCAGGTCCTGCCCTTGCCCGCACTGGCGACACTGGCGCTCGGCGTCCTGCCGGTCGCCGCATTCGGCACCGCCGATCAGCAGCGGTGGGTGTTGGCCGAGGTGGCCCACGGCCGGGTGCTGACCGCCTGCCTGCGCGACGCGCCCGGCCACCCAGTTCGACATGACGGGCACACGGTCACGGGCGCGCGGGTCGGCGTCTCGTTCGCGGCCCAGGCCTACCGCGTGCTCGTCCCGACCGACAGCGGCACGGCGCTCGTCGACCCGCACGGCGGCGGTGTCACGCTGATCCGTACGCCGAGCTCGACCGGCGCGCCGGAGTACACGGTGCGCTTCGACGCTGCGCCGGTCGAATCAGTCCTCGCCGCGGGCCCGCAGGAGGTGGACCGGTTCGCCGTGGCCGGTGCCGCGGCCGTAGCCGACGGTGTCATCGCCGGGGCGCTGCAGCTGACCGCCGACCACCTGCGCACGCGCGAGCAGTTCGGCCGCCCCCTGGCGACGTTCCAGGCGGTCGCCCAGCAGGTCGCCGACGTGTACGTCGTCGCCCGCACCGTCCACCTGGCCGCCGTGTCCGGGGCGTGGCGGCTGTCCTCAGGGCTGGACGCCGACGACGACCTCGCCGTCGCGGCGTACTGGCTGGCCGCCGAGCTGCCCAGGGCGTTACAGGTCTGCCATCACCTGCACGGCGGCCTCGGCGTCGACATCACCTATCCGCTGCACCGCTACTACTCGCAGGCGAAGGACCTCGCCCGCTTCGTCGGCGGCGCGGCCGCCCGCCTCGATCGGCTGGCCGTCTGATGCACCTGGAACTCACCGACGAGCAGGCCGCGCTGCAGCGCACGCTGCGCGAGTACTTCACGAACCTGGTGACGCCGGCCGAGGCCGAATCGATGCTGATCACCCGCCACGGCGACCTCTACCGCGACGTCGTCAAGCGGATGGGCCGCGACGGCTGGCTGGGCGTCGGCTGGCCGAAGCAGTACGGCGGGCACGGGTTCGGGCAGATCGAGCAGCA
This sequence comes from Jatrophihabitans sp., assembly GCF_046262535.1. GTDB lineage: Bacteria > Actinomycetota > Actinomycetes > Mycobacteriales > Jatrophihabitantaceae > Jatrophihabitans. Next base: position 51,802 of record NZ_JBHEMO010000076.1, on the reverse strand, counting down.
GATCTTCGTCAACGAGGCGGCCCGGCGCGACATCCCGCTGCCGTACGTGACACTGCAGACGGTCGGCCCCGTGCTGCAGGTGCACGGCACCCAGGCCCAGAAGGACTTCTTCCTGCCCAAGATCCTGACCGGCGATCTCCACTTCGCCATCGGCTATACCGAGCCGGAGGCCGGCACTGACCTCGCGTCGCTGAAGACGACGGCGGTGCGCGACGGCGACTCCTACGTCGTCAACGGGCAGAAGGTCTTCACCACCGGCGGCCACGACGCCGACTACGTGTGGCTGGCCTGCCGCACCGACCCGGCGGCGCCGAAACACAAAGGCATCTCGATCCTCATCGTCGACACCCGTGACCCCGGGTTCTCGTGGACGCCCACTGTCACCGCCGACGGCGCCCACCACACGAACACCACGTACTACTCCGACGTCCGGGTGCCGGTGGACATGTTGGTCGGCGTCGAGAACGAGGGCTGGCGGCTGATCACCTCGCAGCTGAACCACGAACGCGTGATGCTCGGACCGGCCGGCAAGCTGGCCGGCCTGTACGAACGGGTGCGTGAGTGGGCCGCCCGGCCGGGCCCCGGCGGCAGCGCACCGCTCGACGCACCGGACGTCCGCCGCGCGCTCGCCGAGACCCGGGCGATCACGCGCATCAACGAGCTGCTGAACTGGCAGGTCGCCGCGCGAGAGGGCGATGTCGACGTGGCCGACGCGTCGGCGACGAAGGTGTTCGCATCCGAGCGCGCGCAACACGTTTTCCGCCTGCTCGAGGAGGTGGTGGGCCGGCACGGCGATCCCGCCGATCCGGATACCGCCGCGCTGCTGCGCTGGCTCGACGTGCAGGCCAAGCGGGCCCTGGTCATCACCTTCGGTGGCGGCGTCAACGAGATTCAGCGCGAGTTGATCGCGCAGTTCGGCCTGAAGCTGCCCAGGGTGCCCCGTTGAGCGACATCCTGGCCGGGGCGTCGGAGGTCAAGGCAGCGGGGGCGTCGGCACCGCGGGCCGGCCGCGACCCGGTGAACCAGCCGATGATCAACAACTGGGTCGAGGCGCTCGGCGACGCCAATCCGATCTACGTCGACGAGGACGCCGCACGCGCCGCGGGCCACCCCGGCATCGTCGCCCCACCGGCGATGATCCAGGTCTGGACGATGGGTGGCCTGCACGCGTCGCGCACCGGTGACGACCCGCTCGGCCGGATGATGAACCTGCTCGACGACGCCGGTTTCACGTCCGTGGTCGCCACCAACTGCGAACAGACCTACCACCGCTACCTGCAGCCGGGGGAGCAGGTCTCGGTGCGGACGACGCTCGACGACGTACGCGGACCGAAGACGACCGCCCTCGGCGAGGGCTGGTTCGTCACGACCCTCAACACCTGGTACGTCGGCGACGAGCCGGTCGCCGAGATGCTGTTCCGGGTGCTGAAGTTCCGCCCGCCGGCGCCGGTTGCGGAGCGCTCGGACGTCCTCCGCCCGGCGATCAGCCAGGACACCGCCTTCTTCTGGGAAGGGACGTCGGCGGGCGAATTGCGCATCCAGCACTGCCCGACGTGCGGGCGGCTGCGGCACCCGCCGGGCCCGATGTGCCCGTCGTGCGGCGCGGAGAAGCAGGACTGGGTGGTGGCGGGCGGGCGCGGCACGGTCTTCAGCTACGTCGTCCACCACCACCCGAAGGTGCCGGGCAAGCAACCGCCGTTCGTGGTCGCGCTGGTGGAGCTCGACGAGGGCGTCCGGATGCTCGGGGAGCTCATCGACGTCGACCCGGCGTCGGTGTCCGTCGGCCTGCCCGTGCAGGTCGCGCTCACGAAGATCGACGACGAACTGACCCTGCCGTTCTGGAGGCCCGCACCATGACCGCTGTCGGCGAGCAGTTGCCCCCGCTGGAGATCTCGGCCACGCCCACGTTCGTCGTGTCCACCGCAATTGCCACCCGCGACTTCCAGGACGTGCACCACGACCGGGACGCAGCGCTGGCCCGCGGCAGCAAGGACATCTTCCTGAACATCCTCACCGACACCGGCCTGGTCCAGCGGTACGTGACCGACTGGGCCGGACCGCAGGCGCGGGTGAAGAACATCGCCATCCGGCTGGGGGTGCCGGCGTACGCCTATGACACCCTGCAGTTCAGCGGTTCGGTCACGGCCGTGGATGGCGCCGACGTCACCGTCGCGGTCGTCGGCCGCGGCCAGCTCGGCGACCACGTCGTGGGCACCGTCACGGTGACGCTGTGACGCCGCGCGCCGGCGGGACGCTCAGCGGCAAGGCGGCGATCGTCGGTGTCGGCGCGACTGAGTTCTCCAAGGACTCCGGACGCTCGGAGCTGCGACTGGCGGCCGAGGCCGTGCGCACCGCCATCGCCGACGCCGGCTTGACGCCCAACGACGTGGACGGACTCGTGACCTTCACCCAGGACACCAACACCGAAGCCGCGGTCGCCCGCGAGGTCGGTATCCCGTCCCTGTCGTTCTTCAGCCGGATCCACTACGGCGGCGGCGCGGCCTGCGCCACCGTCCAGCAGGCGGCCATGGCCGTTGCCACCGGCGTGGCCGACGTCGTCGTCTGCTACCGGGCGTTCAACGAGCGCTCCGGGCAACGCTTCGGCCAGGTGCAGACCGGTCTGGCCGGAGCCCCGACCTCGGCCGGGGTGGACAACTCGTGGTCGTATCCCATGGGCCTGAGCACGCCGGCCGGGTGGGTCGCGATGATCGCCCAGCGCTACATGCACGTCTACGGCGCGACGAGCGAGGACTTCGGCCGCGTCGCGGTGGCCGACCGCAAGCACGCGGCGGCGAACCCGAAAGCGTTCTTCCACGGAAGGCCGATCACGCTCGAGGAGCATCAGGCATCGCGGTGGATCGTCGAGCCACTGCACCTGCTCGACTGCTGCCAGGAGAGCGACGGCGGTGTCGCAGTGGTGGTCACGTCGGTCGAGCGGGCCCGCGATCTGCCCCATCCGCCGGTCGTCGTCCGCGCCGCCGCGCAGGGCAGCGGCGCCGACCAGTTCACGATGACCTCCTACTACCGCGACGGCCTGACCGGGCTGCCGGAGATGGGGATCGTCGGCGAGCAGTTGTGGCGCCAGGCGGGCCTCGCGCCGGAGGACGTCGACGTCGCCGTGCTGTACGACCACTTCACGCCGTTCGTGCTGATCCAGCTCGAGGAACTCGGCTTCTGCCCGCGCGGCGAAGCGCGGCACTTCATCGCCGACGGCGCACTCGAACTGGGCGGGCGGCTGCCGTTGAATCCGCACGGCGGGCAGCTGGGAGAGGCCTACATCCACGGCATGAACGGGATCGCCGAGGGCGCCCGCCAGGTCCGCGGCACGGCCGTGAACCAGGTCGAGGACGTCGAACACGTGCTCGTCACGGCCGGCACCGGCGTCCCGACGTCCGGCCTGGTGCTGGGCACGGCCGGCTGAACGCCGACCGACGCTGCATCGAAGCGCACATCCCGGTCGCGCCTTCCGCAACGCGGGGCCGCCATCCGGTGTCATGTACGCATGACCGACCGTCCGCCGACCGAGCAGCGGCGCTGGTCGGGGCTGGACGGCCTGCGGGCGCTCGCGGTCGTCGCTGTGGCCGCGTTCCACTTCGCACCCGGCGTGGTATCCGGCGGGTTCCTCGGCGTGGACGTCTTCTTCGTGCTCAGCGGTTACTTGATCACCCGGATGATCACCACCGAGTACCTGCGCACGGGGGAGTTGCGGTTCGGCAGCTTCTACCGGCGCCGCGCGCGGCGCCTGCTACCCGGGCTGGCCGTCGCGCTGGTGTCTGTCCTCGCCGCGGCCGCGTCCTGGCGTGATCAGCTGGGCACGGTCCGCGCGGCCACCGCGGCCGCGGCCGGCTACGTCAGCAATTGGTGGCTCTCCTTCGTCCACCAGTCCTACTTCGTCTCGGTCGGCCGACCGAGCATGCTGCAGCACCTGTGGTCCCTGGCGGTCGAGGAGCAGTTCTACCTGCTCTGGCCGTTGATCGCCGTCACCGTCCTCGGCCTCGCCGGGCGCATCCGCGGTTCCGCTGCCACACCAGAACTCCGAGCCCGCTGGCTGGCGCTCACCGCCCTCGCGCTCGCCCTCGGCTCGGCGGGCGAGATGACGGTACTGGCGATTGTCCGGGACGTGCCCTATGGCGCCGACGCGACCCGGCTGTACTACGGCACCGACACGCACAGCATGGGCCTGCTGCTGGGCGCCGGTCTGGGCGCGCTCGCCGCAGCGCGGGTGCGCCCGCGGCCGGGACCCGGCGGCCGCCCGCGCCGCCGGTTGGTGGGGCTGACCGACGTCCTCGCCACCGGCTCGCTCGTCGCGCTCGCAGTCGCCGTCGGCACGGTGCCGGAGTCGAGCCGCGCGCTGTACCGCGGCGGGTTTCTGGCCGTGGCGGCACTGGCCGCGATCCTGGTGGCCGGAGTCGCGCGTCCGGCCAGCCGGCTCGGCGCGGCGCTGGACCGCCGAGCTTTGCGCTGGCTGGCCGCTCGCTCGTATGCCATCTACCTCTGGCACTGGCCGGTCGCCGTCGTCACCCGCCCCGGCGTGGACGTGCACTGGCCGGCGCCCGTCGTACTGCTCGTGCGCATCGGCGCCACGATGCTGCTCGCCGACCTGACCCACCGGTTCGTCGAGGCGCCGATCCGGACGCTGGGCCTGAAGTCCAGCGTGCGCCGGGGCGTCCGACGGCTGTCCCGGGTCGTGGCCGGCCAAGCGCCGGTCGGTGCCCGGCTCGCCACCGCCATGTTGGTCATGGTCCTGCTGCTGGCGGGCGCAGTGATCGCCTCGGGCCCGAAGCCGACCCTATCTCCCGGTCAGCGGGCCGTGGCCGCGGCGCACGGTGGGCGGCGACTCCCCATCGGCCCGGCCGTCTCTCCGCTACCCCTACCCGACCCGACGCTGCCGCGGACGAGTTCGCCACTGGACGACGCGTCGGCGCCCCGGCCGACCAGCACGCCGTCACCGGTCGCCGCGACCCACCCCGTCGCCCGGCTGCCTGCCATCAGCGCATTCGGCGACTCGGTGATGCTGGGCGCCCGGACGGCACTCGATCAGCACTTCCCAGGCGGCACGCTCAACGCCGTCGAGGGACGCCAGGCCGACCCCATTCTGCGCGACATCGAGAACGACGCCGCGGCGGGTCGCCTGAACCCGCTGGTGATCATCGGCGTCGGCGACAACGGCTACATCAACGCAGCCACCCTGCGCCACGCCCTGGGCTGCCTGGGCAAGGTCGAGCGGGTCATCGTCGTCAACAACCGGGTCGGGCGCGAGTGGCAGAACGCGAACAACCGGATCATCGCCCGCGTCGTACCGAAATTCGGCAACGCCACGATCCTCGACTGGCACGCGGCGTCTGCGAAGCACCCGTCCTGGTTCTACGACGACGGCATCCACCTGACCCGACGCGGTGCCGCCGCCTACTCAGCACTGATCGCCGGCGCGGCGCGTCGGCCGCTGTGAGCGACGCTTGCGGAGCGAACGAACGGCATGGTGCTTCGGCGAGCCGAACGGAGTGAGGCGGTAGGTTCCGTGCCGGTCAGGCCGCGACGAGCGAGCCGGGCTGCATCGCCTGCAGCTTGGCCGAGAGCCGGTCGAGGTAGCCGTCGATCTCCGACTCCGACCGGTCGGGCAGCCCGTACAGGACGTCGGTCACCCCACCCGCGGCCCAGCCGGCGAGCCGGTCGGCGTCGGGCTTGCCGTCGAGCGCGACGACGCGGGGCGCCCCGTTACGGCCCGCGGCACGCCAGATGTCGGTCAACCGGCCGACCGCGGCGACGATCTCGTCGTCGCGCGGCGTGGTGATCCAGCCCTGCGCGTTGGCCGCGATCCACTCGAAGGTCTTGTCGGTGCCGCCCGCGCCGATCAGCAGCGGGATGTCGCCGCGCACCGGCTTGGGCCAGGCCCAGCTCGGCCCGAAGCGGACGAACTCGCCGATGTACTCGGCCTGCTCCTGCGACCACAGGGCCCGCATCGCTTCGACGTACTCGCGCAGGATCGTGCGCCGCTTGCCCGGGACGACGCCGTGGTCGGTCAGCTCATCGGTGTTCCAGCCGAACCCGGCGCCCAAGGTGACCCGGCCGCCGGACAGGTGATCCAGCGTGGCGATCGTCTTGGCCAGCGAGATCGGGTCGTGCTCGACGGGCAGGGCGACCGCAGTGGCGAGCTCGATGCGCGAGGTGACGGCGGCGGCGCCGGCCAGCGAGACCCAGGGGTCGAGGGTGCGCATGTACCGGTCGTCGGGCAGCGCGCCGTCCGGCGTGCCCGGGTGCGGCGCCTCCCGCTTGACCGGGATGTGCGTGTGCTCCGGCACGTAGAACGAGTGGAACCCGTGCGCCTCGGCCGCCTGGGCCGCCCGGGCGGGCGCGATGCCGCGGTCGCTGGTGAAGAGGACGATTCCGAAACGCATGTCAGCAGACTAGAACGTGTTCCAATTTCTGCCAACCGGCGACTCAGGCGCGGGCGAAGCGTTTCTCGCTGCGGGCCTTCGCCTTGATCGCCTCTTCCTCTCGGTTCTTCGGCGGAGCCGTCGTCACCATCGCCTCGAGCAGATGTCGAGTGATGTGGGCGATTTCGTGCACGGCCTCCTCGAAGGCGGCCTGGTTGGCCGCCGAGGGCTTGGTCGTTCCGCTCACCTTGCGGACGTACTGCAACGCGGCAGCGTGGACCTCGTCGTGCGTGGCCGGCGGGTCGAAGTTGTGCAGGGTTCTGATATTGCGGCACATGCCACCACAATGCCACGGCAGACTGACGGCGTGGCAGAGCCGGGACACGAGGAGCAGCCCGACGAGAAGCGGGTGAGTTGGGCCGAGCTCTTCTTCGACCTCGTGTTCGTCGTGGCCGTCACGCGGGTCTCCGGACTGCTCACTGACTCTCATTCCTGGGCCGGCGTAGGGCAGGCAGTGGTGGTGTTCGTCCCCATCTACTGGCTGTGGGTCGGCACCGCCATCCAGACGAACCTGCAGGACACCTCGCGCGCGGTCCTGCACCTGCGCATCTTCGCCGTCGCTCTCGCCGGTGTGTTCATGGCGCTGGCCCTGCCGCAGGCCTACGGCCGCCTCGGGCTGCTCTACGCCCTGGCCTACTGGGTCGGCCGGCTTGTCCTCGGCATCGCGCTGGTGATGGCATCAGCGCGCAGCCGGGGGATTCCGCTGAACCCGTACACGGTGAGCATGGTGCTGACCGGCCCGATGTTGGTGGCCGGCTCGTTCGCCCACGGCGACGCGCGCGAAGCAGTGTGGGCCGTCGCTGCACTCATCGACCTCTCCACCCCGACGGTGCTGCGCCCGCAGCTGCGCCGGATGCATCTCGACGCGGGACATCTGGCCGAGCGGTTCGGTCTGTTCGTGCTGATCGCGCTGGGCGAGTCGGTCGTCGCGGTCGGGACGGCGGCCGGAGCGGTCGAGCTGACGGTCGGGCGCGGGTTCGCGGTCGCCGTCGCGTTCGTCCTGAGCTGCGCGCTGTTCTGGGTGTACTTCCACTTCGCCGCCGACGCGATGCGCCACGCGATGGCGACAGCCAAGGTGCAGCTGGACATCACCCGCCTCGTCCTGTCCTACGGTCATCTCGCGTTCATCGCGGCGATCATCTTCACCGCCGTCGGTCTGCGCGAATCGATCCTCGAGCCCGGTCAGCACCTCAGCTGGGCCTTCGCCGGCCTGCTCGTCGGGGGCACGGCTCTTTACCTGGCATCGTTCGGGTTCACCCGCTGGGCGATGTTCCGCCTGGTGTCCTGGACGCGCTTGACGGCGGCGGGTGCCGTCCTGGCCCTGTTGCCACTGGCGCCGCACCTGCCCGCCTTGGCCACCCTCACCGCGATCGCCCTGATCCTCATTGTCCTCAACACGGTGGAGCTGATGCGGGTGGAGCAGATCGGTTGGCGGGCAAGGATCAACGGACGAGTCCCCGCCCGGTGATCAACGGCAGGTCGAGCGACGTGCGTAGTCCCGGAGGCGCGGCGACGACAGCCTCGATCGCATTGACCAGGCGCATCGCGGTGGCCTTCAGCCCGGCCGTGTTGTGATCGCCGTCGGTGCCCAGTAGCTGCAGGTCCAGGGTGTAGTTCGGCTCGCCGGTGACCTTCACCCGGTAGCAGCCCTGGCCGGCTGGCTGCGGCCAGTCCGGACCGAGGTCGGGACGCAGCCGGGTGACGTGTTCGAGCACGCACGCCGGCTTGCCGCTCTTCATGCCCAGCACCTCGAAGCGCAGCGCGGCCATCGTCCCTTCCGGAATCGTCCCGGACGCGATCTCGAACGTCTCGGACGCCGGCAGCTTCACCACCGTCTCCTTCAGTTCGTCGAGCTCCACACCGAGCCCGGCGGCGAGCTGCCGGACCACCGAGCCCCACGCGAGTGACAGGACGCCCGGCTGCAACAGCATCGGCGTCTCGTCCAGCGGCTTGCCGAAGCCCATGACGTCGAACAGCACGGTGGCGTTGTCGTAGGTCGCGTAGTCGAGCAGTTCCATGCAGCGCACCTCGTCGATGCGCTCGGAGACCGACGTCAGGACGAGGGGCAACCAGTCGTTGGCGAAGCCGGGGTCGACGCCGTTGACGAACAGTGAGGCGCCGCCGGCCTGCGCCGCCTGCTCGATCGGGTCGAGGAACCCCTGCGGGACGACACCGTAGGGGTACTGGAGAAACACGGGGCAGCTCGAGACCACGTTGATGCCGGCGGCCAGGAACCGGGTGAGGTCGGCGATCGCCTCTGGCAGCCGGTTGTCGGCCATCGCGGTATAGACGATGCAGTCGGGCTTGGAGGCGATGAGCGCATCGCCGTCGGTGGTGGCGGCGACGCCGAGATCGCGGTCGAGGCCGGCCAGCTTGCCGGCGTCCTGCCCGTCCTTCTCGGCGCTCGACACCCAGACCCCGGTCAGTTCCAGTTCGGGACGCGCGTCGATGCCGGCGATCGAGTGCCGCCCGACGTTACCGGTGCTCCACTGCACGACCTTCAGCGACATGGGGCGGGCCTCTCTACAGATCGGGGATGGGGAGCGACATGTTCGGCTGCTGAAGCCCGCCGTGGACGTCGAGCACCGCGCCGGTCAAGTAGGAGCCTGCCGGCGAGGCGAGGTACAGCACGGCTGCGGCGATGTCGTCGGTGACGCCGAGCCGGCGCAGGGGAGTGGCCTGCTCGATGCCGGTGCGCATTTCGTCGTTGCTCATCACGATGTCCAGGGCCGACGTCGCGATCGAGCCGACGGCGATGGCGTTCATGCGCACGCGGGGCGCCAGGTCCTCGGCCGCCAGTTCCGTGTAGTGGATCAGCGCGCCCTTCGCGGTGCCGTAGGCGAGGTAGCCCCGGCCGGCGACCTTGCCCACCACGCTCGCGATGTTGACGATCGACCCGCCGTCGTTCTCGAGCATGATCGGCACGGCCGAGGTGCTGAGGGCATGGGCCGTCGAGACGTTGAAGTGGAACGCGCGCTCGAGGAACCCGACTGACGTGTCGAGGTAGGTCCGCGGCATCGTTCCGCCGACGTTGTTGACGACGATGTCCAGGCGCCCGAAGGCCGCCTTCGCCGCGTCGGCCAGCCCGCGCACCTGGTCGACCTCGTTGAGGTCGGCGACAACGAGATGCGCCTGACGACCGACCGCCTCGACCTGCCGCGCGGTCTCCTTGAGTTGGTCCTCGGTGCGGGCGGAGATGACGACCTCGGCCCCCGCCTCGGCCAGGGCGAGGGCCGACGCCGCGCCGATGCCGCGCCCGGCCCCGGTGACGACGGCGACCTGGCCGTCGATCCGGAACCGATCGAGAATGGTCATGCTTTCACTCCTGCCGCGCTGAGCCCGGCCAGGCGGCCGAACAGGGTCGAGTCCCCCAGTGACAGGCCGCTGCAGTAGCCCTGCGCGGCGACACCGGAGGTCGTGCGCCCGGCCGCGAACAGGCCCGGGATCGGCTCGCCGTCGAGGTCGAGCACAGCGCCGTCGGGCTGGGTGTGCAGCCCACCCAGCGTGAACGGCGCGTAGAAGAACTTGTCGGCCCGCAGGTCGAAGGCGGCCAGCGGCGGCGTCAACGGCGTCAGCACCGGTGCCCGCTTGTGGAACAGCGGGTCGTTGCCGTCGGCGGCGTGGGCGTTGAAGTAGTCCAGCGTGGTGGTGAGCGACCCCGGCGGCAGCCCGATCTCGGATTCGAGTTCGGCCGCGGTCTCGCACACCCAGGTGGCCGGCACGTTGAGCCAGTTCGGCGCGTAGTGCGCCTCATCGACGATGAGATAGGCGTGGCCGCCCTGGTGCACGAGCGCGGTCTGCCCGACCCGGCCCATGTAGGTGTCCTCGTTGACGAAACGCTGGCCCAGGCGGTTGACGAGGATGCCGTGAACGAGGCTGCGCGGTGCGTTGAACGGCAACGCGCACTCGATGGCGTCCATCCGCTTGATCCGGGCCCCGACCGCCTCGGCCATCCGGATGCCGCGGCCGTCGTCGCCTTCGGTGCCGAGACGCAGGGCGGTCACGTGCACGGCCGGTGCGTACTGCTCGACCATGTCCGGGTTCGAGATGAAGCCACCGGCGGTGAGCACGACCCCGGTCCGGGCCCGGACGGTGATCTCCTCGCCGTAGCGGGCGGCGACGACGCCGGCGACCCGCCCGTCGTCATCGGTCACGAGGGCCTCGGCGACGGTGTCGAAGGACGCCCGGGCGCCGGCGTCGAGGGCGGCGGCCGTGAGCGCGTCCATGAGGCGCGCCCCCCCGGGTCGATCGCCCTGCACGACGTGGCCGCGCGGAGCCGGAGCCGCGATCTCGTCGAAGGGATAGGCGTTCTCGCCGCCGGTGAACATCAACCCTTCGCCGTCGACGGGCGAGGTGCCGTTGGCGTCCGGAAGGACGGTGCCGAGGAAGCGGACGCCCCGGGCCAGCAGCCACTCGCGGTGTTCGAGGCTGCGTTCGCAGTAGAGGTCGATCTTCGCGTGGTCCGGCGCCGGCCCGCAGGCGGCCTTGAGAAAGGTCTTCATGTTGTCGACCGAGTCCGGGAAGCCCGCCTCGCGCTGCTCGGGCGTGCCGCCGCCGAGGTAGACGAACCCATCGGACATCGCGGCCGCTCCACCGGCGGCGCCGGCCCGCTCGAGCACCAGCGTCTCTGCTCCGGAGGATGCGGCCTCGAACGCGGCCGCGGCGCCCGCGGCTCCGAAGCCGACGACCACCACGTCGGCCTGCTCGTCCCACGTCGGCACGTCGGCGGCCCGCCGCGGCGCAACCGTCATGCGAGAACCTCCGTCATGCGAGAACCAGGTCGGCGCCGCTGAGCGCCGGAGCGCTGTCGCGTTCGTCCACCGTGGTCGCCAGGAGCAGGCGGCCGTCCTCGCGCCACACCGAGGTGCGCAAGGTCTCGCCGGGGAAGACGACGCCGGCGAAGCGGACGCCGTACCCGGCCACGCGGGTGACGTCGCCGCCGAGTTCGGCGTCGACGACGGCTTTGGCGACCATGCCGTAGGTGCACAGGCCGTGCAGGATGGGCCGGGGGAATCCGGCCTTGGCGGCGAACTCCGGATGCGAGTGAAGGGGATTGCGGTCGCCGAGCAGCCGGTACCAGAGCGCTTGCTGAGGTGCGGTCGGCGTGACGATGACGTTGTCCGGTGCGCGGTCGGGCGCCCCACCCGGTCCGGAGGGTCCGCGGTCGCCGCCGAAGCCGCCCTCGCCCCTCGCGAAGATGCTGGAGGTGTTGGTCCAGATCGGCGCACCGTCGAGGTCGCTCACCACGGTCTCGGTCTCAACGACGGCGGCCGAGCCCTTGTCGTAGACGCCCTTGATCCGCGCGCTGGCCCGCGCCTTCCCGTCGGCCGGCAATGGCTGGTGCACGTCGATCCGCTGGGTGCCGTGCAGCACCTTGGCCAGATCGATCGAGATGCCCGGGTACTCGACGGCAGGAGGTTCGAACCGGTGCACGGTCTGAGCCACGACGGCAAAGGTCGGCAGGACCTGCAGGTCGTCCTCGATCGTGTACCTCAGCTCTCTCGGGTCGACCGGATCGCCGCCGGCGCCGAGCGCGAGGTGGTAGAGCAGGACGTCGGACGCGGTCCACGAGAAGTCCTCGACCGGCAGGTGTGCGCCCAGCGCGACGTCGGGATCAATGGGCACTGCGCAACTCCTCGGTGCTGGTGCGGGCGGCCCGGTCGGCGATGTGCAGCGCCGCCAGGTAGCCGAAGGTCAGGGCCGGTCCGATCGTGGCGCCGGGCCCCGCGTAGGTGTGACCCATGACCGGGCTGCTGACGTTGCCGGCCGCGTAGAGCCCGTCGATGACCGAACCGTCCTCGCGCATCACCCGGCCGTGCACGTCCGTGCGCAGCCCGCCCTTGGTGCCCAGGTCGCCGGGCACCATCGTGACCGCGTAGAACGGCGCCTGGTCGATCGGCGACAGACACGGGTTGGGCTTGATCGTCGGGTCGCCGTAGTAGCGGTCGTAGCCGCTGTCTCCGCGGCCGAAGTCAGCGTCCTTGCCCTCGCGGACGAACCCGTTGAAGCGCTCGATCGTCGACGTGAGCGCATCGCCCGACAGTCCGATCTTCTCGGCCAGCTCGCCGATCGTGGCGGCCTTCACCACGACACCGGCCTTGTACCAGCGGCCGGGGAACGGGCGGCGCGGTGGGACGCCGGCGAACACATACCGGTTGCGGTAGCGCTGGTCGATGATCATCCAGCAGGGGATGTTCTCGCCCGGGCCGTCGCCGCGCCCGTACTCGCCGCCGTACATCTTGTGGACGGCCTCGACGTAGGGCAGTGCCTCGTTCATGAAGCGCTCGGCGCGGTCGTTCACCATGATGCCGCCGGGCAGTGTGCGCTCGGCCAGGCAGAACCAGGGCCCGCCGGTGAGGGGGATCGACGGTCCCCACCAGGCGTCGTCCATCAGCTCGAGCGCTGCGCCGAGCCGCTCGCCGGCCAAAATGCCGTCGCCGGTGTTGGCCCGCGCGCCGACCGTCCAATCACTACCGATCGGCGCCCGCTGGTACTGCTGGCGCATCGCTGCGTTGTGCTCGAAGCCGCCCGACGCGAGCACGACGCCGTATCGCGCCCGCACGAGGCGTTGTTGCCCGTCGCGGCTGACGATGACGCCGGCGACGGCGTCGTGTTCGACGTGGAGTTCTTCCAACGCGGTGTCCAGGAGGACGGGGACCCCCGCCTCGGCCAGCCCCGCGCGCAGCGCTCCCGCGAAGGCCTGTCCGCGTACGGCGAGGTCCTTGCGGGTCAGCATCGACCAGATCCAGCGCAGCCCGATGCGCAGCACCCGCAGGACGCCGCGGGGGGTCCGCATCATCAGCGTCGCCCATCGGAAGTCGGCCTGCGTCACCGTGACGTTGAGCGGCGACTTGCCGTAGTCGGGCTCGAGCCGGTCGCGCTGGGAGCCCAGCTTCTTCAGGTTGAACGGCTTGGGCTCCACCGACCGGCCGCCGACCCGCCCGCCGGGCGCCTCGGGGTAGTAGTCGGAGTAGTCCGGCACCCACTGCATGCGCAGGGGAGTGTTGGCGAGCACGAAGGACAGCGCCTCCGGCCCGCGGTCGAGATAGGTGTCGATGCGCTCGCCCGGGACAACGTCGCCGACGATGCTGTGCAGATACGCCCGGGCCGCCTCCGGCGAGTCGCTGACCCCGTCACGGCGCAGTACCTCGTTGTTGGGGATCCACACGCCGCCACCGGACCGGGCGGTCGAGCCGCCGAAGTGCGAAGCCTTCTCGATCACCACTGCACGCAGGCCCTTGCGCCGCGCGGCCAGGGCGGCGGTCATCCCGGCGGCGCCACTGCCCACGACGACGACGTCGTACTCCTCGTCCGGCATGTGGAACAGGTTATAGTCTGGCCGCGGATCTGACTAGAACACGTTCTAGTACCGACCCGAATGTGACCTATCGCCCGGCTACGGCAGGCTGGGGGTGTGAGCCACCACTACGTATTGGAAGTCCACTTCGGCGACGACGAGCCGACGGTCCGCATCGAGCTGCCGGGCCATTCGCCCGACGACGCCGAGGTCGCCCGCCAGACTCTGCAGCGCGACATCGAGCACGCCCTGCAGATCGAGGCGCCGCTCATCTACTCGGCCGCGACCGCGGCCGACCCGCAGGCGGGCAAGCCGATCGACCCGACAAAGGTGACATCGGTCGACTTGGTCGAGCCGGACGAGCCGTTCCGGCCCATGCCGGGCTAGGGTCGGGCGCCAGGAGGTGGCCGCATGCCCACGTCGGATCCCACTGCGAGCGCGACCGTTGCGGTCGGCGCGACGCCGGAGGCCGTCTACCGGCTGATCACCGATCTCTCGGTGATGACCGAACTGGCCGAGGAGACCGCCGTGCTGCGCTGGCGCAAGGGCGCAGGCGCCGAGCCGGGCGCTGTCTTTCGCGGCACCAACCGCAATGGTTGGCGGCGTTGGACGACCACCTGCACCGTGACCGATGCCGACCCCGGTCGCCGGTTCGCCTTCAACGTCTCGCACACCAGCCTCCCGGTCGCGCGGTGGCAGTACGACATCGAGGCCACGTTGGACGGCTGCACGGTCACCGAGAGCACGTGGGACCGTCGCTACGGCTGGTTCGCGCTCGCATCCCGCCCCGTCACGGGTGTCGCCGACCGGGCGGACGTGAACACGCGCAACATCGAGGCCACGTTGCAGCGGCTGAAGGCCCGCGCCGAGCGCACCGCATAGCAGCGCGATGGATGCGGCGCTGCAGCGGATCGAGGCCCTGCCGGGCAACGGGCGCTACGCGGTCACCTTCCAGCGCCCGGACTCCAGCGAGCAGACCGCCGTTGTCCACGTCGACGGCGAGGCGCTGGAGGTCGCCGAGGCGAGCCTGCCCACCGGCTGGACGAAGGGCTCGCGGGAGTTCGATGCCGTCGCCGCGGCCGTCCGCGCATTCGACGGCGCCCGGCGGCAGGCGGCGCCGGTCGTCGGACTGCGCGACGTGCCGGGCGGCTGGGACGTGAGCATGGGCAACGTGGTCCTGGGCGAGACCGGCACTCCGACCTGCACCGCGCACGGTGAGATGCACCGCGACGGCGACACGTACGTGTGCCCTGACTGCGGGGCCCGCGCGGCCTGGTGAGCTACGGCAGGCACTGTTGAATGTCGCCGTGATTCTGCGCGAGCTGGCTGTTGAAGGAACCCACCGCTCCCGGCCCGTCGGTCGTTGCGTGTCCGGACACCGCCGGGCCGACTTCGCCGTGCGTCACGACGGGGAACGTCGAGCCGTCGACGCCGTAGTGAGCGCCGAAGTCCAGTGCCGCCCCGACGCAAGAGGCATTGCTGCTGGTGACACCGGGCAACTGGTAGGGGCGGGTTTCTGCCACCGCCGGCGCGGCCGTGGCCACGGCGAGCGCTCCGCCGAGCGCGGTAGCGGTGATCGTGATCTTGAGCAACGGGGACATCGTGGGCTCCTCTCGCGGGTGCGAATGCTGGCTCCGGCAGCATCGCTCCGCGGGATTCCCGTCGGGCAGAGTATCGACCCCCGCATCGACCGGGAGGTTCTCCCAACCGACTTCCCGCCAGTCGGCGTCCTCGCGTCGGATGTCAGGAGTAGCGGATCTTCACCTTGTCGGTGAGCGGCAACGACTGGCAACCCAGAACGTAGCCCTCGTCCAGGTCCTCCTGCTCGAGGATCTCGTTGACGACCATCGACACTTCGCCCTCGTCGAGGATGCACGCGCACGCGCTGCACTGGCCGAGGCGGCACGAGTACGGCGCCTTCAGGCCCTTCGCGAGCAGGAAGTCGAGCAGCTTGGTGCTGCGGGGCCAGTCGAACTCGTGCGTCTCGCCGTCGAGCTCCACTTCGAGGTGGGTGGTCTCTCCGCCGCCGTCGTCGGTCGCCGCGCCCGCGTCAGGCAGCGCGAAGGGATCGTCGACGAGCGATTGGAACCGTTCGATGTGGATGCGCGCCGGTGGCACGCCGCAGTCCCGCAGCGCATGGGTCACGGTCTCCATGAACGGGCTCGGTCCGCAGAGGAAGGCAGTGTAGGAGCTGTACGGGGCGATGAACGCCTTCAGCAGTGCCCGGCTGGGCAGCCCCTGCACGGACTCGAGCCAGTGCAGGACGTGCAGCCGGTCGGGGTGCTGGTCGGCCAGTTCGCGCAACTGGTCGGCGAAGATCACCGACTTCTCGTGCTGATTCGCGTACACAAGGACGATCCGGCCGCTCCCCACGTCGAGCGCCGATTTGAGGATGGACAGCACGGGCGTGATGCCGCTGCCGCCGGCGAACAGCAGCAGGTCGTCGTCGAAGGATTTCGGCGTGAAGACCCCACCGGGAACGAGGCACTCGATCTCGTCGCCGACTGCCACCGACTCGTTGATCCAGTTCGAGCCGACGCCCTCGCGCACCCGCTTCACCGCAATGCGCAGGACGTCGTCCACGTGGGGGCTGCTGCACAGCGAGTAGCACCGCCCGACGGCTCCCGAGGGGGTCGGGATGCGCAGGGTGAGGAACTGGCCGGGACGGTAGGAGAAGTCGGCGCCATCCGGTGGTTCGAGCACGATCGAGCAGGCGTCGTCGGTCTCGCGGACGATCTCGCGGACGATCAGCTTGTGCGACGGCACACCCTCAGACATCGGGGACGACCACCTGGCCGCTGCGCACGGCGTCCTCGATGCTGGCCCGCAACTTGGCGCACCCCAGCACGAGCGCGTTCGGATCGGCCGCGCGAGCCGCCTGGATCTCCGGGCAGGCAGTGACGCCGTCGGGCGTCCACTGGACGCTTGTGTGTTTCTCGCTGTTCTTCTTCACCATCGCCTCGACCCCGCACTCGGAGCAGGTCACAGGTGTGAGGCCGATCTCGACGTAGAGCCGCATGTCGGCGACGGTCTCCCGGCGGCGTTGCGCGCGGTCGCCGTCCTCGCTCGCCCAGCGACGCGCCGGCGCGTCGGTGGCCATCGCTACGAGACGGCTTCCTGCTCGGCGCGCCGGCGAAGGTTGTCCGCAACCTCCTTCTCCCACGCCTCGACGGCGTGCGAGGTGTCGATCTCGAACTCGAAGCGGGCGGTCATGTCGTCGGTGACGTCGGCGACGTCGACGTAGAACTGCTCGTACCAGCGGCGGAGCTGGTAGACGGGGCCGTCCTCTTCGCAGAGCAGGGGGTTGTCGATCCGGCTCTTGTTCTGCCAGATCGCGACGTCCTGTTCGAAGCCGACCTTGAAGCTCTTCGCGAACTTCCCGGCGATCGTGTTGGCCATCTCGCGGTCGACACCGGGCAGCTTCTTGACCATCACGCCGTACTGCAGCAGGAAGGAGTTCTGGTCGATCGGGTAGTGGCAGTTGACGAGGACCGACTCCACGGTCGTGCCCTTAAAGTCGTTCCACAGCCAGTTGATCATGTAGGACGGGCCGAAGTAGGACGCCTCGGACTTGAGCAGGTTGTCATCGCCCGCGTACTGGCTGTTCTTGACCATGTCGGCCCGCCCGCGCGACTCCATGAACTGGGTGGCGACGTGGCCCTCGAAGATGTTCTTGAAATACGTCGGGAAGGCGAAGTGGACGTAGTAGAAGTGCGCCATGTCGGAGACATTGTCGATGATCTCGCGGCAGTTGGAGCCCTCGATCCGCAGCGTCGTCCAGATCCAGTCGCTCCAGTCCTCGGAACCGACCCCGTCGATCGCCGGGACCTCGACCTCGGGTGGCGGCGGGTTGCCCTCCGGGTCATTCCAGACGAAGAGCATCCCGTTCTTCTCCATCGTCGTCCACGCACGGGTCCGGGCCCGCAGCGGAACGCGTTTGGCGTAGGGGATGCCGACGCAGCGGCCCTCGGGCGACCAGCGCCAGTCGTGGAACGGGCAGGCGATGTTGCCGTCCTTCACACTGCCCTGGGTCAGGTCACCGCCCATGTGCCGGCAGTACGCATCGAGCACCGACAGCGAGCCCCCGGCGTCGCCGAAGACCACCAGCTTCGTTCCGAAGGCCTCTACGGCGTGCGGCCTGCCGTCGCGATAGGTGTCGAGCAGACCGAGGCAGTGCCAACCACGGGCATAACGCTGCGGGAGCGCACCGGTGTCGATGCTGCGCACGGCCTCGGTGGACGTGCTGGCCTGTGTACTGGCTGGCATGCGGTCCCCTCCAGCAGTGGACTGAATACTGGAACACGTTACAGAAATGCCCTCGGCCGCGCTAGCCGCAGCTGCGTGTCTGCGGGTGGTTCGCAGGTTCGCAGGCCCCCGTAGGCGTTCTCGACACTGACGAGAACTTGTTCTAGTCTTGGGGCGCGCCGATGACGAATCGGCGGCGGTTCCCGCCCGGAGGAAGGCCTGCGATGACTTCGACGACTTTGAGTGCCGACGGCGTCCTCGGCGCAGTGGCGGACCTCCTTCCCACGTTGCGTGAGCGTGCCCAGGAGACCGAGGACCTACGCCGCATTCCCGACGAGAACATCAAGGGCTTGCAGGACACCGGGTTCTTCCGGCTGCTCCAGCCCCGGCGCTACGACGGCCTCGAGGCGTCACCGATCGACTTCTACCGGGGCGTGCGGATGATCGCGAGCGCCTGCGGTTCCACCGGCTGGGTGTCGTCCGTCCTGGGGGTGCACCCGTGGCAGCTCGGCCTCTACGACGACAAGGCCCAGCAGGAAGTGTGGGGCGAGGACGCGTCGACGCTCGTGTCGTCCTCGTACGCGCCGATGGGGCGCGCGACCGCGGTCGAGGGTGGGTTCACCTTCAGCGGTCGGTGGAGCTTCTCGTCGGGTTGTGACCACGCCCAGTGGATCTTCCTCGGCGGCCTGATCATCGGTGAGGAGGGCACACCCGTCGATTTCCGGACCTTCCTGCTGCCCCGCGCCGACTACGAGATCGAGGACGTCTGGGACACGATCGGCCTGCGGGGCACCGGTTCCAACGACATCATCGTGAAGGATGCCTTCGTCCCGGAGTACCGCACGCTGTCGTTCATGGACACCGGGCGCTGCTACGGCCCGGGGCAGGCCGTGAACGACGCGCCGCTGTACAAATTGCCGTTCGCATCGGTCTTCTCCTGCTCCATCTCCGTGCCGGTGCTCGGCATGGCCCAGGGCGCCTACGAGGCCTACGTCGGCTGGACGAAGGAGCGGGTCCGCGCCTCCACCGGCGGCAAGGCGGCCGACGACTCGTTCAACCAGATCCGGATCGCCGACTCGGCCGCTCAGCTCGACTCCGCGGTGCTGCAGATCGAGCGCAACATCGCCGAGGAGCTCGACTACGCCGAGCGCGGTGAGCGGATCCCCACGTCGCTGCGGGTCCGGGTGCGCCGCGACCAGGTGAATGCGACGGCCGCGGGCATCGCCGCGGTGGACCGGCTCTTCGAGAGCGCGGGCGGGCGGGCGCTGCGCTCCGGCACGCCGATCCAGCGGTTCTGGCGCGATGCGCACGCCGGCCGCGTCCACGCCATCAATGACCCCGAGAAGGTGCGCGTCATGTACGGCCAGTACGAGCTGGGTCTGAAGATCCAGGACGCCTGGCTCTGATCCCGGATGACTGCGATCACCTTGGATGCACAAAGCACGAGCCGGTACGCCGAGCTGCCGTCCGGACTGCGCCTGCACTACCACGAGGCCGGCGACCGGTCGGCCGAGACGGTGCTGCTGCTGCACGGCGGCGGGCCGGGCGCCTCGGCCTGGTCGAACTTCGGCCGCACGCTCGGTGTGCTGGGCGAACGGTTCCACGTGCTGGCCGTCGACCAGGTCGGCTTCGGCCGGTCGTCCAAACCGACCGAGTTCGCCAAGCAGTTCTTCGCCGCGAGCGCCGACGCGCTCGCCGAACTGCTCGACGTGCTCGGTATCGCGCGGGCGCACTGCATCGGGAACTCGCTCGGGGGTGGCACGTCCGTCCGCCTCGCCCTCGACCACCCGGGCAAGGCGGGCCGGCTCGTGCTCATGGCGCCGGGCGGGCTGGGCCTGAACGTCTTCGCGCCGGACCCGACCGAAGGCATCAAGAAGCTGTACGCCTTCGGCGCGCCGCCCGGGCCGTCGAAGGAGAAGCTGGCCGACTTCCTGCGCACGCTGGTGTTCGACGCCTCGATGATCACCGACGAACTGGTGGCCGAGCGCTACCAGTACGCGGCCGATCCCGAGACGCTCGCCTCGATGCGGGCGATGGGCGCGTCGTTCATGGCGCCCGGCGGCGCCGAGCAGTCGATGCTCTGGCGCGAGGCGTACAAGCTGCGCCAACGGGTACTACTGGTCTGGGGCCGCGAGGACCGGGTCAATCCGCTCGACGGGGCACTCGTCGCGCTCAAGCTCATCCCGCGGGCCCAGCTGCACGTCTTCGGCGGCTGCGGGCACTGGGCGATGCTGGAGAAGTTCGACGAGTTCAACCGGATCACCGCCGATTTCCTGGGAGCCCCCTGATGGCGCTGCGTTCACTCGGTTATCTGCGCATCGAGGCCACCGACGTCCCGGCCTGGCGCGAGTACGCCCTGAAGGTGCTCGGCCTGATCGAGGGCGACGGCCCGAACAAGGACGCCCTCTACCTGCGCATGGACGACTTCCCGGCCCGCCTGGTCATCGTCCCCGGCGAGCGTGACCATCTCGCGGCCAGCGGGTGGGAGACCGCCAACGCCGCGGAGCTCGACGACATCCGGGCCCGGCTCGACGCGGCCGGGGTGCCGTACAAGGAGGGCACCGCGGAGGAGTTGGCCGACCGCCGGGTCGACGAGCTGATCTCCTTCGACGACCCGTCCGGCAGCCGGCTCGAAGCGTTCCACGGCGTCGCGCTGCAACACCGGCGGGTCGTGTCGCCGTACGGACATCGGTTCGTCACGGGGGAGCAGGGCCTCGGCCACGTCGTCCTGTCGACGACCGACGACGGGGCGTCACTGCGGTTCTACCGCGACGTCCTCGGCTTCCGCCTGCGCGACTCGATGCGGCTGCCTCCGCAGCTGGTCGGCCGGCCGGCCGACGGCAAGCCGGCGTGGCTACGCTTCTTCGGCTGCAACCCGCGCCACCACAGCCTCGCGTTCCTGCCCATGCCCACCGCGAGCGGCATCGTCCACCTGATGATCGAGGTCGAGTCGGCCGACGACGTCGGGTTGTGCCACGACCGGGCGCTGCGCCGGCGGGTTCCCATGTCGGCCACGCTCGGCCGGCACGTGAACGACCTGATGCTGAGCTTCTACATGAAGACACCGGGCGATTTCGACATCGAGTTCGGCTGCGAAGGCCGCACCGTCGACGACGACGCGTGGATCGCGCGCGAGTCGACCGCGGTGTCGCTGTGGGGTCACGACTTCACGTTGGGCGCCCAGTACAAGTGAGCGCGTCGCCGGGCGTCATCGTGCCGGCCGCGTTCCGCCACGCGCTCGGCCACTTCTGCACCGGGGTCACCGTCGTCGCGGCGGTGGGTGTCGACGGCGAGCCGATCGGCTTCGCCTGTCAGTCGTTCGCCGCGCTCTCGCTCGATCCGCCGCTCGTCCTCTTCTGCCCCGGCAAGACCTCCCGGACCTGGCCGTTGATCGAGGCGGCCGGCGCCTTCTGCGTCAACGTCCTGTCTCACGAGCAGCGCGACGTGAGCGCGGTCTTCGGCCGCGCCGGCGAGGACAAGTTCGCCGCGGTCGACTGGTCGCCCGCACCGTCAGGAGCGCCGGCGCTCACCGGCGTGTTGAGCTGGATCGACTGCTCGGTCGAGTCGGTGCTCGACGGTGGCGACCACTGGATCGTGGTCGGGCGCGTGACGACCCTCAGCGAGCCGGTGCACGGACGGCCGCTGCTGTTCTACCGCGGGGCGTACACCGCCACCGAGCAGGCCGAGCCCACCCCGGGTGTACTCGACAACCTCATCACGTGGTCCAGTGACTGGTCACGGACCGACACCTGGTTCTAGCCGTGGGCCCACTTCTGGATGCCGCTCGGCGGCACGTCGAGCAGTTCAACGTGGCCGTCCGCACCGGACAGTGGGCCGAGTTCTCGACAGCCTTCGCCGAGGACGCGACGATGCCATGACCGTCCGCTCGATCGACGAGAAGGCCGCCGACACCGCGCTCGTCCACTTCAGCTGGGACGCCGGCGACGTGGGAACGATGCAATTGCGCTGGCGCGACGGACTGGTCGCCGAGCTGGTCATCACGTTCGGACCGCAACCACCGCCGTGATCAACTCCCACTGAGGCGCGCCCGAGCGCGCCGCGGGGGACTTGATCACGGCGACTCAGCGCGTGGGCAATCCGTGCATGTAGCCCTTCTCCTGTACGCGGCTGGCGATACGCCAGCCGTCCGCTGTGCGGGCGAAGACGTCGTGGTACCAGAGACCGACGAACATCAGCTGCTGGACGCCGTCCCTCTCCGGCAGGTACATGGGGTTGTGGCACAACGTGCGCGCCGTGGCGGTGTCTCCGTCGAGAGTGACTTGGCTGGTGGCCACGAGGTGCTGGTGACCGGCGAAGTGCACGAGGACCGATGCCAGCCATTCCTTCATCTGCGGCAGCGGCCCGGCGCTCCCCCCAGTGGCGGAGAAGTCGAGCGTGGCGTCCGGGGTGAAGATCGCGTCCAGGTCGTCGAAGCGGTGGAAGTCGATCGCGTAGCTGTACGCGGTGATCAGGTCCTGGATCTCGAGTCGGTCGGAGAGCTCTTCGACGGTGTAGCTCATCGGCCTGCCCTCGCTTCGCTCGGTTCGGCCGCCAAAGGCCTTCTGCGCTCATTGTTCGCTCCGCAAGCGACGCTCATCGTTTGTCCTTCTGCCGGTCGGCGAACTCCGCCGCGTGTTTCTCGGTGCCCAGACGCCGAGCCAGCTTCGCGGCCAGGCCGGGGGCGAATCCGCTGAGGTGCGAACCGACGCGCAGCGCGACCGGCGCCACGTTGATCTCGGCCCGGTTCCGCTCGATGCTCTCGCGTACGGCCGCGACCACCTGATCCGTGGAGACCGTGCCGGCGCCGCGTGGTGGCTTCAGTCCGGTGTCGGCGAACATCCCGGCGCCCCGGACGAACCCGGGTTGGACGATGGAGACGCCGACGCCGGTGCCGTGCAGGTCCTGGCGCAGACCGTGCGCGAACCCGCGCAGCCCGAACTTGGTCATGCTGTAGACCCCGGTCCCCGGCGTGGCGGCCAGGCCGGACAGCGAGCCGATGAACACGATGTGGCCGTGCCCTCGAGCGACCATGTCGGCGGCGAAGCGGCGGGCCATCAGGGCCGGCGAGAGAACGTTCACCCGCAACGCGCGCTCGATCTGTTCGGGTGTGTAGTCGAGGACGGCGCCGGAGCCGGGCAGCGCCGCGTTCAGCACCAGCAGGTCGATCTGCCCGGCCTCGGTCGACAACCGCTCGACGTCCGCCGCCGACGCCAGATCGGCGGCGATCGCCGTCGCTCCGAGCGCGTCGGCCAGCGGCTGCAGGACATCGGTACGGCGGCCGGTGAGTACGAGTTCGGCCCCGCCTGAGCGCAACGCCCGGGCGATCGCCTGGCCGAGACCGCCCGTCGCTCCGGTGAGGAGCGTCCGCGCGCCGGCAACGGCAAAGCGTTCAGTCATCCGTGCTCCGTCCCAAAGCCGTGTCGGTCAGCCGTTGTAGGTGGACGCCGGGTGAGCCGAAGAGCTCGGCGCTGCCGTGGGCGCGCTTGAAGTACAGGTGGGCGTCGTGCTCCCAGGTGATCGCGATACCACCGTGCAGCTGGATGGTCTCGGCTGCGATCGTGCGGAGCGCCTCGGTGCAGTAGATCTTGGCCGCCGACGGGTGCACCGATCCGGTGGCGGCGCCGTACGCGGCGGAACGGGCGGCCTCGAGCAGTACGTGCAGGTCGGCCATCCGGTGCTTGAGCGCCTGGAAGCTGCCGATGGGCCGGCCGAACTGGTGGCGCACCTTGGCGTACTCGACCGTCATCTCCAGCGCGCGGGCGGCGGCCCCCACCTGCTCGGCGGCCAGTGCGACGAGGACGGCGTCGCGGGCCGTGTCCAGTGCCGGGCGCGCGTCGGCCGGTCCGATCCCGGTGCCTGTCACGGCATCGAACCGGAAGCGCGCGAGACGGCGGGTCGGGTCCATTGCCGGGGTGGGACTGCGCTCGACGGCCGAAGGCTCGACCTCGTAGACGGCGCCGCCGGCGATCACGAGCGCCACCTCGGCGACGTCCCCGTCGAGGACGTAGTGGGCCTCGCCGGTCAGCCGGTCGCCGTCGGCCCGCACGGCGCCGTCGGCCCAGCGGCCGTCGGCGCCGGCCCAGGCCACCGCCGCCACAGTGCCTTCGGCGATGCGCGGAAGCAGGCGATCGGCGGCCGCGCCGTCGTCCAGCGCGGTGAGCAACGAGGCGGCGAGCACCGAACCCAGGAACGGCGAGGGGGTGAGGGTGCGACCCAGTTCCTCGGACACCAGCTGGATCTCGCGCGGCCCGGCGCCGACACCACCGAACTTCTCCGGTACCGCCAGCGCGGCTACGCCGATCTGCTGACACAGGACCTGCCAGAGCGACTCGTCGTAGCCCGCCGGCGTATCCACGGCGCGACGCACGGCGGCGCTGCCGGAGCGCTTGACCAGCAGCGTGCGCACGGCATCGCGCAGCGCCCCCTGCTCGTCGGAGAGCACGTCGGTCATCCGCGGATCGCCCCCAGGACCCGGTCGCGGTGCGTGCGTTGCGTACCCCACGCCGAGACGAGAGCACGGACCTTGGTCAGCCAGAGGGCGAGGTCGTACTCCGCGGTGTAACCGATGGCGCCGTGCACCTGCAGAGCGGCGCGCGATGAGCGGTAAGCGGCGTCCGTGCACGCCACCTTGGCCGCCGATACGTCGCGGGTCTCGGTGGGGCTGCCGATGGCCAGCGCGGCGCCGAAGAGCAATGGCCGGGCCACCTCAAGTGCGACGTAGGCGTCGGCGAGCAGGTGCTTGACGGCCTGGAACGAGCCGATGAGTCTGCCGAACTGCTTGCGCTGCATCGCGTATTCGGTGCTGCGATGCAACAGCGCCGCACCGGCGCCGTGGATCTGGGCTGCGGTCGCCAGCGCACCGAGCTCGAAGGCGGCGGCCGGGTCGACCGGGCCGACCTTGTCGGCCGGGACGACTTCGGCCAGCCGCCGGGCTGGATCGACGGACGTGGCGGTCGCGCTGACGGTCGCGGTGAACAGCGTGCCGCCCTCGACCAGATACACCACATCGGCCACCGCGGCGTCGACGGCGAACGGCACGTGTGGCGGCAGAGCCAGCGTGGCCAGCCCGTCGCCCGGATCGATCCCGAGCACGGGCAGCACGGCCACCGATTCGACCAGGGGACCCGGTACCGCCGCCCGGCCGAGTTCCTCGAAGCCCAGGACGAGGTCGACGGGCGTCGCACCCGACTCGGCGGCACCGAGGGAAAGGACCCCCATCTCGCCCAAGCGCGACCAGAGCTTGCGGCCGGGCGCGACATCGCCCGTCGCCCACGCCCGCGCGACCGAAACGACGTCGGACGAGGCGAGCAACTCGCGCAGGCTGGCGGCGAAGTCGCGCTGTTCGGGGGCGGTCGAGAAGTTCATCGCGGAAGGCCCAGCAGCCGCTCGGCCACAACGTTGCGCTGGATCTCGTTCGTCCCGGCGTAGATCGGGCCGGCGAGCGAGAACAGGTAACCCGACATCCACGTGCCGGCCAATTCGCCGCGCGCACCCAGCAGGTCGAGCGCCGTCTCGTGCAGCTCCACGTCGAGCTGTGACCAGAACAACTTGCCGACGCTGGACTCCGCACCGAGTTCGCCGCCGTCATTGAGCCGGGTGACGGTCGACCAGGTGTGCAGTTCGTAGGACCGGGCACCGATCCACGCGTCGACGACCCGGTCGGTCAGCGCGGTGTCGGCACACCCGTCAGCGAGGTCCACGAGCCGCGACGCGGCCGCGAGGAAGCGGCCGGGGGAGCGCAGCGAGAGACCGCGTTCGTTGGACGCCGTCGACATCGCGACCTTCCAGCCGTCGCCGACGCCTCCGAGGAGGTCCGCGTCGGGCACGAACACGTCGTCGAGGAAGATCTCCGCGAACCCGGGCTCGCCGTCGAGTTGCGGTATCCCGCGCACCGTCACCCCGTCGGCCCGCAGGTCGAACAGGAAGTAGGTGAGCCCCCGGTGACGCTCGGCGTCGGGATCGGTGCGGAACAGGCCGAAGCCGCGATCGGCGTACGTGGCGCGGGTGGACCACGTCTTCTGGCCCGACAACAACCAGCCACCGTCGGTCTTCACGGCGCGCGCCCGGATGCCGGCGAGGTCGCTGCCCGCCTCGGGCTCGGACCAGGCCTGGGCCCAGATCTCGTCGGCCCGCGCCATAGGCGGGAGGATCCGCTCCAGCTGTTTCGGCGTCCCGTGCGCGAACAGGGTCGGCGCAAGCAGGAAGATCCCGTTCTGGCTCACCCGCAGCGGCGCGCCCGCGGCGAAGTACTCCTCCTCGAACACCACCCATTCGGTGAGCGACGCGTCCCGGCCGCCCAGCGCCGCCGGCCACGCCACAACCGACAACCGGGCGTCCGCCAGCGTGTGCTCCCACTCGCGGTGCGCGGCGAAACCGTCGGGCGTGTCCATGGACGGCAACGGCGGGGACGGGACGTGCTCGCGCAGGAATGCGCGGACCTCGTCGCGGAACGCGATCGTGTCCGCGTCCAGTGCGAGGTCCATCAGCTGCCCGCGGACTTCATCGACTTGGCGTCCATCCCGCCCAAGGAGTCGGCTCCGACCTCGGCGTTGTGCGCATGGGCGAAGTGGTGCAGGCCGAAGACGGAGTCCATGCCGTTGCGCATGCCCATCGCGTCCTCGCACTGGTTCACCGCCCGCTTGGTGAGGGCCAGGCCGAAGCGGGGCATAGCGGCGATCCGGTCGGCGATGGCGAACGTCTCGGCCTCGAGCGAGTCGCGGGCGACGACCCGGTTGACCATGCCCCACTCGTACGCGCGCTGGGCGGTGAACCGGTCACCGGTGAACAAGATCTCCTTCGCCGCGCGAGGCCCGAGCACCCAGGGATGCGCGAAGTACTCCACCCCCGGGATGCCCATCCGGACCACGGGATCGGCGAAGAACGCGTCGTCCGCGGCCACGATGAGGTCGCAGACGAAGGCGAGCATGAGCCCACCGGCGATGCACGCGCCCTGGACCATCGCGATGACCGGCTTCGGGATCTCGCGCCACCGGCGGCACATCCCGAGGTAGACCTCCATCTCCCGCGCATAACGCTGGTCGCCGCCTTCGCGGCCGACGTGGTCCCACCAAATGATCGCCTCGTTGTCGTAGTGCACGTCGACGTCGCGGCCCGGTGTCCCGATGTCGTGCCCGGCCGAGAAGTGCTTGCCCGCGCCGGCCAGCACGATGACCTTCACGTCGTCGTCGTCGACGGCACGTTGGAAGGCGCGGTCGAGGGCGTAGGTCATCACCGAGTTCTGCGCGTTGCGGTAGTCCGGCCGGTCCATCGTCACGACCGCCGTCGACCCACGGACCTCGTAGGCGACCGGTTCTGCTTCAGACACGGGCGGAGTCCTCTCTCAAGACAGTCTTGAGTACCTTGCCGGAGAGATTGCGCGGCAGCGTCTCGACGAACTCGACCGCTCTCGGCACCTTGTAGTTGGCCAACCGCTCGCGACAGAACGCGAGCACACCGTCAGCGTCCAGGACGGCGCCCGGCTTGCGCACGACGAACGCCAGGCCGACCTCGCCGAGACGCTCATCCGGCACGCCGATCAGGGCCGACTCGGCGACGCCCTCGAGGCGGGCCAGCGCCTGCTCGACCTCGGCCGGGTACACGTTGAAGCCACCGCTGATGTACATGTCCTTGAGCCGGTCGGTGATCGTCAGGTAGCCGGCGTCGTCCAGCGTTCCGACGTCGCCGGTGTGCAGCCAGCCATCGCCATTGATCGCGGCCGCGGTCGCGGCCGGGTCGTCGAGGTAGCCGAGCATCACGTTCGGGCCGCGCAGCAACAGCTCGCCCTGGTCGCCGATGCGCGTCTCGAAGTCGGCGACCGCCCGGCCGCAGGTGCGCGCCACCAGCTCGGGCGCGTCGCCGCGCCGGCACATCGTGGCGACGACGGCCTCGGTCATGCCGAAGGCGGTCAGCACGATTTCGAAGCTGAGCTCGCGCTGCATGCGCTCGACCAGCGCGACAGGCACCACCGCCGCGCCGGTCACCGCGAAGCGCAGCGACGACAGGTCGTGCTCGCTTCGTCGCGGGTGGTCGAGAATCGTCTGGAAGATCGTCGGCGCGCCGGGCAGCACCGATATGCGCTCAGCGGCGACCAGACGCATCGCCTCATCGACGTCGTACACCGCCTGGGGCACCATCGTCGCGCCGGTCAGCAGGCAAACGGCGATCCCGGCCTTGTAGCCGAAGCTGTGGAAGAACGGATTGATCACCAGGTAGCGGTCGGCCGCGCTCACCTCGCCGCACTCGGCCCAGGCCCGGGCCACGGCCAGCACCTGGCGGTGGGCCGACTGCACGCCCTTCGACCGACCGGTCGTCCCCGAGGTGAAGAGGATGTCGCTCACGTCATCCGGACCGACGGCGACCGCGCTCGCATCGGCGGAGACGTCGGCCCGCTCCGGGATGTCGGCCCAGTCGATGGCCCCATCGCCGGCCGGCGAACCGTCCAGGGGGATCTGGACCACGGCGCGGAGGTCAGGCGTCGGGCCGGCCGCGCGCAGCTGGGCCAGCCGGTCACTGCCCAGGAACGGTCCGACGACCACGAGGGCCACGGCGCGGGTGCGCTGCAGGAGGTCGAGCGCCTCGTGGCCGGTGTAGCGCGTGTTGATCGGGACGAGCGTCGCGCCGGCATGGTGCACGCCGAGGGCGGCAACGACCCAGTGCCAGGTGTTCGGCGCCCAGATCGCCACGCGATCGCCCGGACCGATGCCTTCGGCGCGGTAGAAGTGCGCCACGGTCCGGACCTCGTCGAGCAACTGCGCCCACGTCAGCCGTACGTCGCCGTCCACGAGGGCCTCCGCGTCGCCGAACCTCGCGGCGGCGTCGAGAAGGGCCTGGGGGATGGTCGACATGAGTCTCCTGACCTACCTAGCAAGTGCTTGGTAGGGTAGCTTATCCGCATGGACCCGAGCCAGCTTGCGGGCGACGAGGCGTTCCGCGCCGAGGTTCGCGAGTGGCTGGAAACCGAACTCGCCGGCGAGTTCGGCGCGATCCGCGGGCGCGGGGGCCCCGGCCGCGACCACGAGGCGTTCGAGGAACGCCTGGCATGGCACAAGCACCTCGCGGCGGCGGGCTGGACGTGCCTCGGCTGGCCGGTGGAACACGGCGGGCGGGGCGCCACCACGGCCCAGCAGGTGATCTTCCACGAGGAGTACGCGCGGGCCGACGCGCCGCACGGGGTGAACCACTTCGGCGAGGAGTTGATCGGCCCCACGCTGATCGCGTTCGGCACGCCCGAACAGCAGCGTCGCTTCCTGCCGGCGATCAAGGCGCTGGACGAGCTGTGGTGCCAGGGCTACTCCGAGCCCGGGGCCGGCTCCGACCTGGCCGCGGTCTCCACCACGGCCACCCTCGTCGACGGCGAGTGGTCTGTGACGGGGCAGAAGGTCTGGACGTCGCTGGCCCACGTCGCCGACTGGTGCTTCGTCGTCGCCCGGACCGAACCGGGCTCGTCCCGGCACAAGGGCCTCTCGTACCTGCTGGTGCCGATGAAGCAGCCCGGGGTGGAGGTGCGGCCCATCCAGCAGCTGACCGGCACGTCCGAGTTCAACGAGGTCTTCTTCGACGACGCCCGCACCGACGCGTCCATGGTCGTCGGCGAGGTCGGCGACGGGTGGCGGATCGCCATGGGCACGCTCGGCTTCGAGCGCGGCGTCGCGACGCTCGGCCAGCAGATCGGCTTCCGGCGCCAGTACGACGGCGTGGTGGCCCTCGCCGAGCGCACCGGTGCGATCGACGAACCGGCGATCCGCGAGAAGCTCATCCGGTCGTGGGTCGGCTTGGAGGTCATGCGCGCGCACGCCCAACGGACGCTGGCCGGCGGCGGGACGCCGGGCACCGAGGCCAGCGTGGCCAAGCTGCTCTGGGCGCACTGGCACCGGGACCTCGGCGAACTGGCGATGGAGGTCCACGGAGCGGCCGGCCTGGTCGAGGGTCCGGAGGGCCTCGACGACTGGCAGCGGCTGTTCCTCTTCACCCGCGCCGACACGATCTACGGCGGGTCGGACGAGATCCAGCGCAACATCATCGCCGAGCGCACGCTGGGCCTGCCCCGAGAGGTGCGCGCGTGAGCCCCGTCCCGCCCTACGTCGGCGGTCACGCACTGCTCGACGGCAAGGTCGCCGTCGTCACGGCATCGGCCGGCGCCGGCATCGGATCGGCCGCCGCCCGGCGCTGCCTCGAGGAAGGCGCGCAGGTCGTCATCAGCGACACGCACGAGCGCCGGCTCGGCGAGACCCTCGGCGCCCTCAAGGCCGACCACGGCGACGCCGTCGCGGCCGTGCCGTGCAACGTGACCGACGAAATGCAGGTGCAGCAGCTGATCGACACCGCGGTGGCCACGTTCGGCCGCCTGGACGTCATGATCAACAATGCCGGTCTGGGCGGGACGAGGTCGGTGCTCGAGATGGCCGACGAGGAGTGGTCGCGGGTTCTGGACGTGACCCTCAACGGCACCTTCCGCTGCACCCGCGCGGCGCTGCGGCAAATGGTGGCGCAGGGTGGCGGGGGAGCGGTCGTGAACAACTCGTCGGTCATCGGGTGGCGGGCGCAGGAAGGTCAGGCGCACTACGCGGCCGCCAAGGCGGGCGTCATGGCGCTCACCCGGTGTGCCGCGCTGGACGTGGCCGAGCACAACATCCGGGTCAACGCGGTCGCCCCGAGCCTCGCCATGCATCCGCACTTGGTCAAGGTGACCAGCGACGAGCTGCTGGCCGAGCTCACGCAGAAGGAGGCGTTCGGCCGCTACGCCGAGCCCTGGGAGGTCGCCAACGTCATGGTGTTCCTGGCCAGCGATTACGCGTCCTACCTGACCGGCGAGATCATCTCCGTGAGCAGTCAGCACCCATGACGGCACAACCGATTCCCACCGATCGCCGGGCGGAGCTGCTGGCCATCGCGGCCGGGCTGTTCGCCGAGCGCGGCTTGCGGGCGACCACGGTGCGCGACATCGCCGACGCCGCCGGCATCCTGTCGGGCAGCCTGTACCACCACTTCGACTCCAAGGAGTCGATGGTCGACGAGATCCTGCGCGGCTTCCTCGACGCGCTGTTCCACCGCTACCGCGAGATCGTGGCCCAGGACCTCGGCCCGCGGGCCACTCTGGAAGCCGTGGTCATCGCCTCCTTCGAGGCCATCGACGAGCACAACGCCGCGGTGGCCATCTACCAGGCCGAGGCCCGCCGGCTGGCCGAGCAGCCGCGGTTCGCCTACATCGGCGAGCGGTTGACCGAGTTCCGCCGCCTCTGGCATGACGTGCTCGAGGCCGGCATCGCCGCCGGCAGCTTCCGCGACGACCTCGACGTCGAGCTGTCCTACCGGTTCCTGCGCGACACCGTATGGGTCGGCGTGGGGTGGTACCGCCCGGGCGGCAAGCTGGGGATCGACGACATCGCGCGGCAATATCTCGCCATCGTCCTCGACGGCATCGCGACCCCGCGCCGCCACGACCGCCACGGCAAGTAGAAGGAGCACCGCCCATGCCCGAGGCCTATCTCGTGGACGCCGTTCGCACGCCGGTCGGCCGCAAGAAGGGCGCGCTGTCACACGTGCACCCGGCCGATCTGGGCGCCCACGTCATCACCGCGCTCTTCGACCGGAATCCGAGCGGCGACCCGGACGCGGTGGACGACGTCATCTTCGGCTGCACCGACACCCTCGGTCCGCAGGCCGGCGACATCGCGCGCACCGCCTGGCTCGCGGCCGGCTACAGCGAAGAGGTCCCCGGCGTCACGATCGATCGGCAGTGCGGCTCGAGCCAGCAGGCGGTCCACTTCGCCGCCCAGGCCGTGCTGAGCGGCACGGCCGACCTGATCGTGGCCGGCGGGGTCCAAAACATGAGCGCCATTCCGATCGCCGCGGCCATGATGGTCGGCCCGCAGTTCGGTTTCGACACCCCGTTCGCCGGTTCGGTGGGCTGGGAGAAGCGCTACGGCGACCAGGAGGTCTCGCAATTCCGCTCGGCCGACATGATCGCCGAGGAGTGGGACATCAGCCGCGAGCAGATGGAGGAGTATGCGCTCGAGAGCCACCGCCGCGCGGTCGCCGCGATCGCCGACGGCCGGTTCGACCGCGAGATCGTGCCGTTCGGCGACATGACGACCGACGAGGGCCCGCGTCCGGACACGTCGCTCGAGAAGATGGCCGCGCTCAAGACGTTGCGCGACGGCGGCCGGGTGACCGCCGCGGTGTCCTCCCAGATTTCGGACGCGGCGAGCGGGGTGCTCGTCGCCTCGGAGGACGCCGTCCGCCGGTTCGGGCTGACTCCGCGGGCCCGCGTCCACCACATCTCCGTGCGGGCCGACGACCCGGTCTACATGCTCACGGCGCCGATCCGGGCGACGCGGTACGCGCTGGGCAAGGCGAACATGACCCTCGACGACATCGACCTGGTCGAGATCAACGAGGCGTTCGCGTCGGTCGTGCTGGCCTGGGCGAAGGACACCGGCGCCGACCTGGCCAAGGTCAACGTCAACGGTGGCGCGATCGCGCTCGGCCACCCCATCGGCGCGACCGGGACCAAGCTGATGGCCACCCTGCTGAGCGAGCTCGAGCGCACGGGCGGGCGGTACGGCCTGCAGACGATGTGCGAGGGCGGCGGCCAGGCCAACGTCACGATCATCGAACGCCTCTGACCCGCTTTGCACCTTTCAGCGCTGTTGGAGCGGCCGATTTACGGCGCTGAAAGGTGCAAAGGCGGGTTGTGGCAAGAAGTGAATGATGATTCACTTCTTGGGTGGCGTACCGCCGGACCCCGCGCGTGCAGGATCGACTGGACGCGCAGCGCGATGCCATCGTCGCGGCCGCCGCCGCACTGCTGGCCGAGGACGGCTACGCGGGCACGACGGTCGCGGCCGTCTCCGCGCGCGCCGGAGTCGCCGCCGGCACGGTCTACAAGCAGTTCGCCGGCAAGGTCGAACTCATCGCCGAGGTCTTTCGCAGCATCGTGACCCACGAGGTCGACGTCGTACGGGAGGCGGCCGCCAGCGGCTCCGCGCTCGACCGGGCCACCGCCGTCATCGAGACCTTCTCCCGGCGGGCGCTGAAGTCCCCGCGCCGGGCCTACGTCCTGCTCGTCGAACCGGTCGATCCGGTGATCGACGAACTGCGCCTGGAGTTCCGGCGCGCCTTCCGCGATGTCATCACCGACGCCATCGAATGCGGAGTGGCCGACGGCGAGCTTCCGCCGCAGAACGCGTCCGTCGTGGCGGCCGCGCTCGTCGGCGCGCTCGGCGAGGCGCTCGTGGGGCCGCTGGCCACCGGCGCCGAGGACCCCGACCTCGTCCCCACCCTGATCGCCTTCACCCACCGCGCCATCGGAGGTCCCGTCCAATGAGCACGCATGAGGTCACCAACCAGGCCCCCCCGCTGGTCGGGCACGACATCAGCACCCATCCGGCGCTGATCGAGGGCCTGCACCGGGAAGGCGCCGGCTGGGCCGAGGCCGAGGTCCGGCAGCTGGGCGCGCTCGGCAACAGCGAACAGTGGCAGGAAGCCGGCAGGCTGGCCAACGACCACCCGCCGGTCCTGCGCACCCACGACCGCTACGGCCACCGGGTCGACGAGGTCGAGTACCTGCCGCAGTACCACGACCTCATGCGGACGGCCGTCGAGCACGGGCTGCACGCCGCGCCCTGGGCCGACGACCGGCCGGGCGCCCACGTCGCCCGCGCCGCGAAGGTCGTCTCGTGGGGCGTCGCCGACGCCGGCCACCTCTGCCCGATCTCGATGACCTACGCCGTCGTTCCCGCACTACGGACGACGCCCGAGCTGGCCGCCGCCTACGAGCCGCTGCTGACCAACCGCGAGTACGACAGGGAGCTCCGCGCCCCGCTTACCAAGCGCGGTCTGATCGCCGGCATGTCGATGACCGAGAAGCAGGGCGGCTCCGACGTGCGGGCCAACACGACCCGCGCCGTCGTCAGTGCTGACGGCAGCTACCGGCTCACGGGTCACAAGTGGTTCACCTCGGCGCCGATGTCGGACCTGTTCCTCACGCTGGCCCAGACACCGACCGGGCTGTCCTGCTTCCTCGTGCCCCGCGTCCTGCCCGACGGCAGCCGCAACGCGTTCTACCTCCAGCGCCTGAAGGACAAGCTCGGCAACAAGTCCAACGCGTCCAGCGAGGTGGAGTACCAGGACGCAGTGGGCTGGCTGGTCGGCGAGGAAGGCCGCGGCGTGCCCACAATCATCGAGATGGTCAACATGACCCGGCTCGACTGCGCCCTGATGGCCGCGGGCGGCATGCGGATCGGCACCGCCCAGGCCGTCCACCACGCGACCCACCGGCATGCGTTCGGCAAGGCGCTGATCGACCAGCCGGCGATGGCCAACGTGCTGGCCGACCTCGCGATCGATTCGGAAGCCGCGACGACGGTCGTCATGCGCATCGCCGGTGCGGTTGACCGGGCGGCGCGTGGCGACGAGGCGGAGAAGGCGTTCCGCCGGGTCGCACTGTCCGTGACCAAGTACTGGTTGTGCAAGCGGCTCGCCTCCCACACGGTCGAGGCGCTGGAGTGCCTGGGCGGCAACGGCTACATCGAGGACTCCGGGATGCCGCGGCTCTACCGCGAGGCGCCGCTCGTCTCGATCTGGGAAGGATCGGGCAACGTCGCCGCCCTGGACACCCTGCGGGCGATGGGCAAGGAGCCCGACGCGATCGAAGCGTTCTTCGCCGAACTCGCGCTGGCGGGCGGCTTGGACAGCCGCTACGACGACGCGCTGGCAATGGTGCAGAAGCAGTTCTCCGACCTGGACGACCTGCAGTTCCGGGCGCGGCGCATCGTCGAGCAGATGGCGATGCTGCTGCAGGGCTCGCTGCTGCTTCGCACGGGCGCTCCGGCCGTCGCGGACGCCTTCGTCGCCTCCCGTCTGGGCGGCGACTGGGGCGTGGCCTACGGGACGCTGCCGGCCGGGACCGACACCGCGGCGATCCTCGACCGCGCCCGCATCCAGGGATGACCGGACCCACCTGGCGGCGCGGATTGACCGAAGGCGGCGACTCGCTGTTCGCCGGACGGCCCACGCCGGCGGACGAGGCCACGTATCCGACGCTGACCTACGAGGTGACGGGCCGGATCGCCCGGCTGACCTTCAACCGCCCGAAGCAGGGCAACGCGATCACGCCGGACACGCCGCTCGACCTGGCCCACGCGGTCGAGCGGGCCGATCTCGACCCGCGGGTGCACGTCATCGTCGTCTCCGGCCGGGGGAGCGGGTTCTGCGGCGGCTACGACCTGGCGCTGTTCGCCGAGCAGGACATGTCCCAGGCGTCGGCCGAGATCCCGCGCGACGGGACGGTGCTCGACCCAGTGGCCCAGGCCCGCAACCACGACCCGTCGCGGACCTGGGACCCGATGGTCGATTACGCGATGATGAGCCGGTTCAACCGCGGCTTCGCCAGCCTGCTGCACGCGACGAAGCCGACCGTGGCGAAGCTGCACGGGTTCTGTGTAGCCGGCGGGACGGACATCGCCCTATACGCCGACCAGATCATCGCGGCCGCGGACACCAAAATTGGTTATCCGCCGACCCGCGTGTGGGGGATACCGGCAGCCGGCATGTGGGCCCATCGGTTGGGCGATCAACGGGCCAAGCGGCTGCTGTTCACCGGCGACACACTGACCGGCACCGAGGCGTGCGAGTGGGGCCTGGCGATCGAAGCACCGGCGGCGGCGGAACTGGACGAGCGGACCGAGATCCTGCTCGGACGGATCGCGGCTATGCCGCTCAACCAGCTGATGATGGCCAAGCTGGCGCTGAACTCGGCGCTATTGGCCCAGGGGGTCGCGACCAGCGCCATGGTCAGCACGGTCTTCGACGGCGTCGCGCGACACACACGGGAGGGTTACTCGTTCGTGGAACGAGCGGCGGAGTCCGGATTCAAGCAGGCGGTTCGGGAGCGGGACGAGCCGTTCGGGGATGCCGGACGGACGGTCCACCGGGGCTGACGCGCGACTGCGGACGTTCAGCCGGCCCGGCGGTGCGGCGAGGCGAGAACGAGGTCGTGGTGGCGCGACCCGGTGCAGTGACCGTCGGGCAGGATCTCGCCGAAGTCCTCGAAGACGACGACGCCGTTGCACAGGAGGCTCCAGCCTTGCTCGGGGTGGGCGGAGAGCACGTGGGCGGCGTCGCGGTCAGCGGCGTCGGCGGCGGGGCACGCCGGGATGTGGCGGCACGAGCGCGGGGCCTGGGTGGCCGTGGTGTCCATCATGTCCGTTCCTGCAATCGCTTCCGGTGGGTCGTGGTCAAGTGTGCTCGAAATTGTGCGGTTGTCCAGTTCACACGCGGGCCTTGTGGATATTGAGGACTTGGGTCCCGATCTCGATACGCGGCCGTGATGTGAAATCCGTGTTGTGTTCCACTTCACACTAACCTCACATCAGGCGTTCGCGCAACCCTTCAGGTCCGGCCGTCTCGATCTTGAGCCTGACGCAGAGCGTGTGTCCGCGGCACCCAATCCGCGAGGGCCGCGGGGAAGCCGGCCCTCAGCGCCGCGCGGATGACCTCG
Organism: Jatrophihabitans sp.; assembly: GCF_046262535.1. Lineage (GTDB taxonomy): Bacteria > Actinomycetota > Actinomycetes > Mycobacteriales > Jatrophihabitantaceae > Jatrophihabitans. The sequence goes on along the minus strand of NZ_JBHEMO010000076.1, from coordinate 15,327 downwards.
TCATCGTCGTCGATCACAGCGGCGATTCCGCGAGGCGCCAGCTGCCGCAGCACGCCGAGCTTGTAGTGCGGGGCCGGGCGGTAGTCGCCGTGCGGGCGGAGATACAACTCGCCGTCCGGCAGGCCGTGCGCGGACAGCCAGTCGGCCGTCGTCTCGCGCAGCCACTCCGGCCGGCCGGTCAACCAGACGATCTCGTGCTCCTGGGCCAGGTCGGCCACCAGGGACGCGCCCTGCGGGAGGAGCGGGTCCTCGTCGGCAGCTTCGAAGAACGCGTTCCAGGCGCGCCGCCGCTCCAGATGGTGCAGGCGGTGGCGGACGTCGGCGACCACCCCGTCGATGTCGAACACAGCGAGGGTCATTTGATTCAGCGTAGAATTCCGTAATCGTGCGCTTCATCGGACCTCCGCCATCGTTCGAGTTGACCTATGACGACGTCTTCATGGTCCCCGCCCGATCCGACATTCCGTCCCGTTTCGACGTCGACCTGTCCACCAAGGACGGCAGCGGCACGACGATCCCGCTGGTCGTCGCGAACATGACTGCGGTGGCCGGACGACGGATGGCCGAAACGGTGGCCCGCCGGGGCGGGCTCACCGTCCTGCCCCAGGACATTCCGGTTCCGGTGGTCCGCGACGTCGTTCACTGGGTCAAGGGGCGCCACCACGTCATCGAGACGGCGGTGACGCTGTCGCCGCAGAGCACGGTCAGCGAAGCGCTCGCCCTTCTGGGTAAGCGAGCCCACGGCGCCCTGATCGTGATCGAGGACGGCCGGCCGGTCGGCGTGGTGACCGAGTCCGACTGCGCCGGGGCCGAACGGTTCGCCCAGCTGCACCAGGTGATGACCCCCGATCCGCTGACGCTCACTGACCCGGTCGACCCGGCCCGGGCGTTCGAGGAGCTCGACGCGAAGCGCCGCAAGATCGCCCCGGTGGTCGACTCGCACGGGCGGCTCCTCGGTGTACTGACGCGCAAGGCGGCGTTGCGGTCGACCATCTACCAGCCGGCCACCGACGCCGACGGGTGCCTGCGGATCGCCGCAGCGATGGGCGTGAACGGGGACGTGAAGAGCCGGGCCGCCGAACTCCTCGACACCGGAATCGACCTGCTCGTGCTCGACACCGCGCACGGGCACCAGCAGCGGATGCTGGAGGCGCTCGAAGCCGTTCGCTCGCTCGCCCCGGACCTCCCGATCGTCGCCGGCAACGTCGTGTCCGCCGAAGGCACGCGGGCGCTGATGGAAGCCGGCGCCGACATCGTCAAGGTCGGCGTCGGGCCGGGAGCCATGTGCACCACCCGGATGATGACCGGCGTCGGCCGGCCACAGTTCTCCGCCGTCCTCGAATGCGCCGACGCCGCCGCGGAGCTGGGCAAGCACGTCTGGGCCGACGGGGGAGTGCGCCACCCGCGTGACGTCGCGCTCGCCCTCGCCGCCGGTGCCTCGGCGGTGATGATCGGGTCATGGTTCGCCGGGACCTATGAATCGCCGGGCGACCTGCACGTCGCGCCCGACGGCCGGCTCTACAAGGACAGCTTCGGCATGGCGTCGGCTCGCGCCGTGGCCAGCCGGACGAGCGGCGAGACGCCGTTCGAGCGGGCGCGCAAGGGCCTGTTCGAAGAGGGCATCTCGAGCGGGCGGCAGTTCCTCGATCCGGCGCGTCCCGGCGTGGAGGACCTCATCGACGCGATCACCGCCGGGGTTCGCTCGGCCTGCACGTATGCCGGCGCGGTCAACCTGACCCAGCTGCACGAACGGGCCGTGGTGGGCGTCCAGAGCACTGCCGGCTTCGCCGAAGGACGGCCGCTGCACGCCGGCTGGTGAGAGGGTAGAGCCATGGCCGGGTCCGCCCACGCGCATTCCCACGGTGCAACAGGGCGCCGCGACCGGCGCTGGCTGCTGGCTGCCCTCGGGGTCGTCGTCACCTTCATGGTCGCCGAGGCCATCGCCGGCCTGTTGGCCCATTCGCTGGCCTTGATCGCCGACGCCGGCCACATGCTCACCGACGCGGCTGCGCTGCTGCTGGCCGTCGCCGCCTCCCGGGTCGCCGAGCGGCCGGCCCGCGGGGCCTACACGTACGGCTTCGCCCGCATCGACGCCCTCTCCGGCCAGGCCAACGGGATCACGCTGCTGCTCCTGGCGGCCTGGTTCACCTTCGAGGGTGTCCGGCGGGTCGTCGAGCCGTCCGACGTGCGCGGCGGAGTGGTGGCCGTCGTGGCGGTGTTCGGGGCGCTGGTCAACGTCCTGGCGACATCACTGGCCGGACGCGCCGACCGCGCCGGGCTGAACGTCCGCGGCGTCCTGGCGCACCTGGTAACCGACATCTGGGCGTTCGGCGCGACCTTCGCGGCCGGCCTCGTCGTCCTGTGGACGGGCTGGTTGCGCGCGGACCCCGTGGCCACCTTCGTCGTGGCCGCGTTGATGACGTGGACGGGGACCAAGCTCGTCCGCGAGGCCGGTCGGGTCTTCCTCGAAGCCGCCCCGCCCGGAATCGACCCGCAGTTGCTGGGAAAGGAGCTGGCGGCCGTGGACGGCGTCGCCCAGGTGCACGACCTGCACGTCTGGGTGCTGGGCTCGCGGGCCACGGCCATGTCGGCCCACGTCCTGGTCAGTCCGCTCTTCGACTGCCACGAGGTCGCCGAATCCTTGCGGCTCCGCCTGGCGGACGGACACGGCATCGACCACGTCACCCTCCAGGTCGACCACGAAGAGCAACAGATGCACGACGCCGACAATTGCGCCGATCCGCACGGGACAGTCCACCTCTCACCCGGTCGAATCGGAGAAAACGGGTAGGACCACGCGATCGGTGGAAGGATCAGAACATGTTGCTGCCCATGTCGCCGACCTCGTCGCTCTTCCTGCTCGCCGAAACCCGCGAGCACCCCATGCACGTGGGCAGCCTGCAACTGTTCGTCCCACCGGACGGTGCCGACGCGCTCGACGTCCGACGGATGTTCGACGACGCGGTCGCCAAGGACGAGGTCTCGCCGCTGTTCCAGAAGCGGCCCCGCCGCTCGATCACCTCGCTCGGTCAGTGGGGGTGGGAGAGCGACCGGATGTTCGACCTCGAGCACCACGTACGGCGTAACGCGCTGCCGCAGCCGGGGCGCATCCTCGAGCTGCTGGCGCTGTGCTCGCGGCTGCACTCGACCCTGCTCGACCGGCACCGTCCGCTCTGGGAGATGCACCTCATCGAGGGGCTGGACGACGGGCGGTATGGCATCTACTTCAAGGTGCACCACTCGCTGGTGGACGGGGTGTCCGCGCTGCGCCTGCTGGGCCGCATGCTGAGCCCCGACGCCGCCGAGCGCGACATGCCCCCGCCGTGGGCACCGCGCGAGCGGGCCCCGAAGCCGGGCGGCACGAAGGGCTCATCGGGTCCGTCGCCGCTTCAGCTCCTCGCTGAGACGGCCGGCCTGGTGCCGGCGCTCGCCCGGACGGTGAACCGGGCGCTGAAGGACCAGAGCGGAGCGATGTCGCTGTCGGCACCGAAGTCGATGCTCAACGTGCCGATCACCGGAGCGCGCCGGTTCGCCGCGCAGTCGTGGCCGATCGACCGCATCCGCGTCGTGGGCAAGGCGCGCGGCGCGACCGTCAACGATGTCGTGCTGGCGATGTGCTCGGGCGCGCTTCGCAACTACCTGCTCAGCATGGACGCGCTGCCGGACGCGCCGTTGATCGCGATGGTGCCGGTGTCCTTGCACGGCGAGGACTCGTCCTCCACGGACGGCGGTGGCAACGCGGTCGGCGCGGTGATGTGCAACCTGGGCACCGACCACGACGACGCCGGCGACCGGTTGACCACCGTGCACGCGTCGATGGAGGAAGGCAAGGAGTTCCTGCAGTCCTTGTCGCCGACCCAGATCATGGCGATGAGCGCCATCGGCATCAGCCCGCTCGGCCTGTGGCCGCTGCTGCGGCTGACCGGGTCCGTGCGACCGCCGTTCAACCTGGTGATCTCGAACGTGCCCGGGCCGCGGCAGCCGATGTACTGGAACGGCGCCCGGCTCGACGGTCTCTACCCGCTCTCGATCCCGCTCGACGGGCAGGCGCTGAACATCACCTGCACCAGCTACTCCGACGAGATCGCCTTCGGCCTGACCGGCTGCCGGAGGACGGTGCCGCATCTTCAGCGACTGCTCGGGTACCTCGACGACGAACTCGGCGCGCTCGAGAAAGCGGTCGGCGTCTGACGGAGTCGCCTGCCGGTACGCACGCCATCACTTGCCGTGATCAAGTCCCCGCGAGGCGTGCCTGCAGGCGCCCGAGTGGGACTTGATCACTACGCGCGGTGTCGGTTGTCCGGTCTAGCGTCGCGATCATGACCGATCTGGAAGAGCAGCGACGCCCCGAGCCTCCGATCGCGGGGGACGAGATCGAGACCCTGAGGGGCTTTCTCGGCTACCAAAGGGCCACGCTGGCGTGGAAGTGCGGTGGCCTGGACTCCGACGGATTGCGGGCAACGACCGCCGCGTCGTCCATGACGCTCGGCGGCCTGCTCAAGCACATGGCCTACGTCGAGGACCTGTGGTTCTCCCGCTGCCTGGCCGGCCAGCCGAAACGGGCGCCATGGGACGCGGTGGACTGGAAATCCGACCCGGACTGGGAGTGGCACTCAGCCGCGGACGATTCGCCGGACGAACTCTTCGCTCTCTGGTGGGAGGCGGTGCAGCGCTCGCGAGAGTTCGTGGCCCAGGCGCTGACCGACGGTGACCTCGGGCGGCAGGCCGCGCAGAGCGTCTGGCCCGAGGGTGGCATTCCCACCCTGCGCTGGATCTTCGTCCACATGATCGAGGAGTACGCGCGGCACAACGGTCACGCCGATCTCCTGCGCGAGTCGGTCGACGGCCAGACCGGCGAGTAGCCGGCCGGAGCAGGGGAGCGGACGCTAGAGGTCGAGCGTCACGCTGCCGCTGGCGCGCGACACGCACAGCGCCATTCGGCTGGTGCGCTGCACGTCGGTCAGGCAGCGGTCCCGATGGTCCACGTCCCCGCCCAGCACGGAGACCGGGCACGTCCCACAGAAGCCTTGCTGACACGAGTAGGCGACGTCGGGCAGGACGGACCGCACGGCTGCCAGCGCCGTTTGATCGGCCCCGACCGGCACCACGTGTCCGCTCCGGGCCAGGACGATCTCGAAGGGCCGGCCCGCAGCCACCGGCGGCGGCGAGAACCGCTCGTAATGCAGGCTGGCAATCCGCGCGCTGGGGATCTCGCCCCGAATCGCGTCGATCATCGGCGGCGGTCCGCAGGCATAGAGCGCGGCGCCCGGTGCGGCCAGGCCGACGATCGTGCGTCCGGCCGGGATGCCGTACTCGTCGTCGGGCCAGATGTGGACCCGATCGGGATCCAGTTCACCAAGCTGCTGGAGGAACGGCATCGTCGCCCGCGTGCGCCCGGTGTAGACCAACGTCCAATTGGCGTCACGCGCGACCGCATCGCGCACCATCGGCAGGATCGGGGTGATACCGATGCCCCCCGCGACGAAGAGGTACCGGTCGGTGGCTATGAACGGGAAGGCATTGCGCGGCCCGCGCAGCGTGAGTTCGGCGCCGACGGGCAGGGCATGCACCTCGACCGATCCGCCGCCACCGTCGGGAAGGCGGCGCACCGCGATCCGGTAGTGATCCCGCTGGGCCGGCTCGCCGCAGAGGGAGTACTGCCGCAGGCGGCCGGAAGGCAGTTCGACGTCGACGTGCGCACCGGGATGCCAAGCGGGCAGCGGCAAGCCGTTCGTCGGTTCCAGGCACAGGCCGACGACGTCCTCGCCCTCGGGTTGCAACTGGCCGACCCGAACCCGAAGACGGCGATCGACCGGCACCACCGGAGGACGAAGCCTGCCGGATACACCCGACATCTTCTCGTAGGCCGCGACGATCACCGCCAACACCCGCATCGACGGCGTCCGCGGGTGGTAGCGCTCCGGCGCCGTCACGCGCCGCGGCGGCCGTCCGCCGCCAGAGAAGCCGGGGACCGGGCGAGGTAGGCGACCGCCTGGCTCGTCGACCCCTCTTGGCTCGGGTGGTAACCCCGCTGCAAGTAGCGCCAGGCGCACCCGGCGATGTCGAGATAGCTCGGCGTCAAGCCCTTCCGGGCCGTGCTGACGAGGCTGCGCCACCGCGGCTTCACCGGCCGATCCAGCGTCGGATCGTTCGCCATCAAGTAGCTGACGCCGCGGGCCCAGAGGTAGCACAGGGCGGTCGCCCCGACGACGTAGGTGCGTGCCCGCCGCAGATACCGGCCGTCCACGTGCATGTACACGTCGTAGGCGACCGATCGGTGCTCGACCTCCTCGGCGCCGTGCCAACGCAGCAGGTCGAGCATCCGTTCGTCGGCGCCGGCCACGTCGAGGCCGGGGGAATTGAGGATCCAGTTGCCGAGGAACGCCGTCACGTGCTCGACGGCCGCCACGAGCGCGATCCGCTCGATCAGCCACTCCTCGCGCTTCTTGCCGGTGAGATTGCGGGCGCCGAGTAGCCGTCGGAACAGGTGCTCCAGGTCGGCCACGTACTCCGCGGTTTCGAGACCCTGCTCGGCGAAGTAGTCCTGCACGCCCTGGTGCGCGCCGGCGTGCATGCCCTCTTGACCGATGAACCCCAACACGTCCTCGCGCAGCTGGTCGTCCTCGATCAGCGGCAGAGCCTCGGCGAAGACCTTCACGAACCAGCGTTCGCCTTCGGGCAGGAGAATGTGCAGGACGTTGAGCATGTGCGAGGCGAACGCCTCGCCCGGAATCCACCGCAGCGGCAGGCCGGTCCAATCGAAGCGCACCTCGCGGGCGTGCAGCGCCACCCGGTCGGGCGCGGCGAGCTTGACGGCCGTCATCGCACGACGCCCGTTTGCAGGTGATTGTCGATGTGGTCCGCTGTCAGCTCGGCGACAAGGTCGGGCTGCTCGGTCACGATCCAGTGGCCACCCGCGACGCGATGCACGGTCAGGTCGGGCACCCACGGCTCGGCCGCGCCCACGGCGATCTGGGGCGTCACGAACGGATCGGACTCGGGCACGATGAGCTGCACCGGTACGGCCACGGGCCGAGGACGGGGTCGGCGGACCGCGCCGAAGGCGTTGGCGCGGTACAGCATCACGCCGTGAACCCGGTCGTCGACGCTGGCCCCGGTGTGACCCGCGGCACGGAGTTTGCGATCGGCGACGGCGCTGCGCACCACCAGCTCGGGCAGCCCGGGCAGCTGGAACAGCGCCAGGTAGTACGAGTGGCCCATCTGACGCAGCGAGGCCCATGGGTGTTCGCGCACCTTCCGTAACCAGATCCCGCCGTGCTCGAGCGACGGGCCGGAGATGGACGTGAACGTGGCGATGCGACCGGGAAGCTGGGGGAGAGCGGGCCACACCTGGATCGAGCCCCAGTCGTGGGCCAGCAGGTGCACCGGGGCATCCGGGCTCACTGCGTCCAGCACCGTAGCCAGGTCGTCGGTCAGCCGCGCATACCGGTAGGCGCTGCGGGCCCGGGGCTTGTCCGAACCGCCGGCTCCGCGGACGTCGTAGGTGACGACGTGGAAGCGGTCGGCCAGCAGGGGCACCACCGCGTCCCAGACCGAGTGGTCGTCCGGATACCCGTGGATCGCGACGATCGTCGGCGCCGTCGGGTCGCCCCGTTCATACACCGCCAGAGTCACACCGTCGCTCGAGGTCACCCGTCGCAGCCGCTCAGCAGCCATCGGTCGTCCTCCCGTATCGCGCGGTACCTGATACACGTCGTCGCAGGTAGAGTTCCGACTATCCCGGTGGCATACCCGCCTGTCAACCGCGGAGTGACGGCCGATACCTCCGGGTACGGTGCTGATCATGCGAAAGGTGTTCGTCGCCGCCGTGACGGCCGCGCTCACAGCGGCCTGGCCACGGCGACGTCGGGTCCCGCGGCGGCGTCCGGACGGGCCCTCACCGTTCCCTCCGCCACGTTGGCTCGCGCCCTCCACTGCTCCGGCGATCTCAGCTCGGGCCGTCCCGTCCTGCTAGTCCCCGGCACCACGTTGACCCCCGAGGTCAACTTCAGCTGGAACTACGAGAAGGTCTTCACTGCCGCCCACCGACCGTGGTGTGCGGTGACCCTGCCCAACCACGCGATGAGCGACGTCCAGACCGCGGGGGAGTACGTGGTGTACGCCGTGCGGACGATGTTTGCCGCAGCGCATCGGCAGGTGTCCGTCGTTGGCTTCAGCCAGGGCGGCATGGTGCCCCGCTGGGCGCTCAAGTGGTGGCCGGACACCCAGGCCATGGTCGACGACCTCGTCGGCATCGACCCGTCCAACCACCGCACGCTCGACGCAGAGGCGGTGTGCGGGCTCGGTTGCGCGCCGTCGTTCTGGCAGCAGCGAACGGGGTCAGCGTTCCTGCGTGCGCTCAACGCCGGGCAGGAGACCTACGCAGGGATCTCTTACACGCAGATCTACACGGCGACATTGGACGAGGTCGTGGTCCCCAACCTCGGGCCGGCCGCGAGTTCGGCTCTGCACACCGGGCCCGGTCGGATCAGCAACGTGGTCGTGCAGTCGATCTGTCCACTGCACGTCGCCGACCACCTCACCATGGGCACGCTCGACCCGGTTGGTTTCGCCCTGGTCATGGACGCCCTCACTCACACCGGCCCGGCCACGGCGAACCGGACAAGCAGGTCGGTGTGCACCCAACTGACGATGCCAGGGTGGCGCTGCAGTCGGCCGTCGTGAACCTGCTTCGCGTGGCCGTCGTGGCCGGCACCCAAGTGGCGCGCTACCCGCACGTCGCCACGGAGCCCGCGTTGGCGGGGTACGCCGGCTAGCGCGCCGTCACCGAAGCAGACCGCTTGCGCGGGCCGCGTCGTCGGACAGGTACGTGCCGTGGCCCTCGGCCACGAGGGAGCCGTCGAAGCGCAGTACCTCGCAGACGAGGTCGCCGACGTGGTTTCGATAGTTGATGACGAGGTGGTCGACGCCGGCACACGTGCCGAGCACCTCGAAGTGCAGTTCGGGAAGCCGGGCAAGGGCAGCCGCCCAATGGGCGCGCAGCGCCGCTTGGCCGCGGAAGACCCCGCCCGTCTCGGGGAGGAATCGCGCGGCCACCGACGAGGTGAAGACCACATCATCGGTGAAGTGCGCGAGCACCGCTCCGACGTCGTGGCTGTTCCACGGACCGACCCAGCGGCTCGCGAATTCGGCGGCGGTGCTCTGGTCCATGGGACGAGCCTACGAATGCCGCCCTTATGGTTTGTTGGCCAGAGTGGCGGCATGACTGCCATCCGATCCAGTTCCTCGTCGGTCGCCGGCGCGGGCGGGGCCGCGCTCGCCGGGCTCGCCGCGGGCGGGTTGACCGCGTACTTGCAGGGCGTCGTCCCGGCCGAGTGGTCGACGGTCGCCAACTCCGGCGCCGTCTGGACGGTCGTGGCGTTCGCGGTGGCGGCGGTCGCCGGTCGGACGAGGGGGACGGCGATCGCCGCCGGGTTACTCGCGCTGCTCGGCGATGTAGCCGGGTACTACCTCTACGTCGCCCAGGTGCTGCACATTCCGGCCACCGAGAGCGAGCAGGTGCTCTGGACGATGGCCGCCCTCTGGATCGGTCCGCTGACCGGCCTGGGCGCGTTCCTCGTCCGCTGGGGCAGCGCGGGGGACCGCATGTCGGCGCTGCTGGTCCTCGCCGGTGTACTCGCGGGGGAGGGCGCGTACGTCGTCCGCCTGGCCGGCCCACCCGGACCGGGCTGGGTCGAGCTCGCGGGGGCCGTGCTGCTAGCCGCCGTGGCGGGAACGTCCGGGCGGGTTGCGGGAACGAGACGCGCGGGCGCCCTCGCGCTCGGTGCGGTCACCGCCGGCGCCGTCTACCTCGCCTACTCGTCACTGCTGTTCGGTTGACGGTGCGGCCCAGGGGCGACCGGGCACGTCCACCCAGGTCATCCGGGCAACATCGCCACGAGCTCGCGGTACACCGACTCGACGGCGCCCTCGGGACATTGAAGCACCTGCGCGTGCGGCCGCGACGAGATCATGAGCAGCAGCCGGTCGATCATGGCGAAGATGGCGTCCTTGCCGCCGACCTGCGCGACCAACCAGCCGGCGTCGACGTCGGCGGGACTGGCCGCGGCCGCGGTGCGGGCCTGGAAGCGGCGGACGATCTCGTCACGGTTGTCCATGAGTACGAATTCGCAGAACTGCGCGCCGGCCTGCTCGGCCACCTGCGCGGCCTCGTCGAGAAACTGCGGTCGGCCGAGGTACTGCGCCAGCACGACGTCGAGCCCGGCCGCAAGGTGCTGACGCGCCATCGTCAGCGACATCGCGCGCGCCACCAGCCCGGCCCGCTGGTGATCGTCGCGCCACCGACCCAGCAGCCGGCGCAGGCTGTCGAGGTCCAGCGCCATGGCGAGTGGGTGATCGTCGGCGTAGCGGCGCGCCAGGGTCGTCTTCCCGACCGCCGGGGGTCCGTTCAGCACGATCAGCCGGGGCACTCCGGCACCGTAGCGCGCGGCTCCCGGACCAGCGGCGCCGACGTCATCGTCCGCCGAACGGCCCCCCCAGCCCGGCCCACTGCAGCAACATGATGGTCTTCCCGTCGACGATCCGTCCGTCCGCGATCATGGCGAGGGCGTCGTCGAAATCGAGCTCCAGCACCTCGATGTCCTCGCCCTCCGCCTCGACTCCGCCACCAGCGCCGGTGCGGTCCGTCGGACGGTAGGACGCCGCGTAGAAGTGGACTCGCTCGGTGACCGACCCCGGACTCATGTAGACGTCGTAGATGTGCTCGAGCGGCCCGACCGCGACCCCGAGTTCCTCGCTCGCCTCTCGGCGGATCGCGGTCTCCGGATCGTCGTCGTCGAGCAGTCCGGCCGCCGCCTCGATGAGCATGCCGTCCGGGTGATCGTTCACGTAGGCCGGGTAGCGGAACTGCCTGGTCAGCAGCACCGTCCGGCGGTCGGCGTCGTAGAGCAGGATCGTCGCGCCGTTGCCGCGGTCGTAGGTCTCACGCTGCTGGGTCTCCGACGTGCCGTCGGCCCGGAGGTAGTCGAAGGTGGTGCGGCGCAGCACGTGCCAACCGTTCGACGTGATCTCGACGTCGCGGATCCTGACGCGCGGATTGCGCTCCAGGTCGCGCCCGATGCGGTCGAGCTCGAGGCGGCCGCGCGAATCCGGCACGTCCACGCCGGGTCGCTCGCGTCCGGCACCTTCCTGCATCAGATCAACGTAGTCGGCGCGGCCCGGCGCTCAGGGGCGGTAATGCCACAGCGCCGGCGCCGTGTCGGTCACATCCCAGCAGATCGTGTGCAGTCCCTAACGCAACCGATAGTTGCGCATCGTGAACACCTGGGCTAACGTGACATGCAACCAAACGTTGCAGAAAGCGAGAGTGCCATGGAGTACGCGAGCATCGACCGGGAGCTGCACATCGATGCATCCCCGGACGTGGTCTACGACGTCGTCAGCAGTCCCGAGCACATCCGGGAATGGTGGGACGCCGAGACCGAGATCGGAGCAGTGGCCGGCGCCGAGGGGGAGCTCGTCTGGACCGAGGCGGCCACCGGTCGCACTCAGGCCATGCGGATGACGGTCGTCGAGGCCGACCGGCCCCGCTTGTTCTCCTTCCGCTGGACCCATTCCGACGGCGACGTCGCCGCCGCCGGCAACTCGCTGCTCGTGACGTTCGAGCTGATCCCGTCCGGATCGGGAACCACCCTTCATTTCAGCGAGACGGGTTTCCGCGAGATGGGCTGGGAGATCGCCGTCCTCGAGGAGCAGTACCGCGACCACGAGAACGGGTGGAACTCATTCCTTCCCCGCCTGGCCGCCCGGGCCGACGAACTCGCCGCCACACCATGACCACGGCCATCGACGACGACCTGTGGTCGGCGATCGGCGACCCGACGCGCCGCCGGTTGCTGGACCTGCTCGTGGTCAGCGGCGACGGAACGGCGACCGCTCTGAGCGAGCAACTGCCGGTGACCCGGCAGGCCGTGGCAAAGCACCTGGGAGTGCTCGACCGCGTCGGCCTCGTGCATGCCACACCGGTCGGCCGCGAGACGCGCTACCGCGTCGACGACGCGCAATTGGCGCGCGCCGTCGACCAGCTGGCCACGGTCCGCGCGACGTGGGACGCGAGGCTGCAGCGCATCAAGCGCATCGCCGAAACGATCCAGCGCGCCCAAGAAAGGCAATCAGAGAAGCAAGCCGAGAAGCAACCAGAGAAGCAACCGAGAAAGAGGCAATGAAATGGTCGACATCCTGCACCGGATCGGCGTCGAGTCGTCGTCACCCGAAGCGGTCTACAACGCACTGACAACCATCGACGGCCTCTCGGGCTGGTGGACCGACGACACCTCGGGGGAGACGGACGTCGGTGGCGTCATCAAGTTCCGCTTACTACCCGGCGGCTTCGACATGACCGTGCGCGACCAGGAGCCGGGCCGGCGAGTGCTGTGGGAGGTGACGGAGGGCCCCGAGGAATGGGTGGGCACCGAGATCGACTGGCACATCCATCAGGACGGCGACTACACGATCATCATGTTCGAGCACCGCGGCTGGGAGAAGCCCGTCGACTTCATGTACCACTGCAGCACGAAGTGGGCGCTCTTCCTGATGAGCCTCAAGTCCCTGCTCGAGACAGGGGAGGGGGCACCCTCACCCCGTGACGTCCAGATCAGCGACTGGCACTGACATTGGTCGTCGTGACCGACGCCGACGGGCAGCTCGTCGGCGTCGGCCCTGAGCGAACGCACGCGCGGCCGTGGTCGCCACCTCGCTAGCATTCGGCTGCATGACGAACGTCTTCCCGCTCCGGCCGCGAAGCGTCCGTGACCCGGAGCCCTTGTGGCGAGAAGCGCTGGGTGAGCAGTTGCGCGAGGAACGCAGCCGGCGTGAGGAACGGATCGCCGACGTCGCCGGCCGGGCCGGTGTCTCGCCGCAGTACCTGTCCGAGCTGGAGCGCGGCCGCAAGGACCCGTCGTCGGAGATCCTGTCGGCGGTCTCCGGGGCGCTCGGGCTGTCGGTGCACGAGCTGACCCGGCGCGCCGGGCAGCACCTCGCCCGCGGGCCGGTCTGCCTCGCGGCCTAGCCCTCCTCCGGCCGGGCTCGGCGGGTGAGGATCGCGTCGACGACGCCGTACTCGACGGCAGCCGACGGCGTCAGGATCAGGTCGCGTTCGGTGTCGTCGCGCACCTGCGCCGGCGTGCGTCCGGTGTGCTCGGCAAAGATCTCCTCCAGCATCGTCCGGACCCGCTCGACTTCGTCGGCCTCGAGCACCAGGTCGGGGATCGTTCCGCGGCCCTCCGCGGCCGGCGTATGGATCACGACCCGGCCGTGGGGGAGGATCTGCCGCTTTCCGGTCGCGCCACCGGCGAGCAGCATCGCCGCCGTCGCCGACGCCTCGCCGACGCACGTCGTCTCGACGTCGCATTGGATGTACTGCATTGCGTCGTAGATGGCGAGCGTGGCCGGGATCGAGCCGCCGGCGGAGTTGATGTAGAGGTTGATCGGCCGGTCCGGGTTCTCCGATTCGAGGTGGATGAGCTGGGCGATGATCGCGTTGGCCACGCCGTCGTCGATGCCGGTGCCGAGATAGATCACCCGCTCGGCGAGCAGCCGGCTGTAGATGTCGACGGTGCGCTCGCCCTGACTGGTGCGGGTGGTGACGTAGGGGATCGCGTACGTGCTCACCGTCGCGCCCCCAGCCCGACGGGCCGCTGCGGGCCCGGCAGCACGTCGTGCCCCGACTCGACGACGGCGTCGACGAAACCGTAGGCCAACGCCTCTTCCGCGCTGAACCAACGGTCACGGCGCGAGTCCCGCTCGACGGTTGCGATGTCCTGCCCGGTGTCCGCCGCGATGAGTTCGAGCACGGTGTCACGCGTCCGGCGCAGGTCATCGGCCTGGATGGCGATGTCCTGCGCAGTGCCGCCGATGCCGGCCGAGCCCTGGTGCAGCAAGACCTTCGACCGGGCGAGCGCGTACCGCTTGCCGCGCGTGCCCGAGCTGAGCAGGAACTGGCCGGCGCTGTACGCCATGCCGAGGTTGACCGTGACGACGTCGTTGGGAATCGCCCGCATGCAGTCGCGGATCGCCAGCATCCCCGGTACCGAGCCGCCGGGGGAGTTGATGAGCAGGCGGATGTCGGCCTCCGGATTCTCGGCGCTGAGCAGCAAGAGGCCGGCACACAGCCGGTTGCTGTTCCAGTGCTCGAGCGGTTCGCCGAGCAGCAGCGTCCGCCGCTCGAACAGCTGTCGATAGATCTGCTCGTCCAGTTCGCGTCCGGGAACCCAGGTGTCGTTGCTCATGAGGCCACCCTGGCGAGCGCAAGACCTCGATGTCCCGTCGCGCTGCTGCAGGCAGCGCTGCCCTCAGCAGTCGAACACCGACCAGCAGATGTCGTTGCGCGACCGTTGGTCGTCGAGGACGAGCTCGCGTATCGCCGCCGGGAGTTGCCGGCGCTGCCATTGGCACTCACGGCGCCCGGCATCCTCGCCGGCTCCCGGGGCCGCGGCCCGCGCGGCTTTGATCGCGTAGGCGGCGGCACCGAGGTCGTGGGCGGCGACGTGCGCCACCGCGCCGGCCTGCCCAGCAGCGTAGGCGGCATGCCGCGGCGCTCCGCGGAGGTCGCGCGCCGCGCCCATCGCGTGGCCGCCGGCGGCCCGCGCCTGCATCATTCCCACCTCGCCGCGCACCCAGGCCCGCGCCGCCCCGATCGCTTCGCGCGGTCGGAGGTCGTCGGGCCGGGCCGCCTCGAAGAGGTGAAGCACGTGCTCGGCGCACGCCGCCGCCCACAGTGCGAGTAGCCGGTGATCTGAGTCGGTGAGGGTCCCGCCCCGTCGGATCGTCACGAGCCGAGGGTCGCGGATCTTCGGAATGATCACAGTCGGAAGGATGCCCGAATAGCCTTACGGATGACCGCTCGCGACCTCGGGGGACGCCGGCGCGTTGACGGCTCCTCGACGCCACGAGGGGTGTTCTGGCGCTCGGATCGAGGTCGAGCCCGACGAGATCGTCGACGACTATCTGGAGACAGCGGGCCGCGACGATCCGTCCATCGAAGCGGCCTTCCGGGCGGCTCTGGAGGGTCTCGACCTGTCGCGGGTGCTCGCGCGGGGTGAGATGTCCGAGGACGATCGTGCCGCGTTGTCGACGTGGCGCTCGACTACGCCGTAGCCGCCTTGTCGGCCGGCGCGACGTCGGCGGCGAGCGACGCCAGCTCGAGGCCGAGGACCTCGCCGAGAGCGGCGACCGTGAAGAAGGCCGGCGTCGCGATCCGGCCCGTCTCGATCTTGCGCAGGGTTTCGACGGGTACGCCGGCCGCGGCGGCGACCTCGACCATGCTGCGACTCCCGCGGGCCTGACGCAGCGCGGCGCCCAGTCGGCAGC
>NZ_JBHEMO010000075.1:0-40866 GCF_046262535.1 Jatrophihabitans sp. | reverse complement strand
TGGGCGAGGACGGCGGCCGGGATCACGCGTTCGGTCAGGTCGTAGAACCGCTCGAAATTGACCCGCTTCGCCGTGGTCACGCGTCCCTCGTAGAACAGGTACTCCAGCGCGATCTTGCCGTCGTGCCAGTTCCACATGTGGCCGGGTCGCGGCGCCGGCCGTGGGATCCCCGTCTCGCCGGCGGTGATCGGGCCGTTTTCGGTGATCAGTGACAGCACGTCCTCGAGCAGCGCCGGGTTGTCCTTCGCGATCCGCCGGATGGCCGGCCAGGGCTCGAGGTGGGCGCGCTGCATGCGCCAGCGGAGCAGCGGTTGCATCTCGACCGGGATCAGCGAAGCGGCGTGGGCCCAGTACTCGAACATCTCCGGCCGCTTCGGGTGCGGCGTGTAGGCGGTGATCCGGTCGAGGATCTCGTGCCGGTAGGGGCCGAGCCGGGCGAAGACCGGCAGGTAGTGCGCCCGCGAGACGACGTTGACCGAGTCGATCTGCAGGATCGCGATCCGGTCGAGAACCCGGCGGATGTGGCGGGCGTCGACGCGACCAGCGGGTCGGGGCTCGGCGAAACCCTGGGCCGCGAGCGCGATTCGGCGGGCCTGGGCCAGGGTCAGCCGGGGCAGCTCGGTCATCGGTGCACCACTGGCCAACCGTATGGTGCGACACCGACACCGATACCGGTCGGCGTGACACCATGTGGCGATGTTCGAGCACGTGATGAGGTCGATCGGCGAGACGGTCGGCCTGTGGCTGTACCTCGTCGCCGGAGGGCTTGCCTTCGCCGAGGCGGCGTTCCTCGTCGGAATGGTGCTGCCGGGCGAGACCGCGCTGCTGGTCGCCGGCGTGTTCTGCAACTCGAAGTACGGCAACCTGAATCTCGGGATCATGATCGCCATCGCCGTCGTCTGCGCGATCGGTGGTGACTCGGTCGGTTACGAGTTCGGCAGGAAGTTCGGCCCGTCGCTGCGCCGGTCCCGCCTCGGCCGCTGGATCGGCGAGCACCGCTGGGCCGCGGTGGACGGATTCATCCACCGCCATGGCGGGAAGGCCGTGCTGCTCGGCCGGCTCACCGCTCTGATGCGCGCGCTGATGCCGTCCATGGCCGGCATGAGTGGCATGCGGTACCGGACCTTCCTGCTCTGGAACGCCGTGGGTGGCATCGTCTGGGCGCCGGGTTGCGTGCTGCTGGGCTATGCCTTCGCCTCCGCGTTGGGCGTCGTGGGCGAGACGTTGACGTGGGCCCCGCTGGCCATCCTCGCGCTCTTGATCGCGGTGTACGTGCTGCTCCATTTCCGCAAGCGCAGCCGGGAACGCGCCGAAGCCGAGGCGTTCGCCGAGGCCAGCGCCGGACCGGACATGCCTGGCGCGTGATCCACAGCCTGCGCGCGATCGGCATGTGGCCGCGTTAGGTTCGGCCTCATGACTGAACCGCCGCAGCCGCCAGACGCCGGAAACGGGCCCGGCGAGCCGCAGTACCCCCCGCCGGGCGAGTGGCAGGCGCCGAGCCCCCCGTCATCGGGATCGCCGCACGCGCGGCCGACCCCGGGCGGCGGAGGACCACCGCAGGATGTCCCGCCGCAGTATCAGCCGCCGCAGTATCAGCCGCCGCAGTACGCGCCGCAGCCGCAGTACCAACCCGGTGGCTACCCCCAGAGCGGCTACCTGGCAACCGGCGACCCCGCGCCCGCCGGCACCTCCGTCGCCGATCGGCTCGGCGCGCGGCTCGAACGCCGCCCCGAACCGCGCTTCGGCATCTCGCTGGCCGGAGCGGGGGCGGCGCTCGTCCTGATCGGCCTGCTGATCTGGACGGTCGGTTACCTCGCCGACGGCTTCGACATCAACTTCTCCGACAACGGCGATGTGTCCTCGAACGGCAGCAGCCGACGCTTCCTCGGAGCGGTGTTGTTCCTCGTCCTGGCCGCCGTCGGGTACACGTTGGTCGTCATCCGGCGGCGTGGTCCCCTTGCCACCGCGGGCATCGTCAGCGGGGCCGTGGCCGTTCCTCTCGTGCTCATGTTCCTGACCTTCGACCTCGGCAACACCGTGACCGGCGGCCTGCCGTTCAACCTCGATGCCGTGTACATCGTCTCGATCATCGTGTGGCTGGGCAGCTACCTGTTCGTCCCCGGTGCGCGCGGGCGGTCGTTCCTGCTCGGCGCCGCTGCTGTCGCCCTGCCCGCCTACATCGGCATCAAGGTGGCCAGTCACTCACTGGGCCGCACGGCATTCTCGGCGACCTCCGGCCACGGCTTCAACACGAGCGGCACCGACTCGTTGGCCGCGATCGGCTTGACCTTCGGCTTGGCGTACTACGCCATCGCCGCCTTCCTGGACAAGGAGGGCCGCAGCGGGGCCGGAGTGGCGATGGCCTATGCCGCCTTCGGGACGACCGCGGGCGGGGTGGTCGCGGCCGCACCCAGCTTCAAGCAGGTGGGTACCGGGATCATGCTGATCGTCCTGGGCCTTTCGCTGAGCTGGTACGGCGGTCGCTACGGGCGCCGCTTCACGTCCTGGGCGTGGGCGGTCGGCCTGGTGATCGGCATCGGATTGCTCGTGGAGAAGGCCGCGCCGAACAGCTACACCGGCGCCGGCGTCATGTTCATCGTCATCGGCGCAGTCGTCGCGGTCGTGGCTCACGTCGTCTCGGCAGCGACCAACGAGGAACCGGACATCGTCGACGCCCGGGCCGGTACACCCCTGACCTGACGCGTCGTTAGGGTCGGGGCATGGCCGATGTCAGTGTTCGACCTGCCCGTCCGGACGATGCGGCCGAGATCGGCCGGATCCAGGTCGAGACCTGGCGGAGCGCGTACGCGGAGATCCTCCCGTCGGCGGTCCTGGACGGCGTCACCGTGGACGACGCGGCGGCCACGTGGGGCGCAGCCATCTCCGAACCGCCGGACCGGCGCCACCACGTGCTCGTCGCGCAGGAGCAGGACTGGCGGGTCGGTTTCGCCGCGTTGGGGCCAGCCGACGATCTCGAAACCGACGACCCGGAGCCGGCCACGACAGTCGCGCTGGCCGTGATCCTGGTCGAGCCGAGGTGGGGCCGGCGCGGGCACGGCTCGCGGCTGTTGGCCGCGGTCGTCGACCACGCGCGCGGCGACGGCATGACGCGAGCAGTCGCCTGGATACCCGAGGGCGACGCGGTGTCGCGCGAGTTCCTGATCTCGGCCGGCTGGGCGCCAGACGGGCTCGTCCGCGCGTTGGACACCGGAGCCAGCGAACTGCGCGAGATCCGTCTGCACACGTCCCTTCAGGGCCTGGGATGAGTTTTCAGGGGATCCCGATCGCCGCCCTCGACTTCTACGAGGACCTCGACGCCGACAACACCAAGTCGTTCTGGACGGCGCACAAACACATCTACGACGAGTCGGTCCGCGCGCCGATCGAAGCGTTGGCCGCTGAGCTGGAGAAGCAGTTCGGACCGGCCAAACTCTTCCGCCCGTACCGCGACGTCCGCTTCGCCAAGGACAAGACGCCGTACAAGACCCACCAGGGGGCGTGGTTCAGCGAGTCGTCGCTGTACTTGCAGGTCTCGGCCGCGGGCTTGCGACTGGCCGGCGGCTACTGGGAGACGTCCACGACCCAGGTCGAGCGGCTGCGCCGGGCGGTCGCGGACGACGTCGCCGGACCCCAGCTCGAGCGCACGCTGGCAACGGCACGCCGGAAGAAGCTGACGATCGGCGGCGAGCAGCTGACCCGGGTGCCGTCGGGGTATCCGAAGAACCATCCGCGTGCGGAACTGCTGCGCTACAAGACCTTGACGGCGGCGGCCGACCTGGGTTGTCCCGACTGGCTGGGCACGCCGAAGGCCAAGGCGGAGATCGTGAAGGGCTGGCGCGGCATCGTCCCGCTCATCGCCTGGCTCGACACGCACGTCGGCAACGACTGAGCGACCGCGCTCAGAGCGAGTCGAGGAAGTCGACCAGATCGCGCCACAGCGCGATCCGCAGCGGCAGCGGCATGCCGTTGTTCGCGCCCGACGGGCCGGGCAGGACGAAGGCCGGGCAGTCGACAACCGACCAGGACAGTTCGCCGTACCCACGCGGTGCTCGCTCGCCCGCGGCCCGGGCGTAGGACGACGCGGCCGTCTTGCTGACGAACGCGAGCGCTTCGGGAGCGGCAGCAGCGATCTTGGCGTGAAAGCCGGCGACATCGAAGCGAGGCGGCTCGCCCCGCGGGGACGGTTCGGTGCGGATCAGGTCGGTGAGGCCGACCCGGTAGCTCGGCAGCAGCTGGTCCTCGTCCGGTGCGAGCAGCCGCGACGTCAACCCACTCTCGTGCAGCAGCAGCCAGAACGAATTGCCGGCGCCGGCGTAATAGTGCTCGAGCGCGTCGCGGTCCCACGCGGCGATGGTTCCGGCGATGACCACGCGAAGGCCAGGACCCAGGATGTCGGGCAAACTCATGCTGACTAGCTCACAGGTCGAGCAGCGCTTCCAGACCGACGGTGAGGCCCGGACGGGACGCGACGGAGCGGATGGCGAGCAACACACCGGGCATGAACGAAACCCGATCCAGGGAGTCGTGGCGGATGCTCAGCGTTTCGCCCTCGGCCCCGAAGAGGACCTCCTGGTGCGCGACCATGCCGGCTATGCGCAGCGAATGCACGTGCACGCCCTCGACGTCGGCACCCCGCGCGCCCTCGCGCGATTGGGTGGTGGCGTCGGGCGGCGGCGCCATGCCGGCCTCGTGCCGCGCGGCCGAGATCAGTTCCGCCGTCCGCAGGGCGGTGCCGCTGGGCGCGTCGGCCTTGTTCGGGTGGTGCAGTTCGATGACCTCGACCGACTCGTAGTAACGAGCGGCCAGCTGGGCGAACTTCATCGACAGGACGGCCCCGATGCCGAAGTTCGGTGCGACGAGGACGCCGGTCGCGGGCGAGTCGGCGAGCCAGGTGCGAATGGTGTCGAGGCGTTCGTCGGTGAAGCCCGTCGTGCCGACCACGGCATGGATGCCCTGGTCGATGGCGAACCGGATGTTGTCCATGACGACGTCGGGATGGGTGAAGTCGACGAGCACCTGGGAGTCGGCGTCGGCCACGCTGAAGAGCCAGTCCCCCGCGTCCACCATGGCGACGACCTCGAGGTCGGGGGCCGCGTCGACCGCCCGGCACACCTGCTGGCCCATCCGGCCGCGCGCACCGAGCACGCCGACTCTGATCGCCTCACTCATGTCCCACTCCCGGTTTCAGACTGCGCCGTCGAAGTCGTGGTCCCCGAAGGGTCCGACGATGGTGAGGCAGCGGGGCCGGCTGAGCAACTCGGCCGCGGCCGCGGCGACATCGCCGACCGTGACCGCATCGACGCGCCGCAGCACCTCGTCCAGCCCGATGATGTCGCCGTAGGCGACCTCGCTCTTGCCGATGCGGGTCATCCGGGAGCCGGCGTCCTCGAGGCCGAGCACCGTCGCACCGCGCATCTGTCCCTTCCCACGCTCGATCTCGGCCGCGCTCAGCTCACCGCGGGCGGCGGCGTCGAGCTCGGTCACGATGAGCGAGAGAACCTCATCGGTCTTGCCCGGCTGGCATCCGGCGTAGACGCCGAACATGCCGGCATCGGCGTACCCGCTCGAGAAGGAATACACCGAGTAGGCCAGCCCGCGTTCCTCACGCACCCGTTGGAACAACCGCGAGCTCATGCCGCCGCCGAGCGCCGATGACAGGACACCCACCGCGTACCGGCGCGGATCGTGGCGCGAGAGGCCGCGGCACCCCAGGACGAGGTTGGCCTGCTCGGTCTCGTCGGGGCGAACGACAACCCGCTGCGCCGGCCGGCCGGACTCCGAAGCGCCGTCGACCGACGGACGCGGCGGGCGCGGCCCCAGCGTCTCGTCGAGTCTGTCGGCAAAGGCGCGGCGCACCAAGCGGACGACGTCGGCGTGGTCGAGATTGCCGGCCACCGAGATCACCATTGAGTCAGCGGTGTACCGCCGCCGGTAGTAGCCGTTGATCTGGCGCCGGCTCAGCGTCCGGATCGAGTCCTCCGTGCCGAGGATCGGCCGGCCGAGCGGCACGTCGCCGAACAGGGCGGTGGCGAACTCGTCGTGCACCAGGTCGGACGGATCGTCGTCTCGCATGGAGATTTCCTCGAGGACGACACCGCGCTCGACGTCGACGTCCTGCGCTGTGATCGTCGCGTTGAGGACGACGTCGCCGATGATGTCGATCGCGAGCGGAAGGTCGCGGTCCAGAACCGTGGCGTAGAAGCAGGTGTGCTCCTTTTCGGTGAAGGCGTTGAACTCGCCGCCCACCGCGTCCATCTCGCTGGCGATGTCGAGCGCCGACCGAGTGGTCGTGCCCTTGAAGAGCAGATGCTCGAGGAAGTGACTGGACCCGGCGAGCGCCGGCGTCTCGTCGCGCGAACCGACGGGAACCCAGACTCCGACGCTCGCGCTGCGCACGCCCGGCATCGCCTCGGTGACCACCCGCAGCCCGCCGGGCAGGACAGTGCGGGTGATCCGACCGCCGCCCGTCGCCGCGTCGAGCCGTCGCGTGGTGGCTCGGGCGACGGCACGGGACGAGGTCATCCCGCGATCCTACGGATGGGCCGGGCGGGAGGCTCAGGCGCGCACGCCGCAGAACGCCCGCTCGCGCGCGGCGCGGACTACCGGGAAGTAGTGCGGGCGCAGGGCCAGCAGGTACCCGCCCACGGCCACGGCAATACCGCGCAGCAACGGAACGCGGAGCACCCAGCCGGTGATCCCGAATACCGGGGCCAGGAGCCACGCCAACACGCCCGCCATGACGAACGCGGCGGCGAAGTGGCCCGCGCCGTGGGTGCCCACCATCAGCCAGCCCGTCCCCGCGGCCACCGCCCCGGTGACCAACAGCCACGCCGTCCACAGTGCGGTACTCCCCTGCAGCATCTCGAACGGCAGCAGACCGAGGCCGAGAAGCGCCGCTATGCCCACCACGGCGGCGACCACCGGTCCGACCCGACGCGGCCGCGGGCGCTCGTAACAGTCGAGTTCGGTCAACGGGTGTTCGGCGAGCATCGCCCCGGCGTCGGCATACAGGCGCGCGGACGGGTAGCGGGTGGAGACGCGCGCGCGCAGCCAGGACGGCGCCGCAGGGCTCATCCAGAGCGCGTCGACGCGGGCGTGGGCGGCCCGCACCCCCTTCGTCCCGGCCACGACGTCGCCCCAGCACGAGACGACGGCCTGGACGTAGCGAGTCTGCCGGTTCTGCACGGCGGCGTCCACGCTGCCATAGGCGTAGAAGCCGCACTCGCAGTCGTCGGCCGGTACCCGGTGCGGGCCCCGGTGATGCGAACCGGTGGGCGGCGAGCAGACCGCGGTGTTGACCCCGTCGTACCAGGCACCGTCGGAGTACAGCGGCAGCAACGTCCCCGAGTCGTCGATGCGGAACGTCCGCAGGCCGAGGATCTCGCCGACCAGCGGCTCGGTGCCGCAGAACTCCCCCACCGGTGGCGCCTAGCGCCGACGCCGCTCGGAGCCGCGCTCGACCGACGGCACCGGCGCGGGGCCCGGCCCTGGTTGCGGCGGCGGGCCGGGCACCGGGCCCGGGCCGGGCACCGGTTCGGGGACCGGCTCTGGATGGGGCACGGGCATCGGTTCGGGTGACGGGACGGTCATCCGCTGCGGGACGGTCCACAGGTCGGCGTCGTCGAGTCCGTAGCCGGGCACCGGCAGGACCTCATAGCGCTGCCGGCGCGGACCGATATCGCCCATCTCTGACCTCGATCCCGATCAGCCGGTTCGTCCGTTTCAACCGGTGGCATTACCGTACGCCGAGGATCGCCCGGCCGGCATCCTCAGCGCGACAACCAGGCGTCCGGGGCGTCGTTGAGCCGCCGGACGTGCGCCGGCAGACTGCCGGTGAGCACCTGGGCCAGGGTCGTCTCGTCCAGCACCCGCCGCAGGCTCGCGCGCACCGCGACCCACACCTCGGGCAGATGTTCCGCGACTCCGGCGTATGTGGTCTCGTGCGGTCGGAGGCCGCGGACCTCGGCCAACGGCCCGTCGACCGCGCGCAGCACCGAACCGAGGGTTATCTCGCGGGCCGGGCGGGCCAGGGCGTAGCCGCCGTCGGCTCCGCGCTGGCTGCGGACGATCCCCGCCCGCCGCAGCTCGCCCAGAATTGCCTCGACGAACTTGCGCGGCATCCCCTGCTCGGTGATCACGACGTCGATTTTCACGAGTTCGGGCTCCCGGGCGGCGAGGCTCAGCAACGCCCGCACCGCATAGTCCGTCTTCGCCGAGATCTGCATCGTCGCATCCTCGCAGAGCGGTCCGGGCCCGACGCCTGCGCCGCGCCTAGGGCGAGAGGTTCGTGCTGTTGGGGACCGGCAGCAGCCACACCCTGGAACCATCGACGAGGTCGAGCGCCTCGCTCTGGCCGCGGGTCAGCTGCACCATCGTCGGCGTGGGAGCCGCGGTGGCCATCTCGGCCCGAACCTCGAAGCCCACGCGCTGGAGCCGGGTGACCTCGGCCGGGACGGCGTCGGCCACCGGTGAGGTGAAGACCTCGATGTCGTGCGGGCGGACCAGCCGGTCCGAGAGCGACGTGACCGGACCGAGGAAGGACATGACGAACTGGTTCACCGGCTTGTCGTAGAGCTCGTCCGGCGTTCCGATCTGCTCGACCCGTCCGTCGTTGATCACCACGATCTCGTCAGAGACCTCGAGGGCCTCTTCCTGGTCGTGGGTGACGAACAGCGTCGTTACATGCACCTCGTCATGCAGTCGACGCAGCCAGTCCCGCAGTTCCTTGCGCACCTTGGCGTCCAGCGCGCCGAACGGCTCGTCCAACAACAGGACCTTCGGTTCGACGGCGAGGGCCCGCGCGAGTGCCATGCGCTGTCGCTGGCCACCTGACAGCTGGGACGGCAGCCGGTCGGCGAACTGCTCGAGGTGGACGAGGTCGAGCAGCTCGTGCACCCGCCGGCGGATCTCGTCCTTCGGCCGCTTGCGGATCTCGAGGCCGAAGGCGACGTTGCGGTAGACCGACAGGTGGCTGAAGGCGGCGTAGTGCTGGAAGACGAAGCCGACGTCGCGGTGCCGGGGGGCGAGCCGGGTGGCGTCGGCGCCGTCGATCTCGACCGTGCCGGTGTCGGGCTTCTCGAGCCCGGCGATGATCCGCAACAGCGTCGACTTGCCCCCGCCGCTGGGCCCGAGCAGCGCGGTCAGCGCTCCGGAGCGGACGGTGAGGTCGACGTCCTGGAGCGCGACGAAGTCGCCGAAGCGCTTGCCGATGCCCTGTACTTCGATCCCCATCAGATTCCCTTCCGGCGGCGGATCCATGCCGACACGAGGATGGCGGCGAACGCGATCAGCATCAGCACCAGCGTGATGGCGTAAGCGGAGTTGTAGTCCTGCTCGCTCTCGATCAGATTGTTGATCCGCTGCGGCGCGGTCTCCGTGTCACCTTCGATGTTGTTGCTGACGACGAGCACCGCGCCGTACTCGCCGATGCACCGAGCGATGGTGAGCACGACGCCGTAGGTCAGGGCGACCCGGATCGCCGGGATCGTGATGCGACGGAACCGGGTGAACGCAGCGGCGCCGAGGGAGGCGGCTGCCTGTTCCTGGTCGAGGCCGGTCTGTTCCAGCACCGGCACGACCGCGCGAACGACCAGTGGCAGCGACACGAACGCCGTGGCCAGCACCATGCCGGGTTTGGCGGCGATCACTTGGACCCGGTTGCGCTCGAGAAACGGCCCGAACCAGCCCGTGGGGCCGAAGACGAGCACCAGAGCCAGCCCGACGACGATCGGCGACACCGCGACCGGGAGATCGACGAACGCGCTCAGCAGCCGCCGGCCGGGGAAGCGGTAGCGGGCCAGCAGCAGGGCGACGGCGACCCCGAAGACGGTGTTGATGATGACTGCGCTGCCGGCCACGATCGCCGTGACCTGGAAGGCGTGCTGGGCATCTGGTTCGCGCAGCGCGTCCACCACCTCGGCCAACCCGGGCTGGAACGACCGGTAGAAGATGACGATCACCGGCAGCAGCACGAGGATGCCGACGTAGAGCAACGCGACGGTGCGCAGTCCGAGCGATGCTGCGGTCGGCCGCGCGCGTGAGACCGCCTTGCGCGTCGTCGTGGCCGGTTCCGGCGCGAGCAGGACGTCAGCCACGGCGCGCCGCCCGGCGATGAATCAGGTCGAGGGCGACAAGAACGACCGCGCTGACGATGAGCAAGACGGTGGCGATGGCGGCCGCCTGCTGGGTGGCGCGCGCGGGGTGGTCGTTGTCCTGCAACTTGCCGTAGATGACCGCCGCGGCGATGTCGGTCTTGAACGGGAGGTTGCTGGAGATGAGGACGAGCGAGCCGTACTCGCCCAGCACCCGGGCGAAGGACAACATGCCACCGGACAGGATGGCCGGGAGCAGCTGGGGCAGCACGATGCGCCGGAAGACGACCCGCGAGCTCGCGCCCAGCGTCGTCGCGGCCTGCTCGGCGTCGCGATCGAGGTCGAGCAGGACCGGTTGGACGGTCCGCACCGTGAACGGCAGCGTTACGAAGAGCAGCGCGACGAACAGGCCGGTGCGGGTGCCCACGAGACTGGGCCCGATCGGATCCGGCCCGCCGTACATGGCCAGCATGACCAGGCCGGCGACAATGGTGGGCAGCGCGAACGGGATGTCGATCACCATCTCGAACAGGCCGGACCCGCGGAACCGCTCACGGACCAGCACCCAGGCCACCAGCGTCCCCATCACCGAATTGACGACCGCGACGCCGAAGGCCAGCGAGATGGTCAGCTTGAGCGCCGACGCGGTCGCAGGTTCGGTGACGGCGTCGGTGAACGCGCCCCACCCGCCGCCGAACGCCTTGCCGATCACGGCGGCCAGTGGCAGCAGGACGAGCACGCTCATCCAGATGACGACGACGCCGAGGGTGGTGCCGGACGCCGGGCGCAGGGGCAGGCCCTTGGGCAGGCGCGATCGCCGCCTGGGTACGGTCGCGGCGCCGGCGGCACCCGTAAGGGGTTCCGCCGGCGCCGCGTCCAGCTGCAGGGTCATCGTCAGGCGGACTTCTCGATCTTTGTCACGATGCCGTTATCACCGAAGAACTTGTCGTTCACGAGCTTCCAGCCGCCGAGCTGGGCGATCGTGGTCAGCTGCTTGACCGGCGGGAACGGGTTGCTCGGGTCGTTCGCGCCTGTGACCGTGCCGACCTTCGTGCCCGTCACGACCGGTCGGAAGCCCTTGCTCGCGAAGATCTCCTGACCCTTCGAGCTCTCGACGAACTCGAGGAACTTCTTGGCCACCTTGGCCGCTGTCTTGGTGACGGCGGCCGGGTTCTCGATCAGCACCGACTGCTCAGGAACGATGTAGTCGACCTTCTGGCCCTTGGCGCGGGCGCTGATCGCCTCGTTCTCGTAGGAGATCAGCACGTTGCCGGTGCCCGAAGTGAACTGGGTGGTGGCGACCGCTCCGCTGGATGCGCGGCTGACGACGTGGCCGAAGAAGTTCTTCAGGTAGGTCTCCGCCTGGGCGGGCGTACCGCCCTGGGAGATGACGTGGAGGTACGCGGCCAGGATGTTCCACTTCGCCGAGCCGGACGACGACGGCACCGGCGTCACGATCTTGACACCCGGCTTCACGAGATCGTCCCAGCCCGTGATGTGCAGCGGATTGCCCTTGCGGACCACGATGACCACGACGGAGTCGGAGACCAGGCCCTTCGTCGGACCGGTCTTCCAGTTCGCGTCCACCTTGCCGGGAACCAGCTTGGTCAGGTCGGGCTCGACCGAGAAGGCGACATAGTCGGCCTTCTGGCCGGCGATGACCGCCTTCGACTGGGCGCCGCTCGGGCCGTACGAGCCCTTGACGACGACGCCCTTGCCGGCCGGGGTGTTGGCGAACGCAGTGGCCAGAGCGTCGTATGCGGGCTTGGGCACCGAGTAGGCAACGAGGCGGACCGTGCCGCCACCGCCGGCCGCGCCGGAACAGGCGCTGACCCCGACCGCCGCTGCGATCGTCACGGCGGCCGCCGCGGCGTATCTGCGCGGACGCGAGAGGGACATCGTCATACCGGACCTACTTTCGTCTATGTCGATCGATTCTAGTATTCCGATCGGTTCTATAGAGATTAGCAACTGCGCAATGCTCCATCGGATTCCGATCCGGGCCGAGTCGGATGCATCACGCTCGGAACCCGGACATTCAGCTCAGGTGACGCCCGAGGCGGGGGCAGGCGGCTGAGTGGGCGCCGCGCGGCGGAGCGTCTCGGGGGCCGCCAGTACCGCCACGACCGGAGCCGCACACACGACGGCGCTGACGGCGAAGGTCGCCGCGTACCCCGCCCCGTCGGCGACCCAGCCGGCCACGACCGGACCGAGCACCGCGCCCAGATCCCCCGCCATCTGGAACACCGCGACGACCGTGCCGCCCCGGCCGGCGACGACGTCGCCCATCATCGCGCCCGGGGCCACGGAGTCCGCCGACGCGGCGACACCGAGCAGGACGGCCGCCACGATCAGGCCGATCCCGGCCGACACGCTGGGCAGCACGATGAAACCGGCGGCTCCGACGAGGGAGCCGGTCATGATGCCCGGGCGCCGACCGCCGGTGTCGGCGAACCGCCCAACCGGTAGCAGGAGAGCCCCGCTCACGATGCTGACCACCAAGAAGGCCGCGTAGACCCACCCGTTGCCCAGCCCGAGCCGGTCGGTGATGAACTGGGGCAGGATCGCCGACCGGGCGCCGACCAGGGCGAAGTCACCCGCGAAGGACGCAGCGAGCGCTGCGAGATAGGCGCGGTTGCGCAAGGCCACGGCCAGGCGGAGGGGGGCGGTGCGTTCGGCCTGAGGCGCGGCGAGCTCGCTGTGCCGCAGGGCGCCCAGGCCGATCAGGCCCGCGACGACGAGCGTCCCGGCGTACAGGAAGAACGGGGCGCGCAGCGAGAAATTCGCGATCGTGCCGACGGCCGGCCCGGCGATCATGCCGATCAGGAAGGATCCGGCCCATACGCCCTGCGCCCGGCCGCGCTGGTGCGCTGGTGTGACCCGGATCAGCAGGCTGGCGGCGCTGACGCTGAACATGATCGAGCCGAGGCCGCCGATGCCGCGCAGGACGAGCAGCTGCCAATAGCTCTGGGCCAGCCCGGCGAGGGCGCTGGAGAGCGCAACCACGCCGATGCCGGTTGCCAGCATGAGGCGTTCGCCGAAGGCGTTCACGAGGCGCCCGACGAAGGGCGCCATGACCAGCCGCATGAAGGCGAAGGCGCTGACGACCGCTCCCGCGGCCGCCTTGCCCACGCCGAACTGGCGGGCGAACAACGGCAGCGCGGGCGCGACGAGCCCGAAGCCGAGCGCCACCATGAAGGCGACGCCGACCAGAGCACGTACTTCGACCGGCAGTCCGCGCAGCGGCCGCACGCGGACCTCCTACTTCATTCGCATCGCCGAGAGCACTCTGTCGCCACCCTATGTCGCGCGGCGCCGAGGCGTTCAGCGGTACGGAATTTCAGAGCTGGCTGGGCACGCCGAACTGTTCCGCCAGTTCGGGGCCGAAGGTGGTGATCTCGGCGATGCGGCCGCCGACGATCCGCAGGACGTCGAACTTGAACAGTCGCGCCCGGCTCTCCCCCGGTTCGCACAGGTACGACGCCGCAGCTGGCATCCGGTTGGCCGCCGTGGGCCGAAGGATCCACATCTCCGGGCCGGCGGCACCGGTCCCGGTCCGGATCAGCTCACTGACCGCAGCCACGCCCTCGTACAGATAGGGGTAGGGCGGCATCGTCACGCGAATGTCATCACGCATGAGTGACACCGCCTCGTGCACGTCGCCGCTCTCGTGCGCGGCAATGAACCGCATCAGCAACGCGCGCTCGTCGGTCGACAGGTCGGACCGCCGCGGCGCGTCCCGGTCGGGCAACTGCTCTCGCAGCGTCGCTCGCGCCCGCTGCAGCGCGCTGTTGGCCGCCGCCACGGTGATCTCGAGCGCCGCGGCCGTCTCGCTCGCCGGCCACTGCAGGACGTCGCGCAGTAGCAGGACGGCGCGCTGCCGGGCCGGTAGCAGCTGGATGACGGCGATGTAGGCCAGTTCGACGGTCTCGCGCGCGACGAGCACCGCCTGCGGCTCGTCCTCCGGCGGCGCGACGAGGTCGAGCATCCGGTCCGGGTACGGCGAGAGCCACGGCACCTCGGCAAAGGAGCCGAGTTGGGTCGCGCGCCGCTTGTTCCGACGGATGGCGTCGAGGCAGGTGTTCGTCGCGATGCGGTACAGCCACGCCCGCACGTGAGGTCCGCCGTCGAACTCGGCGTGCGCTCGCCACGCGCGCACGAAGGTTTCCTGCACGGCGTCCTCGGCGTCGTCGAACGATCCGAGCATCCGGTAACAGTGCACGTGCAGTTCCCGGCGATGACGCTCCATCGCGGTGGTCAGCGCCGTCTCGTCACCGGCGCGGAAGGCGACGCCCATTGGGTCCATCGGAATTGTCATACCAGTAGAACGTTGCCGTCAGGCGGAACTCATCGCGGCAGTGGCGGGCGGAGCGGAGGACGGGGTCACCGCGGCGCCGCTCAAGGCCTGCATGACGACCGAGCGGCGGCCCCGGATGCCAATCCCCGCGCCGGTGACGATTTCCGGATTGCCGCCGTGGGGACGATGGTCTGCGTGTCCAAGCTGGCCAACGTCGCCTCGATCCTCGAGGACCAGATGCCCGCGACCTGGTCGAGGTGGTGCACGAGCTGCGCCAAATCGTCAACGTGAAGGGCGATTAACCGAGTTGTCCGCGCTTCCCCGGCCTATTTGCCGAGGAAGCGCGGACAGCTTCGGTGCGGTTGCGGCTAGCTGACGGCCGGAGCGTCCGCGGGCTCGTTGGCCGGAGCCGCCGAGCCGTTGGCCGCCTCGTCGTCGACAAGCACGAGGCTGATCTTGCCCCGCTGGTCGATCTCGGCGATCTCGACCTGGATCTTGTCGCCGACGTTGACGACGTCCTCGACCTTGGCGACCCGCTTGCCGCGGCCCAACTTGCTGATGTGCACGAGGCCGTCCTTACCGGGCAGCAGCGAGACGAACGCGCCGAACGCGGCCGTTTTCACCACGGTGCCGAGGAAGCGCTCCCCCACCTTGGGCATCTGCGGGTTGGCGATCGCGTTGATCTGGTCCACCGCGGCGGCCGCGGACGGGCCGTCGGCGGCACCGACGTAGATCGTGCCATCGTCTTCGATCGTGATCTGCGCGCCGGTCTCGTCCTGGATCGAGTTGATCATCGCGCCCTTGGGGCCGATGACCGCGCCGATCTTGTCGACCGGGATCTTCACCACGGTGACGCGAGGGGCGTACGGGCTCATCTCGTCCGGCTCGTCGATGGCCTCGGCCATGACGTCGAGAATGTGCAGCCGGGCGTCGCGGGCCTGCTTGAGCGCCGCACCAAGAACCTCGGACGGGATGCCGTCGAGCTTGGTGTCGAGCTGCAGGGCGGTCACGAACTCCTTCGTGCCGGCGACCTTGAAGTCCATGTCGCCGAACGCGTCCTCGGCACCCAGGATGTCGGTCAGCCCGACGTACTCGGTCTTGCCGTCGACGGTGTCGGAGATCAGGCCCATCGCGATGCCGGCGACCGGGGCCCGCAGCGGCACACCGGCGTTCAGCAGAGCCAGCGTCGAGGCGCAGACCGAACCCATCGACGTCGAGCCGTTGGAACCGAGCGCCTCGGAGACCTGCCGGATCGCGTACGGGAACTCGTCGCGCGAGGGCAGCACCGGCAACAACGCCCGCTCGGCCAGCGCGCCGTGACCGATCTCGCGGCGCTTCGGCGAACCCACGCGACCGGTCTCGCCGGTCGAGTACGGCGGGAAGTTGTAGTTGTGCATGTAGCGCTTGGTGCGGTTCGGGCTCAGCGTGTCGAGCTTCTGCTCGAGACCGAGCATGTTCAGCGTGGTGACGCCGAGGATCTGCGTCTCACCCCGCTGAAACAACGCCGAGCCGTGCACCCGCGGGATGACCTCGACCTCGGCCGAGAGCGTGCGGATGTCGGCCAGGCCGCGACCGTCGATGCGGACCTTCTCGCGCAGGATGCGCTGGCGGATCAGCTTCTTGGTCAGCGCCTTGTAGGCCCCGCTGATCTCGCTCTCGCGGCCTTCGAAACGCGGCCCGACGGTCTCCTTCGCCTGCGCCTTGATCTCGTCGAGCCGGTTCTCGCGGTCCTGCTTGTCGGCGATGGTGAGTGCCTGGGCGAGGGAATCGGAGACCTCGGCGGTGACGGCCTCGAGCACGTCGTCGTGGTAGTCGAGGAAGACCGGGAAGTCGCGGGTCGGCTTGGCCGCCGACTTGGCCAGCTCGGCCTGAGCCCGGCACAGCTCGGCGATGAACGGCTTGGCGGCCTCGAGCCCCTCGGCCACGACCTCTTCGGTCGGCTTGCTGGCGCCGCCGGCGATGAGCTCGATGGACTGCTCGGTGGCCTCGGCCTCGACCATCATGATGGCGACGTCACCGGAGTCGAGGACGCGTCCCGCGACGACCATGTCGAAGGTGGCCTGCTCGAGTTCGGTGTGCGTCGGGAAGCCGACCCACTGGCCGTCCATGAGCGCGACCCGCGTGCCGCCGACCGGGCCGGAGAACGGCAGGCCGGAGATCTGGGTGGACGCCGACGCGGCGTTGATCGCCAGGACGTCGTAGGCGTGGTCCGGGTTGAGCGCCATCACCGTGATGACGACCTGGACCTCGTTGCGCAGGCCCTTGATGAAGGTCGGGCGCAGCGGCCGGTCGATGAGCCGGCAGGTGAGGATGGCGTCCTCGCTCGGACGTCCTTCGCGGCGGAAGAACGACCCGGGGATGCGACCGGCGGCGTACATGCGCTCTTCGACGTCGACCGTCAGCGGGAAGAAGTCGAAGCCCTCGCGGGGGTGCTTGCCGGCCGTGGTGGCCGACAGGAGCATGGTGTCGTCGTCCAGGTAGGCGACGACCGACCCGGCGGCCTGCTTGGCCAACCGCCCGGTCTCGAAGCGGATGCTCCGGGTGCCGAACTTGCCGTTGTCGATGGTTGCGACGGTCTCGAAGACGCCGTCGTCGTTGGTGGCCTCTGTCATAGAGGTGTCCTCTCGTACGTGCCGGTTGCGCACATGCGACGTACGAGCTAACACCTCTGATGGGTGCCGGTCTTCGATCGAAGCGGACGGAGCGCGTCTTGTACTGGTGCCCCGGCCGCCACTACCGAGGACCGGCGTCCTCGAAGTCGCAATGGACGCGCGTGTGTGCGTCCGGCGGTGGATGTTCTGTTGTCTGGTGGAACGAAGAAGGGGAGCGACAGACGTCGCTCCCCTTGCGAACTATCGGCGCAGGCCGAGACGTTCGATGATCGACCGGTATCGGTTGATGTCGGTCTTGGCGAGGTAGTTGAGCAGCCGGCGGCGCTGGCCGACGAGAAGCAGCAGGCCGCGCCGGCTGTGGTGGTCGTGCTTGTGGTAGCGGAGGTGCTCGGTGAGGTCGCTGATGCGACGGCTCAACATCGCGACCTGGACCTCGGCCGAGCCGGTGTCGGACTCCGAGGAGCCGTACTCGGCGATGATCTGCTTCTTGACATCCTGAGCCAGGGGCACGGACGACTCCTTCGGTACTCGATGCAGGCGCGCTCCACCGGTCTAGGTCACGGTGGATGAGTAACACGCGATGCGGAGGGTTCACGCAGAGCGCGGACCTTCGGCCTCCAGGTTACCAGGGGACGGCCCCGGATCCGAACCGCCGCGGCCGACTCCCTCGCGACGATACCTAGACTCCGGGCGCATGGCCCCCTTCGTCGTCGTCCGCGACACGCCGCTCCCCGTCGAGGCCGCCTGGCGGCGGATCGTCGACTGGGCGGCCCACGGCCGGTACGTGCCACTCACCCGGATCGAGGTGCGCACTCCCCCGCCGAACGGGCTGGCGACGGTGTTCAGCGCGCGCACCGGCGTGGGCCGATTCGGCTTCGACGACCCGATGGAGGTCGTGGAATGGGAACCGCCCCACGACGGGTCGGCCGGACACTGCCGGCTCCTCAAGCGCGGTCGGGTCATGACCGGATGGGCGGAGCTGTCCGTCGAGCCGAACCGAACCGGCTCGCGGGTGATCTGGCGGGAGGTCGCCGTCCCGGCGTGGGCCCCGGCCTTCAGCGCGGGTTTGTTCGCCCTCGCCGGACGGCTGCTGTTCGGCCGGGTCCTGCGCGGTCTGCTGGCGACCTGACGCTCAGCCCATGAGTTCGCGCGTGCGGTCCACGTCGGCGTGCATCTGCTTCACCAAGGCGTCCACACTGTCGAACTTCTCCATGCCGCGCAGCCGTTCGACGAACTCGACGCCGACGGTTGCGCCGTACAGGTCGCCGCTGAAGTCCAGCACGTAGGCCTCGACCCGGCGTTGGCGTACCTCGAAGGTCGGGTTGGTGCCCACCGAGATCGCCGCCGTCCCCAGCGGCGCCACCGTCCGGCCCCACTCGTCGAGCCGCACGACACAGCCGGCGTAGACACCGTCGGCCGGTACCGCGGCCCAGGCGTCGGCCCGCAGGTTCGCGGTGGGGAAACCCAGTTCGCGACCGCGCTGGTCGCCCCGCTCGACGACGCCGTCGACCCGATGCGGACGGCCGAGCACCTGTGCCGCCGTGCGCATGTCCCCGGCGTTGACGCAGGACCGGACGTAAGTGGCGCTGAGCGGGGTGTCGCCCTCGGTCAGCAGCGGGACGCCGTGGGCGGTGAAGCCGAAGGTGCGGCCGAGCCGGCTGAGCAGGGCGACGTCACCGGCGGCCTTGTGACCGAACCGGAAGTTCTCGCCGACCACGACGGCCGACGCGTGGAGGCGGTCGACGAGTGCCTGATGGACGAACTCGTCCGGCGCCATCTTCGAGAACTCGAGGGTGAAGGGTAGGGCGCAGAACACGTCGACGCCCAGCTGCTCGACCAGTTCGGCCCGCCGGACGATGCTCGTCAGCACCGGCGGATGCGACCCGGGCCGGACAACCTCCGACGGATGCGGCACGAACGTGATGAGGACGCTCGGCACGCCGCGCTCGCCGGCCATCCGCACGGCTTCGGCGATGATCGACTGGTGGCCGCGATGGATCCCGTCGAACACCCCGATCGTGACGACGCAGTGCCCCCATCCTGTCGGGATCGAGTCGAAGCCATGCCAGCGTTGCACGCTCAAACCTTACTGAGCGGCGGTGAACGCCCGGGCGTAGGCGAGCGGAACATCACCCCAGCGGGTGTGCAGGGCGCCCGCCAAGCGACCGGCGAGTTCGGCCGCCGCCGGGACCTCACGCGAGCCGGCGACGCTCTCCAGGCGGTGCATGATCATCGCCCGGCGGGTCGGCGTCGGTTTCTCCGGGTTCGCCGGTGCATCGCTGCCGAGCGCGTTGTCGATGAACCAACTCGTGGACAGCAGCGCCCAACCAAGGACAGCGGCGTCGAGGTCGGCCGCGAAACCGGGCTCCGCGACCTGCGGAAAGGCCGCAGCGGCGACGCGCCGGTAGGCGTCCAGCGCCTGGTCGGCCACCGCGGCCGGCAGGCGCCAGGAGCACCAGCAGGTCGGCCAGGGCACCAGCAGGTAGGCGACGTCCCACGCGAGATGGCGCCACTCGGCGCCCTCGAAGTCGAGCAGGGCCAGGCCCGACGGGGCGGCCACGTTGTTGTCCGGGCAGGTGTCGGCCGGGGTGAGGGCGGCGGGACCGGACGCGCCAAGGCGCTTGCCGACACCGCGCAGCTCCTCGAACGCCCCTGCCGGGACCCGCACACCGAGCGCGCCGCACTCCCGGTCGAGGACGCGGATGGCGTCCTCGAGATCGATCGACATCCGCGACTCCGCGACCGGTAGGTCGCCCTGCCGTTCGTCCACTGCATCCCGGAAGGACTGTCGGGAGCCCGCAGTGGCGACGTGGAGTGTCGCGATCGCCCGAGCCCAACCGACCACCGCCGCGGTGGCCAGCGCCGGGTCGGTGCCGAGCAGGGCGTCGGCCACGCTGCCACCGCCGCCCAGATCGTCGGTGATGAGCACGGGTGGCTGGTCGCCGACCGCGACGACTCGAGGGGCGGGCACGGACGCAGGCAGGACCGAGAGGGCGGCCGATTCCCGAACCCATCCCTC
This sequence comes from Jatrophihabitans sp., assembly GCF_046262535.1. Classification (GTDB taxonomy): domain Bacteria; phylum Actinomycetota; class Actinomycetes; order Mycobacteriales; family Jatrophihabitantaceae; genus Jatrophihabitans. Next base: position 20,847 of record NZ_JBHEMO010000075.1, on the reverse strand, counting down.
CCCCGCCGCGAGGTAGCGCTTGACGACGAGGGTGGACCGGTTTCCGTCCGGATAGGTGGCGTGCACGCGCTGCACAGACGACCGCTCGCCGCCGCGCAGCTCTTCGAGCGGTTCCAGGCGGACGCTCGGCAGCAGCGCACGAGCCACCTCCAGGTCATCGGTCACGGCAGTTGTCCTACCCCGCCGCGGCGAACACCAGTACCGGCCGGGCCCGCCCGTCCTCCTCACGCAGCAGCGCGACAACCATGCCGTCCGGTCCGATGGCGCCGTGGACGCCGCCCTGGCCGATCGTGGCGAGCGAACGGCCGAAGGACAGCTCCCGTGCCTCGTCGGCGTCGACCGCGCGGACCGCCATCGCGGTCCGTACGGCGTCGGCCAGCGGCAGGGTGATCGGGTCGTCGAGCTGGGCCAGGTCCTCGAGGGTGCGCGCGGTGTCGAGGGTGAAGCAGCCGACGCGCGTCCGCCGCAGCGCAGTCAGGTGGCCGCCGACGCCGAGAGCCGCACCGAGGTCGCGGGCGAGCGCCCGCACGTAGGTGCCGGACGAGCAGTCCACCTCGACGTCGACATCGAGCAGGTCGGGGCTCGCCCGGCGGCAGGAGACGACGTCGAACCGAGCGACGGTGACGGGCCGGGCCGCCAGTTCCACCGTCTCGCCGTCGCGGACGCGCTGGTAGGCGCGCCGCCCGTCGACCTTGATCGCCGAGACCGCGCTCGGCACCTGCATGATCGCCCCGGTGAGCGGGCGCATCGCCTCCCGCACGGCCACGTCGTCCAGCGCCGCGGCTGACGCGCCGGAGATCACGTCCCCCTCGGCGTCGTCGGTCGCTGTCGACTGGCCCAGCCGGATCGTCGCGGCGTACGACTTGTCGACCAGCACCAGGTGGTGCAGCAGCTTGGTGCCCGGTCCGACGCCGAGCACGAGCACACCCGTGGCCATCGGATCGAGCGTGCCGGCGTGGCCGACCCGGCGCGTGTGCGCGAGGCGCCGCATCCTGGCGACGACGTCGTGCGAGGTGACGCCCTGCGGCTTGTCGACGACGACCAGGCCGCCCGGCGTCGGAGGCGGAGGGCTCGGCACCGACCCAGCGTAGAAGTCCCCCGTCCCGCAGCCGGGACCCGTCGTCGAACCGTTGCTACGGCAAGGCACGCCCGTCGGCGGCCCATGCGGTCGTGACCGAGATCGAGACGGCCACGACGGCATCGCGCGGCGGCTCCGTTCGGTACTGCGAGTACTTGGCGGCCAGGGCCGCGACGTAGACCGCGCGCCGCGCCTCGTCGGCGACCTCCGCGGCGATCCCGTCGACACGCACCCACCACAGCGCCGCCCAGTCCGCGGCATAGTGGTCGACGAGGATCGACACGGCCGGCTGCACGGCGATGTTGCGCAGCCGTTGCAGCTGCAGCGTGCGTTTGGGCTTGCCGTCGACGGCGAAGACGAGCGTGTGGTCCTCGACGATCGCGAAGACGATCGGGACGACGTGCGGACGGCCGTCCGGGCGCACGGTGGCCAGTCGGGCGACCGGTGCCGACCGTACCGATTCGAGGCCCGGGAATGGTGACATGTCTGCTAGTTTGCCGTCCAACATCGTCTGGGGACAGGAATCACGTGGACATCGGCATCGGAGCACCCAACACCGTTCGTGGCGTCACCGGGCGCGAGCTGCTCGAGTGGGCGCGCAAGGCCGACGCGGCGGGGTTCAGCACCCTCGCCACGATCGGCGCGGTCGACTACCCCAGCTACGAGGAACTGACCGTCTTCGCGGCGGCCGGCGCGGTCACCGAACGCATCCGTTTCCTCAGCAACGTCCTCATCGCGCCGGCGCGCAGCACCGCCGAACTGGCCAAGCAAGCGGCCACCACCGACCAGCTGACCGGAGGCCGGCTCACACTCGGCCTTGGCGTCGGGTGGCGTTCCGGTGACCTCACCCTCACCGGCCGCGACTTCTCACGGCGCGGCGCGATCTTCGATCAGCAGCTGGCCGACCTCGCCGCTGCCTGGGCCGGCCAGTCGGTGCTGCCGAACACCAGGGCAGTGGCCCCGACGCCGGTACAAATGCCGATCCCGCTGATCATCGGCGGCACAACCGACGCCGCCGTCCGCCGCGTGGTCGAGTACGGCGTGGGTTGGACGGCCGGGGGCATGGCGCCCGACGCGGTCGCCGAGTTCGCGGCCAAGGTCCGGGCCGCGTGGCAGCGAGCCGGCCGCGACGGCGCCCCGCGTGTCGTCGCCCTCGCGTACTTCTCGCTCGGGAACGGCACAGAGGAGCAGTCCCGCGCCAACATCCACGACTACTACTCGCCGATGGGCGACGAGGTCGCCACGATGATCGCCGGGAGTGCGCTGCGGTCCCCCGAGGCGATCAAGGGCGCGGTCGAGGCGTACGCCGCGGCGGGAGTGGATGAGTTGATTCTCGATCCCTCCATCGGCGACCCGGCTCAGGTCGATCTCCTCGCCGAGGTCGCCTTCGGGTGAGTCCGGTGCGTTACGCCGTCACCCCGGTGACGGCCCACTTGTCACCGCGCGTGCGGAGCACCATGCCGACGAGGCGCACCACGATGAACGCCGCCAACCCGGCCCACACGCCGCCGATACCCCACTTCCAGTGCAGTGCGGCCAGGTTGAGCGGGGCGAACGCGCCGACCGCGGCGACGATCGTGATCGTGCGGAGGAAGCCGACGTCGCCGGCGCCGATGAGCACCCCGTCGAGGGCGAACACGATGCCCGCGGCGGGCAGCATGGCGACGAACCACGGCCACAGGATGTGGGTCTGGGCCAGGACCTCGGGCGAGGACGTGAAGACGCGCGGAATCAGCACCCGGCCGGCGGCGAAGACGGCGCCGAAGGCAACGCCGGCGTAGAGCCCCCATCGCGACACCTGCCAGGCCATCACCCTGGCAGCGGCGGCGTCGGATGCGCCGAGCGCGGCACCGACCAGCGACTGGGCCGCGATCGCGAACGAGTCGAGCAGCAGTGCGGTGAACTCCCAGAGCTGCAGCCCGATCTGGTGAGCGGCGATCTGGGCCGTCCCCATCCGCGAGGCCACCGCGGCGGCCGTCAGGAAGGCGACCTGGAAGGCGGCCGACCGCAGGATGAGGTCGCGGCCGACCAGCACCTGCGCACGCATCACCGTGCGGTTGGGCCGGACGCCCGTCGCCGCCTTGCCCAGGGCCCGCAGGAACAGGGCGGCGGCGACGGCTTGCGCGCCGACGTTGGCGATCGCCGAACCCTGCAGACCCAGGCCGGCCGGGTAGACGAGCAGCGGCGAGCCGATGGCCGACAGGGCGTTGGCGGTCACCACGATCCAGACCGGCTCGCGGGTTCGCTGGACGCCGCGCATCCACCCGTTGCCGGCCAGCACGAGCAGGACGCCGGGCATCCCCAGTACGGCGATCCGGAACCAGGACTCGGCGGCCTGCTGTGTGGAGTGCGAGCCGGCGAGCAGGCTCGTGAGCGGGCCGGCGAACATCTCGCCCGCCGCCACCACGGCCAGGCCGATAACCGCGGCCAGCCACGAGGCCTGGACACCTTCCCCGATCGCTGCGTCGACCCGGCCGGCGCCGTACCAGCGGGCGGCCCGCGACGTCGTCCCGTACTCGACGAACGTGCCGACGATGGTCAGCAGCGCCATGAGCGCGGCACCGACACCCAGGCCGGCGAGTGCGTGCGGGCCGAGGTGTCCGACGACGGCGGTGTCGACCAGCAGGTACAGCGGCTCGGCCGCGAGGACGACGAACGCTGACGCCGACAGGGCAAGAAGCGCACGGGCCGGCGGGGCTGCCGGCACCGTCATCCGCCGTCGATGTTTCTGACCTGGCTGACCGCCCAACCGCTCTCGGTGCGCGTCACCGTCACCACGTAGCGCAACGACGAGACGCTCGGCGCGGCCGCGCCGTCCACCACCCGGTTCGACTGCGCTGCCACCAGCATCGCGATGGAGTCGCCCGAGGCACGCTCGACGGCGACCGCAGTCACCGAACCGTTGAGGTCGTAGTGCCCCTTGCGCATCGCCGCACCGGTTTGCGCCGCGTTGTTCGCGATCTGCTCCTTGAGCGGGCTGACCGCACCGGCCTCGGCCCGCTGGACGTCGGCGTCGAAGTCGGCGCGACGGTAGCTCAGCAGATTGACGACCTCGGACCGGCCGGCCTCCGCCGCCACTCGAAGCTCCGACCCACCCGGCGGCAGCCCGGCGTTCGCGTTCTCGACGAGAGCACTGATCAGGTAGCGGTTGCCTTGACGCACGACGGTCGCGCAGAGGGTGCTGGGCGTGATCCGCGTGCCGCCCTTCGTACTGTCGTCGGCGACCCGTTCGCGGCCGAAGATCAACAACTTCGCCTGCGTGCCGGCCGCGTTCATCTCGCCGACCCCGAGTTCCAGGGTCTCGAAGGTGTGCACGACGTGATTCCGAAGCGCGGTCGCCGCGAGATCACCGGTCAGGGCGGCCCGGTAGGCCTGCCGGTAGGCACCGACGGTGACCGCCGATCCGGCCTCCAACGCGTCGTCGAGAGTGCGGTAGTCGTAGGTCGTCACCGCCGCGATGTCCGAGGCCGCCCCGGCGATGAACGACGTGGCGACATCGGGTTGGGCGAGGCGGGCGCCAGTGACGGTCGGCGTCGGTGTCGGCTTCGGGCGGTGCGCGGACGGCGTGTTGTCCCCGCGGCGAAGGAGCAGTACGACGACGGTGGCCACTACCGCAATGACGAACAGGAGAGCGAGCGCCTGGCCCGCACGACGGCGCAGCCGACGGCGCCGGACGCGCCGACCCGCCCTCAGCTCGGCGCGGCGGTCTCCGCGAGACGCAATTCGCGAAATGGGTTGCGTCCGCTCCAGAGCCGGTTCCGGGTTTCGCCGAGGGACCGGGACCGGCGGCGCCGACGGGATCGGCGCAACGACCGGCAGCGGGGCATCCACCGGACGGCGTTCGGCCGGCGGCGCGGGCTCGGGCCGCAGATGCGGCGCGGGGCGCGGGCTCGGCCGGCTGCCCGGCGCCGACCGCGGCCGGGTCGGAGGCGGCTGGAACTCGGTCATGACAAGAAGGAGCCTTGCACGCGGATGCGACTTCTCGTCACTCAGCCTCGGCTTGATCGTCCTCGGCGACTCGGGGCTTGCGGTAGGGATCCGGGTCGCCGGCCGGGCGGGCGTCGCGGCGCGCCGCCTCGACCTCGGCATCGGCGGCGGCAGCCACAGCGAGAAGCTCGTCGATGTGCTTGGCGTTCTCCGGCAACGCGTCACGCGTGAACGTCAGCGTCGGTGTGTACCGGACGCCGGTCTGGCGGCCCACCTCGCTGCGCAGGACACCTTTCGCCGACTCGAGCGCGGCCGCCGAAGCGACCTGCTCCTGCTCGTCACCGAAGACCGTGTAGAAGATCGTGGCGTCGTGCAGGTCGCCGGTGACCCGGACGTCGGTGATCGTCACCATGCCGAGCCGTGGATCCTTGACCTGGGTCTCGATCTGCGTCGCGACGATCTGTTTGATGCGTCCGGCCATGCGCCGTGCCCGCCCCGCGTCGGTCATTGTCTGTCTCCTCTAACTCAGATCGTCGTCGTCGAGCACCCGGGTGCGGGTCGACAGCAGGTCGACCTCGGGGCGGCCGGCCAGCAGTCGCTCACAGGCCGCGAGCACCTCCGCCGCGTGCCCGTGGTCGGGCGCCACCAACGCGACCGACAGTTCGGCTCGCCGGTGCAGGTCCTGATCACCGGTCTCGGCCGCCGAGACGTCGAAGCGCCGCCGCAGTTCGGCGAGGATCGGCCGGACCACGCCGCGCTTCTCCTTCAACGAATGCACGTCCCCCAACAGCAGGTCCGCAACCAAGCACCCCACAACCAAAGCCTGCTACCCCTCTGATCGGGACGAGCGAGCGAAGCGGAAGCGAGGGTGGGCCGTCCGGCCGTGTAAAACTCTTCCCTACGGGCGGGCGGCCTACCCTCGCTTCTGCGGAACTACCCTCTCGGCTTCTCGCGCAACTCGAACGTCTCGATCACGTCATCAACCTTGATGTCGTTGAACGACCCGAGCCCGATACCGCACTCGAACCCTTCGCGGACCTCGGTCGCGTCGTCCTTGAACCGACGCAGCGACTCCACCGTGAGGTTGTCGGCCACCACGGTGCCGTCGCGCACGAGCCGCGCCTTGCTGTTACGGCGGATGATCCCGCTGCGCACCAGCGAACCGGCGACGTTGCCGATCCGCGGCACCCGGAACACCTCGCGCACCTCGGCCGTGCCGAGCTGCACCTCTTCGAACTCCGGCTTGAGCATGCCCTTGAGCGCAGCCTCGATCTCGTCGATGGCCTGGTAGATCACCGAGTAGTAGCGGACGTCGACGCCTTCGCGCTCAGCCGCCTCCCGCGCCTTGCCCTCGGGCCGGACGTTGAAGCCGATGACCACCGCGTCCGAAGCAACGGCGAGGTTGACGTCGTTCTCGGTGATGGCGCCGACGCCGCGGCCGATGACCCGCAGCGAGACCTCTTCCTTGTCCTCACCCAGGTCGATGTTGAGCAGCGCGTCTTCCAGCGCTTCCACCGAACCGGACACGTCACCCTTGATGATGAGGTTGAGCTGCTCGACCTCACCGGCCGCAATCGCCTTGTCGAGGTCGTCCAGCGAAACCCGACGACGGGACGACGCCAGCTGGGCGTTGCGTTCCCGGGCCTGGCGCCGGTCGGCGATCTGCCGGGCGGTGCGGTCCTCCTCGACCACGAGGAACGAGTCACCGGCGCTCGGCACCGACGTCAGGCCGAGCACCTGGACGGGCCGCGACGGCCCAGCCTCGTCAACGTTGTCGCCGTTCTCGTCCAGCATCGCCCGCACCCGACCGAAGGCATCGCTGGCCACGACCGAGTCGCCGATCTTGAGCGTGCCGCGCTGCACCAGCAGCGTGGCGACCGGTCCACGGCCGCGGTCGAGCCGGGCCTCGATGACGATGCCCTGCGCGTCCTGGTCCGGGTTGGCCCGCAGGTCGAGCGCGGCATCTGCCGTGAGCAGGATGCCCTCGAGCAGGTCGTCGATGTGCAGGTTCGACCGGGCCGAGACGTCGACGAACAGGGTGTCGCCGCCGTACTCCTCGGCGACCAGCCCGTACTCGGTGAGCTGCTGGCGCACCTTGGCCGGGTTGGCGTCCTCCTTGTCGATCTTGTTCACCGCGACCACGATCGGCGCACCTGCTGCCTGCGCGTGGTTGAGCGCCTCGATCGTCTGCGGCATGACGCCGTCGTCGGCCGCCACGACCAGCACGACGATGTCGGTCGTCGCTGCCCCGCGAGCACGCATGGCGGTGAACGCCTCGTGACCCGGGGTGTCGATGAACGTGATCGCCCGGTCCTCGCCCTCGTGCTGGACGTGGACCTGGTAGGCACCGATGTGCTGGGTGATGCCGCCGGCCTCGTCGCGCATGACGTTGGTCTTGCGGATCGCGTCGAGCAGTCGCGTCTTACCGTGGTCGACGTGACCCATGACGGTCACCACCGGCGGCCGGGCGACGATGTACTCGTCCTCGCCCTCGTCCTCACCGAACGTGAGATCGAAGGACTCGAGCAGCTCGCGGTCCTCGTCCTCCGGGCTGACGACCTGCACCTGGTAGTTCAGTTCGGCGCCGAGCAGCTGCAACGTCTCTTCGTTGACCGACTGGGTCGCCGTCACCATCTCGCCCAGGTGGAACATCACCTGGACCAGCGACGCCGGGTTGGCATCGATCTTGTCGGCGAAGTCGGACAGCGAGGCCCCGCGCGGCAGGCGCAGGATGTCACCGTTGCCCCGCGGTACCTGGACGCCGCCGATCGACGGCGCGGACATGTTGTCGAATTCGGCTCTGCGCTGCTTCTTGCTCTTCTTGCCGCGGGCCGCCGGACCACCGCGACGGCCGAACGCGCCGGCCGTGCTGGCGCCGCGACCGCCGCGACCGCCGCCACCGGGACGACCGCCACCGCGGTACGGGCCGCCGGCGCCAGCGGGACCACCCGGAGCGCCGCCGGGACCGCCGGGGCCGCCGCCCCCGGGACCGCCGCGGAAGCCGCCGCCACCGGGACGCCCACCCGGAGCGCCGGGTCGAGCGCCGGGGCCGCCAGGACCGCCAGGGCCGCCGGGACGCGCACCGGGCCCGCCGGCCGGACCGCCGCGCGTTCCGGGGCGGGTCGGCATCATGCCCGGGTTGGGTCGGGGCGGCATCATGCCCGGGTTCGGCGGACGGGGGCCGCCGGGGCGCGGCGGCATACCGGCCGCGCCGGGAGTACGGGGCGCGGCGGGCGGACGGGGTGCCGCGGCGCCGCCGCCGACCCCGAACGGGTTGTTGCCGACACGCGGGCCCGGGCGTACGCCGGGCGGAGCGGGCGCAGCCGCGGCCGGGGCGACGGGGGCCGGTTCTGCAGGTGCGGCCGGTGCGGGCGCAGCCGCCACCGGAGCGACCGGTTCCGGAGCCTGGACAACCGGGGGCTCGGGCACGGTGGTCGGCTGGCTCGGCGCTTGCGGGGCGGGAGCCGCCGCAGCGGCCGGGGCCACCCTCTTCGCCGGTGCCTTCTTGGCCGGCGCCGGCGCGGCGTCCGGGAATGCCTCGCGCAGTTTGCGGGCCACCGGGGCTTCCACGGTGGACGAGGCAGTCTTGACGTACTCACCCATTTCGGTGAGCTTCTCGATTGCGACCTTGCTGGTCAGCCCGAGCTCTTTGGCTAGGGCCGAAACGCGGATCTTGCCTGGCACGTGTCTCCTTCGGGGGGACCGTGCGGCAACCCGCGCGGTCCGTCTAGACGGTGGTCTTGCTCATCGCTGGTGCTTCATCGAGTACTCATTAGCTATCTCCTGCGGCGTTCCGCTGAGTGGATTCCCTGCTGCTGTCACCGTACTGGTCAACCTGCGCAACGTACTCGCTCACCGAAGCCGGGTCGACGGGACCGGACACGCGCAGTGCCCGGGCGAAGGCCCGGCGCCGCTCTGCGAGTTCGACGCACCTCAGGTCGGGATGCAACCACGCACCCCGGCCGGGGATGCGCCGACGGGTGTCGGGTACGACGGGCAAGGTGACAGGGCCGCCGCCGAGTTTGTCGCTCGGGCTTCGGGCCTCCGGGGGACGGAGTTCTGTCGAGACCTTGCCGATCGCATCCGGCGCCACGACGACGCGGAGCAACTCGGCAGCCGCTGCCCGCTGCCGACATCCGATGCACGTCCGGGTCGGGCGCTGGAAATTCACGCCGGTCCTTCGTGCCTCGGATGCCGTCGACGTTCGGCGGCCGGAGCCGAGTCTACCCCGCGGCCGCCGGATCCCCGGGCGGCGCCGACGTCTCGCCCTCGGAATCGCCTGACGTCGCGTCCTCGGAGTCGCTGTGGATGTCGATGCGGTGGCCGGTGAGCCGGGCGGCGAGGCGGGCGTTCTGCCCCTCGCGGCCGATCGCGAGCGAGAGCTGGAAGTCGGGGACGACGACGCGTACCTGCTGAGTGGCCGGGTCGACCACTTCGCTGGACACGACCTGGGCCGGCGAGAGTGCGTTTCCCACGTAGGTGGCCGGATCCTCGGCCCAGTCGATGATGTCGATCTTCTCTCCGTGCAGTTCGGCCACGACGTTGCGGACGCGCTGCCCCATGGGGCCGATGCACGCCCCCTTGGCGTTGAGGCCTTCGACAGCGGTGCGGACGGAGATCTTGGACCGGTGCCCCGCCTCGCGGGCCACGGCGACGATCTCGACGCTGCCGTCGGCGATCTCGGGGACCTCGAGGGCGAACAACTTCTTGACCAGGTTGGGGTGGGTGCGGCTCACGGTGACCTGGGGCCCGCGGGGGCCGCGGGCCACGCCGACGACGTAGGCCTTGATGCGCGTTCCGTGGCGGTACTCCTCGCCCGGCACCTGCTCGGACTGCGGGAGCAAGGCCTCGACCTTACCGATGTCGATGAGCACCAGACCCCGCTGAGACGCCTGGGCGTCGGCCTGGACGACGCCAGTGACGATGTCGCCCTCGCGGCCGGAGTACTCCCCGAAGGTCTGGTCGTGCTCGGCATCGCGCAGGCGCTGCAGGATGACCTGCCGGGCGGTCATCGCCGCGACGCGGCCGAAGTCGGTCGGCGTGTCGTCGTACTCCTCCTCGATCTCACCGTCCGGCCCGAGTTCCTGCGCCCAGACGATGACCTCGCCGGTCCGGCGGTCGATGGCGACGCGGGCGTGCGGCATCGAGTGCGGCGTGTGCCGGTAGGCGGTCAGCAATGCTGTCTCGAGCGCGCCGATCAGCGTCTCGAAGGAGATCTCCTTCTCCCGCTCGATGCTGCGGAGGGCGGCGAGGTCGACCGACACCATGGCTAGTTCTCCTCACCGTCGTCGGCGGCGCCGGGGCGGCTGAACTCGACCTGGACCTTGCCCCGGCCGAGCGCCGCCCACGGGATCGGCCGTGGTGTGTCGTTGATGTCGAGGGTGACAGCGGTGTCGTCGACCGCGAGGACGCGCCCGGTGATCGTCGACCCGTCCGTCTGGGCTGTCACCAACCGGCCGACGGCGCGGCGCCAGTGGCGCGGCTCGGTGAGCGGCCGGTCGACGCCCGGCGAGCTGACCTCGAGCACGTAGGCGCCGGCGAGCGCACGCGGGCTGTTCGGGTTCTCGGCGTCGGCGTCGAGGGCGTCGGAGACGATGCGGCTGACGACGGCCACGGCGTCCAGGTCGATGCCTCCGTCGGCGTCAACGGTCACCCGGACGAGGCTGCGGCGACCGGCCGAGGTGACCGTCACATCCTCGAGGTCGTACCCGGCGGCGCTGACGAGCGGACCGAGCAGGTCGAGCAGGTGCTCTCGGGCCTGGGCCGCGGACGCACCTGCAGTCGCGGGCGGCATGATCGGCTCCTCGGGGTCGCGCGTGCAGTTGTGACGTGAAAGCGTATCGGGCTCTGCCAAACTTGCTGTGACATGCAAAGTTCCAGCGACGAATCGAGACCGCGGCCGCGGCCCCAGCCGCATCAGCCGTCGACCCCGCCGCCCGCTGAGGCGCGGGCCCCAGTGACCCCACCACTGACCCCACCGCTGACCCCACCCTTGGAACCGCAGCCGGCGCCGCGGAGGTCTCGGCGCTGGTTCCTGGCCGGCAGCGCCGCGGTCGTCGTCGGCGCCGGCGCGGGAGTCGCGGCCGAATTCGCCCGTAACGACCACGCGCCCGCCCTGCCGCCGATCGCTCCTGGCGTCCTGCTCGCCGCAGCCGCGGCCGAACGCGCCCTGATCGCCGATCTCGACGCCACGACCGGCGGTTCGCCCGAGGTGCGGCGGGTGATCACCCAGGTCCGGGTCGACCACGTTGCCCATCTTGCGGCGCTCACCGACCTGCTCGCCCGCTACCGCACACAGCCGGCCCACTCGCCGGCGCCGGCAGCGGGCGCGCCGCGCACCCTCGCGCAGTTGAACGCCGCCGAACGGGCCGCTTCCAGGGCGGCGGCGGCCCATGCTGCGGCGGCCGACGCCGGCCTGGCTGCGATGCTGGCGAGCATCGCCGCCTGCGAGGCCACACACGCCGAGCTGCTGCGATGACCGCTCTGGACACCGCATGGCAGGCGGCGCTGGCGGTTGAGCAGCAAGCGGCGTTCGGTTACGCACTGCTCGGTCCGCACCTGAGCGGCACGGACAAGGATCTGGCGGTGCAGTGCTCCGACGACCACGAGTCGCGCCGCGACGCGACGGCGGCGGCCATCGCCGGCGCCGGTCTGCGGCCGGTCGCGCCGCAAGCCGACTACCCGGCGCTGTACCCGGTGGCCGGCCCGGGCGCGGCCCGGGCGTTGGCCGTCCGGCTCGAGGAGGGCTGTGCCGTGGCCTGGCGCTACCTGTACCTGAACGCGGCGTCGACGGCTGGGCAACGAGCCGACGGGCTGCGGCAGACCGCGCAGGAGGCGCTGACCGCGAGCGCGATCCGGGCCACCCGGTGGCGGGTGCTAACCACGCCGGCCAAGGCGACTACGCCCTTCCCCGGCATCGGCTGACCGGAACGCGCCGCCCCGTCAGACCAGCGTTGCGTCCGGCGCCTGGCTGAACTGGGCCCGATAGAGGCGTTCGTAGGCCCCGTGGCGGTCGAGCAGCTCCGTGTGGTCGCCCTGTTCGACGATCCGGCCGTCCTCCATGACGAGGATCAGATCGGCGTCGCGGATCGTCGACAGCCGGTGGGCGATCACGAAGCTGGTGCGGTTCTGGCGCAACGCCGCCATGGCGTGCTGGACCAGCAGCTCGGTCCGGGTGTCGACCGCGCTGGTCGCCTCGTCCAGGATCAGCAGCGACGGCTGGGCGATGAACGCCCGGGCGATGGTGATGAGTTGCTTCTGGCCGACCGACAGGTTGCTCGATTCCTCGTCCAGCACGGTGTCGTAGCCGTCGGGAAGCGACTGGACGAACCGGTCGACGTAGCTCGCCTGAGCTGCCTCGAGGATCTCGGCGTCGGACGCCCCCGGCCTGCCGTAGGCGATGTTGTCGCGGATGGTTCCGCCGAACAGCCACGTGTCCTGCAGCACCATGCCGATCTCGCCGCGCAACTCGTCGCGCCGCATGGTGGCGATGTCGACGCCGTCGAGCGTGATCCGGCCGCCGTCGAGTTCGTAGAAGCGCATCACGAGATTCACCAGGGTCGTCTTGCCCGCACCGGTCGGTCCGACGATGGCCACCGTGTGCCCCGGCTCGGCGACGAGCGACAGGTCTTCGATGAGCGGGGTGTCGGCCCGGTAGGAGAAGTTGATGTGCTCGAACTGCACCCGTCCGTGCCGCTCGGTCGGTCGGGCCGGTGTTCGGGGATCCGCCGTCTGCTCGGGGGCGTCGAGCAGATCGAAGACCCGCTCGGCCGAGGCCACCCCGGACTGGAGCAGATTGGCCATGGACGCGACCTGGGTCAGGGGCTGGGTGAACTGTCGCGAGTACTGGATGAAGGCCTGCACATCTCCCAGGCTCATCGAGCCCGACGCCACACGCAGGCCGCCGACGACGGCGACGGCGACGTAGTTGAGGTTTCCGATGAACATCATCGACGGCATGATCAGTCCGGACACGAACTGCGCGCCAAAGCTCGCCTCGAACAAGGCGTCGTTGTGTTCGGCGAAGGTCTGCTCGACCTCGCGCTGGCGGCCGAACACCTTGACCAGTTCGTGCCCGGTGAAGGACTCCTCGATGTGTCCGTTGAGCCGCCCGGTGTGCTTCCACTGCGCCACGAACTGCCCCTGCGACCGCTTGGCAATCGACTTCGTGACGAACATCGACACGGGAATGGTCACCAGCGCGATCAACGCCAGCAGCGGCGAGATGACGAACATCATGGTGACCACGCCGACCACCGTCAGCAGCGAGGTCAGCAGCTGGCTCATGGTCTGCTGCAGCGTGGTGGAGATGTTGTCGATGTCGTTGGTGACCCGGCTGAGAGTTTCCCCGCGCGGCTGGTCGTCGAAGTACGGGAGCGGCAGCCGATTGAGCTTGTCCTCCACGTCCGCCCGCAAGCGCAGCACCGTGCGCTGCACCACCCCGTTCAGCACGTAGCCCTGCAGCCAGGACAGCAGCCCGCCGGCCAGGTAGATCAGCGTCACGAGCAGCAGCACGTTGCCCAGCGCGTTCAGGTCGATTCCGCGGCCCGGCACGACGTGCATGCTCTGCAGCAGGGTCGCGAAGTCGCCATCGCCGCGGGCGCGCGCCGCGTTCGTCACCTCGTCCAGCGATTGCCCGGCCGGGAGCCGGTCGCCGAGGAACCCGCGGAAGATGATGTCGGTGGCCGAGCCGAGCAGGCGTGGCCCCAGCACCGCGAGAGTGACACTGGCGACGGCGAGGACGAGGACGCCGATGGACAGAAAGCGTTCGGGGTAGAGCCGGCGCATCAACCGTTTCGCCGACGGCCCGAAGTTCATCGACTTCTCGGCCGGCATCCCCGCGGTCATCCACGGCGGCCCGCCGCCGCGCCGCGCATCCTGGCCCGCGGGGGGAAGGCGCTTCGGCGTGACGCCGCGGCTCGGCGCCGTCACGCCGCGTCCTCGGCGCTCAGCTGGCTCTGGACGATCTCGGCATAGGGCGGGCAGGTCCGCACCAGCTCGTCATGGGTGCCGTCGCCGACGATCTTGCCCCCGTCGAGGACGATGATGCGGTCGGCGTCGAGGATGGTCGATACCCGCTGCGCGACCACGAGCACCGCCGAGTCCGCCGTGATCGTGCGCAACTTCGCCCGCAGCCGGGCGTCGGTGCCGGGGTCGAGGGCGGAGAAGGCGTCGTCGAAGAGGTAGATCTCGGGCCGGCGGACGACGGCCCGCGCGATGGCCAACCGTTGCCGCTGGCCACCGGACAGATTGGTCCCGCCCTGGGCGACCGGCGCGTCCAGCCCGCCGGACAGCTTCTCCACGAACTCACGTGCCTCGGCGACGTCCAGCGCCGCCCACAACTGGTCGTCGTCGGCGTCGGGGTTGCCGTGCCGGAGCGTGCTGGCCACGGTTCCGGAGAACAGGTAGGAGCGCTGGGGGACGTATCCGAGCCGGCTCCAGAGCAGGTCCGGGTCGAGCGAGCGGACGTCCACCCCGTCGACCAGAACCGCACCGGACGTGACGTCGACGAGGCGAGGGACGAGCGAGAGCAGTGTCGTCTTCCCGGCTCCGGTGCTGCCGATGATCGCCGTGGTGCGCCCGCGTTCCGCGGTGAAGGTGATGCCGTCGAGGACGGGCAACGCCGCGCCGGGATAGCGGAAGGAGACGTCGTCGAACACGACCTGGCCGGCCAAGGGCAGCTCGGTGACCGGCGCCTTGGGCGGTACCACCGAGGAGCGGGTGTCGAGGACCTCGACGATGCGCTCGGCGCACACGGCGGCGCGCGGGATCATCATCAACATGAACGTGGCCATCAGGACCGACATCAGGATCTGGGCCAGGTAGCTCAGGTAGGCGGTGAGCGAGCCGACCTGCATCTGCCCGGAGTCGACCCGGCTGGCCCCGAACCAGAGCACGGCCACGCTCGAGGCGTTGAGCACGAGCATGACCGTCGGGAAGATCATCGCCATCAGTCGGCCGGCCCGCAGGGCGGTGGCGGTCAGTTCCTCGTTGGCCGCCCCGAATCGGTCCCGCTCGACGGGCTCCCGGACGAAGGCGCGCACCACGCGCACGCCGGTGATCTGCTCGCGCAAGACGCGGTTGACGTGGTCGATCCGGTCCTGCATCAGCCGGAACTGCGGGACCATGCGGCGGACGATGAGGCCGATCAGCACCGCCAACAGCGGCACGCTGACGCCCAGCAACCAGGACAGGCCGAGGTCCTGCCGCAGCGCCATGATGACGCCGCCCGTGGCCATGATGGGCGCCGCGACCATCATGGTGGAACTCATGACAACCAGCATCTGCACCTGCTGAACGTCGTTCGTGGTCCGGGTGATGAGCGACGGGGCGCCGAACTGCGCGACCTCGCGAGCGGAGAAGCTGTTGACCCGGGCGAACAGCGCCGCTCGAACGTCGCGTCCGAAACTCATCGCCGTGCGGGCGCCGAAGAAGACGGCGACGACCGAGCAGCCGATCTGCGCCAGGCTGACGGCCAGCATCCAGCCGCCGACCCGCATGATGTAGCCGGTATCGCCCTTCGAGACACCGTTGTCGATGATGTCGGCGTTGAGGCTCGGCAAGTAGAGCGCCGCCATCGTTCCCAGCAGTTGCAGCACGACGATCGTCGTCAGCCAGTGACGGTAGGGCCGGAGCCGGTCACGCAGCAGCCGGACGAGCATGCCCCTCCTCGGTTGTTCTCACGATGATCGACGTCGAGTCCATCAGAAGCATGCAAATCGCTACTTGCATACGGCGTACGGGCAGCTGTCAGGCGGCCCGCCACTCGTCCACGATCGCCAGCAGATCGGCGAGCCGGTCGACCACCGCGTCCGGCTTGCCCGCCACCGGACCTTTCTGGGCCTCCGGGATGTCGCTGTGCGGAATGAGCACCGCTCGCAGGCCGGCCGACTGGGCTCCGTGGATGTCGTCGAATGGCCGGTCGCCGACGAAGACCGCCTCCTCGGGACGGTCGACGCCGACGGCGTCCAGGGCGGCCCGGAAGGCCATCGGGTGCGGCTTGGTCCACTCGATCTCGGAGGTGTAGACCGCGCCGTCGATGAGGTCGAGCAACCCGTCGCGGGCGAAGATCCGCTCGTGCTCCTCGCGGCTCCAGATCGTGTTGGACAGCACGCCGATCCGGAGCTCTCTCGCCCTCAGCGCCTCGAACAGTGGCAGCACGTCGGGATCGGTGTACGTGTGCGGGTCCCACCAGGCGCTGATCGCGGCCCGCATGTCGGGCGTCGGCTCGAGCCCGACGGCGGCGAAGACGTCGTCGAGCGTGCCGCTGCGATGGTGGTCACGCGCCCGTCGCCAGATCTCGTCCTCGGCCAGCGCGAGTCGGTGGGCAAGCTCATCGTCGGTCACCACCGCGCGCCACGGGCCGCCGGCATCGATCGAATGCCAGGGCGTGAGCGTCCCGCCCCAATCGAAGATGACCGCAGCAACGCTCATGTGGGCTTCGTCAGAACAGCACGGTCGACAGGACGGCGGCCTCACGCAGGCCGAGCCGGGCGTAGACCCGGCGGGCAGCAGTGTTGAAGTCGTTGACGTACAGGCTCACGGTCGGGGCGAGGGTGAGGCCGTGCCGCAGGACGACGGGCAGGGCCGCCGTGCCGATGCCCCGGCCCCGCAGATCCGGGCGTACCCAGACGCCCTGCACCTGACAGGTGTGCGGGGACACCACGCCCAGGTCCGCTTTGAAGATCACCTCGCCGTTCTCGACGATGCCGAATGCCCGGCGCGCCTTGATCAGGCCGGCGGTGCGGCGGCGGTAGTCCCCCGCCCCCGATGAGAGGTACGGCGACACGCCGAGTTCTTCGGTGAACATGGCCGCCGCCGCGGGGAGGTAGCCTTCCAGCTCGTCGGGCTGGATGGCGCGCACGCGCGGATCGGTTCGCCACCCGGTCGCGACCTGCTCGGACATCAGCAGCGGCTGCTGCGCCCGGACCGCCCGGGCCGGTCCCCATACCGGCGCGAGCACCTGCCACATGACGCCCACCGCCGCCGCCCGTCCGACGATGGAGGTGCAGTCGCGGGGCGTCCGGGCGAGGTGCTCGGCGAGCGCCACCCAATCGTCCGGGCCGCCGCCGATGGGTAGCAGGTTGCCGCCGGAGAACGCCGCGGCCCGCAACCGTCCGTCGCGGTCACGGACGCCGAGAAGAGTGCCGCCGAAGCGGCGGCCGTCGATCGTGGCCAACGCCCGCAGGCGCGCACTGACGACGACGTTGACGAGTGGGTCGGCGTCGACCAAGGCGACGAGCTCGGCCCGGTCGTGCAACACCTCGGCCCTCAGGGCCGGACGGCGCAGCGTCGAACTCACCCGGTCGACGGTAGCCGAGGACCCGGCCGGGGCGCCGCTCCGATCCGTCAGGAAGGGCTGTGCGTCGCAACCGGTCAGACGCCGCGACCGGTGACCTGCTGCAGGCGCTCGATCTCTTCGCTCGCCTGCGCTTTCGTCAGCTCGGACTTCGGGTCCTCGCCGGCCTCGCGGGCAAGTGTCTGCAGGTACGACTGCTGCGGGCCGGTCATCGGCTCGTCACCGGTGACCCACTCGTCGGTCGGGCGTTCGGGCTGAGGCGTGACCTCGTTGGTAGTGGACACAACTGCTCCTGAGGATCGAATGTACGTTCGATCCGTACGTACCCGCCGCGGGGCGATCGGTAACTCAGGTGACCGAGACGGTGGGAGTTCCGGTCTCGCCCATCTGCTCGGCCATTCGCAGCGCCTCTTCGATCAGCGTCTCGACGATCTGCGATTCCGGAACGGTCTTGATGACCTCGCCGCGGACGAAGATCTGGCCCTTGCCGTTGCCGGATGCGACGCCGAGGTCGGCCTCGCGGGCCTCACCCGGACCGTTCACCACACAGCCCATCACCGCCACCCGCAGCGGCACCTCGATGCCCTCCAGCCCGGCAGTGACCTTCTCGGCGAGGGTGTACACGTCGACCTGGGCGCGGCCGCACGAAGGGCAGGAGACGATCTCGAGCCGGCGCTGCCGCAGGTTGAGCGACTCCAGGATCTGCAGGCCGACCTTCACCTCTTCGACGGGCGGCGCGGACAGCGAAACGCGGATGGTGTCGCCGATCCCGCGCGACAGGAGTGCGCCGAAGGCCACCGATGACTTGATCGTGCCCTGGAACGCCGGGCCGGCCTCCGTCACACCGAGGTGGAGGGGATAGTCACATGCCTCCGACAGCTGCTCGTACGCGCGGACCATGACGATCGGGTCGTTGTGCTTCACCGAGATCTTGAAGTCGCGGAAACCGTGCTCCTCGAACAGCGACGCCTCCCAGAGCGCGGACTCGACGAGCGCCTCCGGCGTCGCCTTGCCGTACTTGGCGAGCAGCCGCTTGTCGAGCGAGCCGGCATTGACGCCGATACGGATCGAGACCCCGGCGTCGGCCGCGGCCCTGGCGATGTCCCCGACCTTGTCGTCGAAGGCCTTGATGTTGCCGGGGTTGACCCGCACGGCCGCACAACCGGCGTCTATCGCGGCGAAAACGTACTTCGGCTGGAAGTGGATGTCGGCGATGACCGGGATCTGGCTGTGCTTGGCGATCTCGGGCAGCGCGTCAGCGTCGTCCTGCGACGGGACGGCGACGCGGACGATGTCGCACCCGGTGGCCGTCAGCTCGGCGATCTGCTGCAGCGTCGCGTTGACGTCCGAGGTGAGCGTCGTCGTCATCGACTGGACGGAGATGGGTGCGTCACCGCCGACGGACACCGAACCGACCTTGATCTGGCGGGTCTTGCGCCGCGGGCTCAACACCTGTGGGGGCGGAGCCGGCATTCCGAGATTGACAGGACTCACAGCCATGACGTCGATTATCCGCCTAGCGGGTTGATGGGCTTGACGATGTCGGCGTAGAGCGTGAGCAACGTCAACACGATGAGGATCGAGGCGACGCCGTACATCACCGGAAGCATCGCCGCGGTGTCGACGAAGATCTGCCGGTGCGGTGGCGGCGCGGGCTCTCCGTCCGGGCCGAGAACGGGTGGTCGGCCGCGCTCGCGCAGCCGGGCCCGACCGCGCTTGATCGACTCGACGATCGCGCCGGCCACGTGCCCGCCGTCCAGCGGAAGCAGCGGCAACAGGTTGAACAGGAAGAGCAGCAGGTTGACCCCGGCCAGGAGGTTGATCAGGACGAAGACCTTGTCCTGCAGGCTGAGCAGGTCACTGCGGGCGTAGTCGCCGGAGATCCGGCCGATGCCGACGACGCCGACAGCGCCGTTCGGGTCACGCTTCTTGCCCTCGAACACGGTGCCGTAGAGGTTCTTGATCTTGGCCGGGTACTTGCCGAGCGCGCTCAGTCCGAGCTTCAGCTGGCTGCCGATCTGACCCGGGATGGCGGTGATCGGCTCGGCTCGGTAGTAGTCGTGGCGGGTCGGAGCGAAGCCGATGAAGCCGACGGTTTCGATCTTGGTGTGCGCGTCGTCGACGTAGTTGCGGTTGGCGACCGGCGTGATGTGCAGCGTGACGTCCTTGCCGCCCCGCTTGACGACGACGGTGAGGGTCTGGCCGGCGGCAGGCCGGATCAAGGCGCTCAGCTGGTTCCAGTCGGAGACTTTCGTGCCGTTGATCGACTCGAAGGTGTCCCCCAGCTTGAGGGCCGTGAGGGCCGGGGTGGCCGGGGCGTCGGCCGGGCACGTGGTGGTGTCGGCCAGCTTGGAGTCCGCCGGCACCACGCACTTGAGCACGGTCCCGACGGTCGTCGTCGCGTCCTGGTGCGGCTTGCCGAGCGTGGTGAGCAGGATGGTGAAGAGGACCAGGAAGATCAGCAGGTTCATGCTCGGGCCGCCGAGCATGATGATCATCTTCTTGCCCGGGGTCAGCCGGTAGAACTGGCGATCCTCGTCGGCCGGGTCGACCTCGGCGCGGCTCATGCGGCGGAAGTCCTCGACGGCGCTCGCCAGCCGGCGGGGCCAGCGCGACACCTTGCCGTCGGGACGCGGGGGCACCATGCCGATCATCCGGATGTAGCCCCCGACCGGAATGCTCTTGAGCCCGTACTCGGTGTCGCCCCGCTTGCGCGACCAGATCGTCGGCCCGAACCCGACCATGTACTGCGTGACCTTCACGCCGAACTTCTTGGCCGGCACCATGTGCCCGATTTCGTGCAGCGCGATCGACAGCAGCAACCCGAACGCGAAGATGAGCACACCCAGCGTGTAGAGCAGCCAGGAAGGCACGGTCGGTTGCTCCTCTCGGTCGGGTCAGGACGGTCCGGTAGGTGTCGTCGGTCGTGATGCGAGCTCGCGGGCTCGTTCCCGGGCCCACTCCTCCGCTTGTTCGACGTCCACGACGGTACCTGGGTTCACCATGCCGTGATGGCGTTCGCTCAGCCATTCGGACAGCACGTCCCCGATCGTGTCGACGATCTGCAGGAACCCGATGGCGCCCTCGTGGAACGCGGTGACCAAGGCCTCGTTCGCGGCGTTGTAGACCGCGGGCGCGCACCCGCCCGCGAGACCGGCCCGCCGGGCCAGGTCGACGGCCGGGAACGCGTCGGCGTCGAGCGGTTCGAACGTCCAGGTCTGGGCCGACGTCCAGTCGACCGGGGCGGCGGCGCCGGGGACCCGGGCGGGCCAACCGAGCGCCAGCGCGATCGGCAACCGCATGTCGGGTGGCGACGCCTGGGCAATGGTCGACCCGTCGGTGAACTCGACCATCGAGTGAATGACCGACTGGGGGTGCACCACCACGTCGATCCGGTCATAAGGAACGTTGAACAGGAGGTGGGCCTCGATCACCTCTAGGCCCTTGTTCACCAGCGTCGCCGAGTTCGTCGTGACCAACCTGCCCATGTCCCAGGTGGGATGGGCCAGCGCAGCGGCGGGTGTGGCGTCGGCCAGCTCGACAC
>NZ_JBHEMO010000074.1:0-6827 GCF_046262535.1 Jatrophihabitans sp. | reverse complement strand
ATCTCGCGACCGGACTTCACCAGCTGGCCCAGCGAACGCTTCGAGATGTTCTGGAACAGTTCGGTGGAGCTGAGCCACTTCTTCAACTCGGTTGCGTTCACGCAGTCCTCCTCGACCCGGGCGACACCGAAACGATATAGGCCAGAGCGCGTGCGCGTCCCGTGTCAGTACTGTTTCCCGCTGTGGGCAAGGGCGACGGGCAGCAGCTATTGGCGACGGAACGGCTCGTGCTGCGACGCTGGCAGCCGGCCGATCGGGCGCCGTTCGCCGCGATGAACGGCGACCCGGCGGTCATGCGCTACTTCCGCGGGCCGCTGGACCGCACGCAGAGCGACGCCTTCGTGGATCGGATCGAGCAGGCGTTCGACACGCACGGCTTCGGGCTGTGGGTGGTCGAACTGCGTTCCTCGCCGGGTCTGCTCGGTTTCGCCGGGCTGGCCTGGCAGACCTTCGAGGCTCCGTTCACACCCGCACTCGAGGTTGGCTGGCGCTTCGCCCGGTCGGCGTGGGGCCACGGGTACGCGACCGAGGCCGGCCGCGCCGCCCTGGACTACGGGTTCGAGCACGCCGACGTGGACGAGATCGTGTCGATGACGACGCGTGACAACGAGCGCTCGCAGGCGGTGATGCGGCGGCTGGGCCTCGCCCGCGATCCGAAGGACGACTTCGAACACCCGGGCCTGCCGCCCGGGCATCCCCTGCGGCCGCACGTCCTGTACCGCATCACCCGAGCGGTGTGGGCGGCTCGTACCGATCCGTAGTACAACCGTCGGACAACCTCGGAGTGCCCACATGCGCCGGCGAGCGGCGCACGACCTCCGAGCCGAACGAACTCAGCCCGTGCGGGCGATGACGATCTGGGTCAGCGTCGCGAACGCGGCGCGAGCGGGCACGTCGGGCAGGGTCTGAAGCGTCTCGCGGGCCATGGCGGCGTAGTCGCGCAGCGTGGCTCGCGCCTCGTCCATCGCCGCCGATGATCGCAGCAGCCGCAGCGCCTCGGCGTGCTCGGCATCGTCGGGCAGCGCGCGACCGACGAGGTTGCGGAGACGGCGGTCGGCCTCGTCCGTGCCGCGCAGCGCGTACAGCGCCGGCAGGGTGGCGATGCCCTCGCGTAAATCGGTGCCCGGCGTCTTGCCCGACTCGGCCGATTCCGAGGCGATGTCGAGGATGTCGTCGCTGAGCTGGAACGCGACGCCGATCTGTTCCCCGAACGTGCGCAGGCTCTCGACGATATCCGGTGCGGCGCCGGCGTAGTGCGCGCCGAACTCGGCCGCGGTAGCGATCAGTGAACCGGTCTTGTCGCCCAGCACCGCCAGATAGTGGTCGATCGGGTCGATCCCGGGCCGCGGCCCCACCGTCTCGCGGATCTGACCGGTGACCAGACGTTCGAACGTCCGCGCCTGCAATCGCACGGCGTACGGCCCGAGGTCGGCCAGGATGTTCGACGCGCGGGAGAACAGGAAGTCACCGGTCAGAATCGCGACCGTGTTGTCCCACCGGGCGTTGGCCGACTCGGCGCCGCGCCGCACGGGCGCCTCGTCCATGACGTCGTCGTGGTAGAGCGTCGCCAGATGGGTCAGCTCGCAGACGACCGCCGACGGCACGATCTCGGGCCGGGACGGGTCGGCGAACTGGGCGGCCAGCATCGTCACCATCGGACGGAACCGCTTGCCGCCCGCGTCCACGAGATGGCGCGCCGCTCCGGCGACGAACTCGTCTTCGGAATCCACGGCGGCGCGCAGCTGCGCCTCGATCGCGTTCAGACCGGCGCGCACCGATCGCTCGAGGACCGGGTCCTCGAACTCGACCCCGAGCGCGATCGGACTCATGTGGTGAAGTGTGCAGCTTTGGCGGCGAGATCGAGAATCGGCTGCGGGAAGACGCCCAGGACGATGGTGACGACGACGCCGAAGGTGAGCGCGATCGTGGTCGACCAGCCCGGGATGGCGATGGTCGGCGAGTTCTCCGGCGGCTCGGCGAAGTACATCAACACGATGATGCGCAGGTAGAAGAACGCCGCGATCGCCGAACAGATCAGCGCGATGACGACCAGCGGGCCGGCCGTATGGATCGCCGCGCGGAACACGAAGAACTTGCCGGTGAAGCCGGACGTCAGCGGGATGCCGGCCATGGACAGCAGCAGGATCGTCATCACCGCGGCCACCACCGGGCTCTTGCGGGCCAGCCCCGACCACTGCGACAGGTGCGTCGCCTCGCCGTCGGCGTCGCGCACGATCATCAGCAGTCCGAAGGCCGCCAGTGTCGTGAAGCCGTAGGTCAGCAGGTAGAACAGCACGCTCGAGATGCTGTCCTTGCTGTTGATGTCGACCAGGCCGACCAGGATGAAGCCGGCGTGGGCGATCGAGGAGTAGGCCAGGATGCGCTTGATGTCGGTCTGGGTCAGCCCGAACACCGCGCCGACGACCATCGACGCGATGGCCACCGCCCAGACGATCGGTCGCCAGTCGTTGGCCGTCGCGCTGAACGCGACGTAGAGCACCCGCAGGATGGCGCCGAACGCGGCAACCTTGGTGCACGCGGCCATGAAGGCGGTTACCGGCGTCGGCGCGCCCTGGTACACGTCCGGGGTCCAGCTGTGGAACGGCGCGATGCCGGCCTTGAACAGCAGGCCGACCAGCAGCAGACCCAGACCCGCGTAGAGCAGCACGTCCGACTTGGTCGACGTGTTCGTGGCGGTGCGGATGTTCTCGAGGTCGACCGAGCCCGCGTAGCCGTAGAGCAGCGCGAGGCCGTACAGGAAGAACGCCGACGCGAAGGCGCCGAGCAGGAAGTACTTGACCGCCGCCTCCTGCGACAGCAGGCGGCGCCGCCGGGACATGCCGGCCATCAGGTACAGCGGCAGGGACAGCACCTCCAGCGCGACGAACATCAACAGGAGGTTGTTCGAGATCGGGAAGATCAGCATGCCGCTGACGGCGAACAGCAGGAGCGGGAAGATCTCGGTCTGCACCCGCTCGCTGGTGACGAGTCGCTGGTCGTCGGGCGAGCCCACCACGACCGCCGACGAGGCAACGATCGCGCTGCCCACATCGACGCTGCGCTCGGCCAGCAGGAGCGCGGCCATGATCGCGAGGACCAGGATCGTGCCCTGGATGAACAGCCCGGCCTTGTCGACCGCAAGTGATCCGCGGAAGAACGCGTCCGAGCCGCGTGGCGACGGAGTCGTCAGCGTCTTGTTGTGCAGGAGGCCGGTCGTGACCGCCGCCGAGACGAGCCCGAGCAGCGTGATGCCGACCTGCACGTTGAACCGCTCGGCCCGCGGGACGACCGCCTCGGCCAACACGCCGAGCAGCGCCGCACCGAGGACGATGAAGATCGGCAGCAGGGCGGTGTAGACGACCGACGGCGCCGAGATCGTCGGGATCTTGCCCGCCGCGTCGACGGCGAGGTGCAGGCTATTCACTTCTGTCCTCCGACCGCGGTGCCGTACTTCGGCGCCGGATCCTTGTCATGGCCGACGTCGTGCAGCGTCGCCTTCACGGCCGGGTTGATCACGTCGAGCACCGGCTTGGGGTACACGCCGAGGAACACGATGACGGCCAGCAACGGGGCGACGGCGAGAATTTCGCGCGCGTTCAGGTCGCGGAACTTGGTGACCCTCTCATTCACCCGGCCCTGGAACGTCCGCTGGTACAGGTAGAGCACGTAGATCGCGGCCAGGATGATGCCGGTCGTGGCCAGGACGGCCAGCCCCTTGTGCCGGGTGAACGTGCCCACCAGCACCAGGAACTCGCTGATGAAAGTGCTCAGGCCGGGCAGCGCGAGTGCCGACAGCCCGGTGACCAGGAACAGCCCGGCCAGGATCGGCGCCACCTTGGCGACGCCGCCGTAGTCGTCGACGTTGCGGCTCTTGCCGCGCGCGATCAGCAGGCCGACCACGATGAACAACGCGCCGGTGGAGAAGCCGTGGTTGACCATGTACAGCACGGCACCGGTGCCGCTCTGCGTGGTGAACGCGAAGATGCCGAGGCCGATGAACCCGAAGTGGGCGACCGACGTGTAGGCCACGAGTCGCTTCATGTCGCGCTGACCGATGGCCAGGAACGCGGCGTACAGGATGCCGATCACCGACAGGATCAGGATCGCGGGGGCGAACCAGCGCGACGCCGCCGGGAACAGCGGCAGGCAGTAGCGCAGGAAGCCGAACGTGCCCACCTTGTCGAGGACGCCGACGAGCAGCGCCGCGCCGCCGGCCGGCGCCTCGGCCCCGGCGTCGGGCAACCAGGTGTGGAACGGCACGAGCGGCGCCTTGATGGCGAAGGCGATGAAGAACCCGAGGAACAGCCACTTCTGGGTGTTGTTGTCCGGCAGCGGGTGCGCGATCAGCGTGGTGATCGAGAACGACTTCACGTCACTCGTCACGTACAGGCCGATGACCGACGCGAGCATCAGCAGGCCGCCGACGAGCGAGTACAGGAAGAACTTCATCGCCGCGTACTGCCGCCGGGGGCCGCCGAAGCTGCCGATGATGAAGTACATCGGCACGAGCATCGCTTCGAAGAACACGTAGAACAGGAAGACGTCCATCGCGGTGAAGACGCAGACCATGAAGAACTCGAGCAGCAGGAGCAACGCGAAGTAGTTCTTGACGCTGCGGCGCTTGACGGCGGGGTTGAGCTCCTCGGCACCGGCCTTGCTGTCCAGCGCGTTCCACGACGCGAGGATCACGGCGGGGACGAGCAGCACCGACATGGCGACGAGCACGAGCGCGATGCCGTCGACGCCGAAGGACAGATGGACGCCGAACGCCTTGATCCAGTGCCAGCTGCCGACGTACTGGAACCGCTTGCCGCCCCCGTCGAAGGTGAACAGCAGCACGATGGCGTAGACGGCGACGATCAGCGAGACGGCGAGGCTGAGCTGCTTGGCGAGCTTGGCCTGGGCCTCCTTGAGGCTGAACACGGCGAGCGACCCGACGAGCGGGATCAGCACCAGGACCAGCAGAACCGGACTGTGTTGGGTCACTGGAAACGCACCGCCAGCAGCACCGCGACGACGGCGATGGTGCCGCCGAGCATCGACAGTGCGTAGCTGCGGACGAAGCCCGTCTGCGTCTTGCGCAAGCGCGCCGACCCTCCTCCGAATCCGGCGGCCATCCCGTTCACCGCGCCGTCGACGCCGCGCATGTCGAAGTACACCAGCGCCCTCGTCAGCCACTGCCCCGGGCGCATCAACACCGCTTCGTTGAACGCGTCGGCGTAGAGGTTGCGTCGCGAGAAGGTGGTTACCGGCGAGACGCCAACCGGCTGCGTCACCGGCACCGGACGGCGGCCGAAGGCGACCCAGCCGCCCAGCGCGCCGAGCCCGACGACGAGCAGGGTGAGGATCGTCAGCACTCCTGGGGAGACCGTGTGGGCGCCGACCTCGACGCTCTTGCCCACCGACGGCTCGAGCCAGTGCTGGGTCCCACCGCCGGCAATGAGCAACCAGCCGCCGACGAGGGCCAGTACGCCGAGCACGATCATCGGAGCCGTCATCGACGTGGGCGCCTCGTGCGGGTGGACGTCGTCCTCCCACCGCTTCTTGCCGAAGAACGTCATGACCAGCGCGCGCGTCATGTAGAACGCGGTGATGCCGGCGCCGAGCAGTGCGCAGAGGCCGAGGATCCAGCCTGAGGTGCCGCCCTTGTCGAACGCGGCCTCGATGATCTTGTCCTTGGTCCAGAAGCCGGTCGCGCCCGGGAAGCCGATGATCGCCAGGTAGCCGCAGGCGAAGACACCGAACGTGATCGGCATGACCCGCCAGAGGCCGCCGAAGCGCCGCATGTCGATGCGGTCGTTCATCGCGTGCATCACCGACCCGGCCGACAGGAACAGCGCGGCCTTGAAGAAGCCGTGTCCGAGCAGGTGCATGATGCCGATCGCGTACACGCCCTTGCCGAGGCCGACGGCCAGGAACATGTACCCGATCTGGCTGACGGTCGAGTTGGCCAGCACCCGCTTGAGGTCGTCCTGCCCGCAGCCGGCGATGCACCCGTACAGCAGGGTGATCGCGCCGATGATCGTCACAACCGTCCGGGCCGCGTCCGACGCGTTGAAGATCACGGCCGAGCGGGCGATCAGGTAAACCCCGGCCGTCACCATGGTTGCCGCGTGGATCAGCGCGGACACGGGGGTCGGGCCCTCCATGGCGTCGGGCAGCCAGGTCTGCAGAGGGAACTGCCCGGACTTGCCGCACGCGCCGAGCAGCAGCATCAGCCCGATCGCGGTGGCCACACCGTTGGTGAAGTGGGCGTTGCCGAACAGGATGCCGGCGAAGGAGGTGCTGCCGAAGTAGGCGAACATGAGCATGATCGCGATGGACAGGCCGACGTCACCGACGCGGTTGGCGAAGAACGCCTTGTTGCCGGCGGTCGCGGCCGACTCGCGGGTGAAGTAGTAGGAGATCAGCAGGTAGGACGCCAGGCCGACGCCCTCCCAGCCGACGTAGAGCAGCAGGTAGCTGTCGGCCAGCACCAGCAGCAGCATCGCGGCGATGAAGAGGTTGAAGTAGCCGAAGAAGCGGCGGCGCCCGTCGTCGTGGGCCATGTAGCCGACGGCGTAGATGTGGATCAGCGAGCCGACGCCGGTGATGAGCAGGACGAACACGAGCGACAGCGGGTCGAGCAGCATGCCCGCGTCCACGTGGAAACCGGCGACCGGCACCCAGCTGAACAGGTGCTTGTCGACCTCGCGGTGGTGCTGCCCCTTGACCGAGAAGAAGAGCATGACCGCGTAGACGAACAGGACGACCGGGACGCCGGCGCCGAGCAGGTGGCCCCACCGGTCGGTCCGCCGGCCGCCGATGAGCAGCACGGCGGCCGACAG
>NZ_JBHEMO010000073.1:0-7885 GCF_046262535.1 Jatrophihabitans sp. | reverse complement strand
GGGCGGCGAGCATCTGTACGTGCATCCGGCCGATCTCCTGGTTGGCCTCGACGTAGGACCGCATCCGCTTCTCGTAGCCGGCGAAGCCGGCCGCGGGATCCCAGCCGGCGGCAGCGAGCTCCCCGGCCAGCATGTAGGCGCCGACCAGGGCCAGCCCGGTACCCGCGCCCGACATCGGCGACGCGCTGAATGCCGCGTCGCCGAGGAGGCCGACGCGGCCGCCGCACCAGCGGTCCATCACGACCTGTGCGACCTGGTCGAGGTAGAAGTCCGGCGTGTCGTCGAGGTGCGCGAGGATGCGCGGGGTCAGCCAACCGAACCCGGCCATCTGTTCGCGCAGGAGGCGCTTCTGAGTCGCGACGTCGCGGTAGTCGATGTCGAAGTCGGGCGCGGGGAAGGACAACATGGCAATTGCCCGGCTGGCGTCCTGGATCGGCCGCAGTCCGGCTGAGCGCCCGGCCTCCTGGTAGTCGATCAGCCAGCGGTCCAGCCCGAACTCGTTGGGCACGGTGTAGTAGGCCAGCACCAACCCGAGGTGACGGACGTGCTCGCGCGGTCCGAAGACCATCGTCCGCAACGCCGAGTGCAGCCCATCAGCCCCGATGACGAGTTCGAAGCGGCGGCGGGCGCCGCTGGGCGAAGGTCACGTCGACGCCGTGCGCGTCCTGGGTGAGCTCCGCGATCCGGTCCCCGAAAACGTATTCGACGTCGTCGCGGGTGTCGTCGTAGAGCACCCGGGAGAAGTCTCCGCGCAGGACCTCGATCTCCGAGATGTAGCCGTCGCCGTCGTTGTCCTCGGCCCGGTGGGTCTCCAGCACGTTGCCGTCCGCGTCCACCGTGTAGGCGCCGGCGGTGTCGGTGCACACCGCCCGGATCGCGGCGTCGAGCCCCATCCGGCGAATGACCTCCTTGGCCACCCCGCGAGCGTCCACCGCCTGCCCGCCCGGGCGCAGTCCGGGCGACTGCTCCACGACGGTCACCTCGGCACCACGGCGGTGCAGCCAGTGGGCCAGCGCCGGGCCTGCGATGCTCGCGCCGGAAACCAAGACCCTGACGTCGCTCATCGTGTCCTCTCCTCCTCCGTCTCATGACGGGGGTTGCGATCTTAGGGATCGGCCGGGAGGGCCGTCTTCCTTCTCGTCGATCAGCGACGCCCGAATTCGACACCCGGCGACCACTTGTGAGACACCGCGAGGTGCGCCTGCTGATCGCCGGGGTTCGCGTCGGTGCGTTCGGCAACCTGGCCTGGCCGGTCAATCGCTGACCTGTGCCCCGCAGCGTCCCGACTACTGGGGCGCCGCGGGCGTACCGAACTCTGGCGCACCACCAGGGGCGGCGCGAGCAGCACCTGCACGGTCGAGCCGAAACCGTTCAATTGCGCGACGAGGGAGTCGACGGCGCTTCGGCCCGAGGGGAAACGCGTTGACTTCCGGCATGCAGAAGATAAAGTCCGCCATACGAAACGGACGGAGGTAGCGTGGGAGTCGACATTGCCAGCCTGGCCGGCGCACTCGACGCGCGCCTGGCCGCCTCGGACGCCGCTCTGGCGGCCCGCTTCCCCGGCGAGCGCGCGGATCGCCAGCCGATCCATACGGTCTACGTCCCGGCGCACCGCTACGACGCCGACCTCGTGGCGAGCTGGAGTGCCCAGGCGCTCGCGGCCGTGGACGGAAACGCCGAGGAGTTCGGCAAGCTGGTCGGCGACGACGACATCGTCGAGCGCGTACGCCGCAAGCTCGTCGCTGAGCCCATCGAGGACCTCCGGATCGACTTCGAGGACGGCTACGGGACGAAGCCCGACGACTCGGAGGACGCCGACGTCGCCGCCGCGGCGGCCGCCCTCGCCGGCAGTCGGGGCGCGGGTGCCGCACCTCCGTTCGGCGGCATTCGCATCAAGAGCTTCGAAGCGCCGACGCGGGCCCGCAGCCTGCGGACCCTGGTCGGGTTCCTGACCGGCCTGGGGGACGCCGGCGGCGACCTCGAGAACTTCGTCATCACGCTGCCCAAGGTCACGAGTGTCGAGCAGGTCGAGGCCATGGTGTACGTGTGCGAGCAGCTCGAGCGCGAGCTCGGCGTGTCCCGGCTGCGCTTCGAAATCCAGGTCGAGACCCCGCAGTCCATCCTCGGTCCGGACGGGACCGCGCTCGTCGCGCGGATGATTCATGCCGCAGACGGGCGGTGTTCGGCCCTGCACTACGGAACGTATGACTACTCGGCGTTCTGCGGCATCGCCGCCGAGTACCAGAGCATGGCCCACCCGGTCGCCGACCACGCCAAGCTGGTCATGCAGGCGGCCGCGGCGGGTACGGGAGTGCGGCTGTCCGACGGTTCGACCAACATCCTTCCGGTCGGCGACGGCGATAGCGTGCGCGCGGGCTGGCGGCTGCACCTCGAACTCGTGCGGCGCTCGCTCGAGCGCGGCTACTACCAGGGCTGGGATCTGCATCCAGCGCAGCTTCCGACCCGCTACGCCGCGACGTTCGCCTTCTACCGGTCCGGCTTCGACCGCGCCGCCGCCCGGCTGCGCGACTACGTCACTGAGGCGGGCTCGGCGGTCCTCGACGAGCCGGCGACCGCGCGGGCGCTGGCCGACTATCTGCTGCGCGCCGTCCACTGCGGCGCCACGGACGGCGACGAGGTCGCCGGGGCAACCGGGCTCGGCGTCGACGAGCTGGCCGAATTCGCCCGCCCGGGGCGTTGACGAGCCGGTTTGTTGTCCGATAAAGTTCCATCATTCGGTAGTGAATTTCCGCTCAACGGAAAGCGGGAAGAACAAACCGGATGGACCGCAAGGAGCGACCCTATGGGTATCTCTCTCGGCGCTAACCAGTACGGCAAGGCGGAGAACCGCGTGGTGCGGATCTACCGCGACTCGGCCCGGCACGAGATCGTCGATCTCAACGTGTCGACCTCGCTGCGGGGCGACTTCGCTGCCGCGCACATCGACGGGAACCAGGTCGACGTCCTGCCGACGGACACGCAGAAGAACACCGCCTTCGCCTACGCCAAGCAACACGGCGTCACGTCCCCCGAGGACTACGCCATCGCGCTCGGCCGGCACTTCCTTGATGCGACGCCGAAGGCGACCGGCGCGCAGATCCGCGTCGAGCAGTACCCGTGGGACCGCATCCCGGCCGGCCCGAACGGGCACGACCACGCATTCGTGCGTCGCGGCGGCGCCACTCGCACCACCGTCGTCACCGTGCGCGGCCGCGGTGCCGAGCAGCGGGTCTGGGTCGTCTCCGGCCTGCAGGATCTCGTCGTGCTCAAATCGACCGGCTCGGAGTTCAAGGGCTTTTTGAAGGACGAGTACACGACCCTCAACGAGACCGACGACCGCATCCTGGCGACGTCGCTCGTGGCGCGCTGGCGATACGAGGGGACGGCGGTCGACTGGAACAAGACCTACGACGCCGTTCAGTCCACCCTGCTCGAGACGTTCGCGACCACCTACAGCCGGGCGCTGCAGGAGACGCTCTACCTCATGGGCACCCGGGTACTGGAGACCACAGGCGATGTAGCCGAGATCAGGTTCTCCGCCCCGAACAAGCATCACTTCCTCGTCGACCTCGCGCCGTTCGGTCTGGAGAACAACGGCGAGGTCTTCATCGCCGCCGACCGCCCGTACGGCCTGATCGAGGCCGCGGTCACCCGCGACGACGCCTCCGACGCCGACGACGTGTGGTCGTCCGTGACGTCCTTCATCTGAAGCGGAGTTCCCCATGAAGTATCTCGCCAACTGCTCCATGCTCTTTTCCGAGGTTCCGCTGCTGCAGCGGGCCGCTGCGGCCAAGGCGGCCGAGTTCGACGCCGTCGAGTTCTGGTGGCCGTGGCCCGACCAGCCCGTCCCGGCCGACGCCGATGTCGACGCCTTCGTCGGCTCGGTCGAGGACGCGGGCGTGCAACTCGTCGGACTCAACTTCTTCGCCGGCGACCTCGCCGGCCCCGACTGCGGCGTGCTCTCGATCCCCGGTCGCAGCAGCGAGTTCCGCGACAGCATCGACGTGGCCCTCGGCATCGGTGCTCGGTTGGGCGTCTCGGTGTTCAACGCTCTCTACGGCAACCGGGTCGACGACGCGACTCCCGCGGAACAGGACGAGCTGGGCTGCGAGAATCTCGGCCTGGCCGCAGACGCCGCGGCCCGCATCGACGCGACCGTCCTCGTCGAAGCGGTGAGCGGTCCCAAGCCCTACCCGCTGCGTACCGCCGACGACGCCGTTGCGGTGGTCGATGCCCTCCGCGGTGCCGGGCGGCCCAACGTGGCCTTCCTGCTCGACCTCTTCCACCTCGCCAACAACGGCGACGACGTGGCCGCCGCGATCGAGAAGCACGCCGACGTCACCGGCCACGTCCAGATCGCCGACTGCCCAGGCCGGGGCGAACCGGGATCCGGCGACCTCGACCTCGGCGGCCTGCTCGCCGCGCTCACCGCCCGCGGTTACGACGGCTGGGTCGGCCTCGAGTACAAGCCGACCACCGACACCGAGGCCAGCCTGGCGTGGCTTCCCCGTGCGCAGCGCGCCGCCCCGGTCAGGAGCACCACATGACCAAGATCGCCTTCCTCGGCCTCGGCATCATGGGCAGCCCGATGGCCGTCCATCTGCGCAACGGCGGACACGACGTCAGCGGCTACAACAAGCGGCACGACCGCAGCGGGCCGCTCGTCGCGGCCGGCGGCCGCAAGGCCGACTCGATCGCCGATGCTGTCTCTGACGCCGACGTGGTCGCGGTGATGGTGCCCGACTCACCGGACGTGCGCGACGTACTGCTCGGCGAGGACGGGGTCTTCGCCGGGGCCTTGCCGGGCACGCTGGTGATCGACTTCTCCAGCATCCGTCCGGACGTGACCACCGAACTGGCGCAGGCCGCGAAGGACCGTGGCTTCCGGCTGCTCGACGCGCCGGTGTCCGGCGGCGAGGCCGGGGCCAAGAACGCGGCGCTGTCGATCATGGTGGGCGGCAGCCCGGCCGACTTCGAGGCGGCCAAGCCGCTGTTCGACCTGGTCGGCAAGACGGTTGTGCACGTCGGGCCGAACGGCGCCGGGCAGACCGTCAAGGCCGCGAACCAGCTCATCGTCGGCACGCACATCCAGGTGCTGGCCGAGGCGCTCGTGTTCCTCGAGGCGTACGGCGTCGACACCGAGGCCGCCCTCGACGTGCTCGGTGGCGGGCTGGCCGGGTCGAAGGTGCTCGAGCAGAAGCGGGCCAACATGCTCGGCCGCTCGTTCGCCCCCGGTTTCCGCATCGACCTGCACCACAAGGACATGGGCATCGTCACTTCGGCCGCCCGTGAGGCCGGGGTCGTGCTGCCGGTGGGTGCGATCGTCGCCCAACTCATGGCCTCGGCCCGAGCCAACGGCGACGGCGGCCTCGACCACTCCGCGTTGCTCCGCGGCGTCGAGCGCCTCGCCGGCCAGAGCCCCAACTAACGTCCGGAGACATCCATGCCACGCATGACAGCGGCGCAGGCCGCAGTTGAGATCTTGAAGGCCGAGGGCGTCACCAACGTCTTCGGATTGCCTGGAGCGGCGATCAACCCGTTCTACAACGCGATGCGAATCGATGGCGGACTGCACCACACGCTGGCCCGGCACGTCGAGGGGGCCTCGCACATGGCCGAGGGCTACACGCGCGCGACCGCCGGCAACATCGGCGTCTGCATCGGCACCAGCGGGCCGGCCGGTACCGACATGATCACCGGGCTGTACTCGGCGAGCGCCGACTCCATCCCGATCCTGTGCATCACCGGCCAGGCACCGGTGGCCAAGCTGCACAAGGAGGACTTCCAGGCGGTCGACATCGCGTCCATCGCCAAGCCGCTGACCAAGATGGCGGTCACCGTCCTCGAGCCCGGGCAGGTGCCAGGCACCTTCCAGCAGGCCTTCCATCTCATGCGGTCGGGCCGTCCGGGTCCCGTGCTCATCGACCTGCCGATCGACGTGCAGCAGGCGGTGATCGAATTCGATCCCGACACCTACCAGCCACTGCCGGTCTACAAGCCGAGCGCGTCCCGCGCGCAGATCGACAAGGCGCTGGACATGCTGGCGGCCGCCGAACGGCCGTTGATTGTCGCCGGCGGAGGCATCGTGAATGCCGACGCCGCCGAGCTGTTGGTGCAGTTCGCCGAACTCACCGGCGTCCCGGTCGTGCCGACCCTCATGGGCTGGGGGACGATCCCCGACGACCACCCGCTCAACGCCGGCATGGTCGGCCTGCAGACGTCGCACCGGTACGGCAACGAGACGTTGTTGGCCGCCGACTTCGTCCTCGGTATCGGCAACCGATGGGCCAACCGGCACACCGGCGGCATCGAGACCTACACGCGCGGACGAACGTTCGTGCACGTCGACATCGAGCCGACCCAGATCGGCCGCGTGTTCGCCCCTGACTACGGCATCGTGTCAGACGCGAAGGCCGCGCTGGAGCTGTTCGTCCGGGCGGCCCGCGAACGCAATCTCGAGGACCGGGGCGCGTGGTCCGCGCAGTGCCAGGAGCGCAAGCGCACCCTGCTGCGCCGGACGAACTTCGACGCCGTGCCGATCAAGCCGCAGCGCGTGTACGAGGAGATGAACCGCGCGTTCGGTCCCGATGTGCGCTACGTCAGCACGATCGGGTTGTCGCAGATCCAGGCCGCGCAACTGCTGCACGTCTACCGTCCGCGGCACTGGATCAACGCCGGCCAGGCCGGTCCGCTCGGGTGGACCGTGCCAGCGGCGCTCGGTGTCGCCACCGCCGATCCGGACAGCACGGTGGTCGCGCTGTCCGGCGACTACGACTTCCAGTTCATGCTCGAGGAACTGGCCGTCGGCGCGCAGTTCAACGTCCCCTACATCCACGTGCTCGTGAACAACGCCTACCTCGGGTTGATCCGCCAGTCGCAGCGTGGCTTCGACATGGACTACTGCGTGCAGTTGTCTTTCGACAACGTCAACTCGCCTGAGCTCAACGGCTACGGAGTCGACCACGTCAAGGTGGCGGAAGGCCTGGGCTGCAAGGCGATCCGGGTGTTCGAGCCGGAGCAGATCCTGCCCGCCCTGGAGCAGGCGAAGAAGCTGATCGTCGAGTACCGGGTGCCGGTGATCGTCGAGATCATTCTAGAACGGGTGACGAACGTTTCGATGGGGCTCGAGATCGACAACGTGACCGAGTTCGAGGAACTCGCGCTGTCCGGCGCCCACGCGCCGACCTCGTTGTATGCCAATCTCGACTGAGCGAGGTCCGCGCAACGGCGCGGCCGGCACGACGAGGGAGGCGTGATGCCCCGCGTGCTGCTCGCTCCCGACAAGTTCAAGGGGACGCTGACGGCGGCCGAGGTGGCGTCCCACCTGGCCGCCGGGATTCGTGCGCGCCGGCCGGACGCCGACATCGTCACAGCCCCCGTGGCCGACGGGGGCGACGGCCTGCTCGACGCGTGCGTCAGCGCCGGGTTCAGCCGGGTCGCCGTCGATGCTGCCGACGCGACCGGGCACCGGGCGCGCACCGCGTACGTGCGGCGCGACGACGTCGCGGTGGTCGAACTGGCCGCCGTGGCCGGGCTGGCCCAGCTGGGGCCGAACCGGGCGCCGATGACGGCGACGAGCCGCGGTGTCGGGGAAGTCGTCGCCGCGGCGTTGGCCGCCGGTTGCCGCCGAGTGGTGCTCGGCATCGGCGGCAGCGCGTCGACCGACGGCGGTGCCGGCATGGTGCAGGCGCTCGGCGGGCGCATTCTCGACACGGCCGGCCGGGAGGTCGCCGGTGGTGGTGGGGGACTGCTCGACGCTGCGGGCCTGGACCTGACCGGCCTGCACCCGCAGCTCGCCACCGCGCGCGTCGAGGTCGCCTGCGACGTCGACAATCCCCTCACCGGGCCGCGTGGGGCGGCCGCGGTCTACGGCCCGCAGAAGGGC
>NZ_JBHEMO010000072.1:0-51944 GCF_046262535.1 Jatrophihabitans sp. | reverse complement strand
GTGATCACGATGGTCGCGGTCACGCCCGCGACCGTCGGTAGTTGGCGGGCCCGGATGGTGAGTGTCAACGCCTCGAGCAGGGCGTCGTGGCGGCGTTGCCCGGGCGGTGCGCGGGTCTTTGACCCCATCGATCTCCGGTCGCGGTTTGGCCAGGGCGTCCAGATGCAGCAACAGCAACTCGGTCGCCTCGGCCGTGAGTTCGCCGGTGAGCCGGCTCGACCCGTCCACGCGCTGAGCCAGGGTGAGGTCGCGGTGCTTGTCGCGATGCTGCACCGCCTCGACCGGGGCGTCGGGGTCGTAATAGGCGACGATCCGCTCTCCCAGTTTGGCCAGGATGTGCGGGTCGAACTGGGTGCAGTAGCCGACCAGGTCGGTCTCGATCTGGACGCCGTGCTCGGCGGCCACCGCATCCGGGAGCCGGTCGAGGACGGCCACAATCGCGCGGGCCTGGCGGTCGGAGATCTCCCCGCTCGCCTGCGCCGCGGCAACCGAGCGGACCTCCAGCCGATCCGGCAACCCGCGCGCTTCGGCTTCCAACACCAGGGCGTGCTCGGCCGCCGGGACCCGGCGCCGAAGCCGCTCCAGCTCCCGCCAATAAGCCAGCATCGCGTCGTCGTCCAGCCCGGTCACGTCCAGGCCGAGCAGATATCCAGCGCAGCGTGCGCAGCCGACAACGCGACCGTCGGGTCGACCCGCCGCACCGACTCGCTCATACGCCCGAATCTAGACGCACCGACCGACACATTCGCGGCGATCAGCACCGGCTGTGGACAACCCGGCAACCGTCCACAACTCCGGCACCGAAAGCGCCGAACTGTCGCACCGGCATGCTCGCCAGCCGCTGCGCCGACCTTCCTCGAGTCGTCGACGAGGCCTGTCCGCCCTGGGCGGACAATGGGAAGAGCGGCTCCCGGACGGGCGTTGCCGCCCGACGGAGGTTCCTACATGTCGATGGACCACATCAACACGATGCGCACCATGCGCTCGATGGGCCGCCGCGACCCGTCGGTCGTCGACAAACAGTTGCCGCCGGGCACCTGGCGGCGCGTGTTCAGCTTCGCCAACCCGTACCGCTTCGAACTCACGATCTTCCTGTTGCTGGTCATCGGCGACGCGCTCATCGGCGTGGCCACCCCGGTGCTGGCCGGCCGGGTGATCAACCAGATCACCAAGCACGGCTCCGACAGCGTCGTGATCAAGATCGCCCTCGTCATCGCCGGTCTGGCCGTGCTCGACGCCGGACTGTCGTTCGCGCAGCGGTGGTATTCCGCACGCATCGGCGAGGGGCTGATCTACGACATGCGGACCTCGGTCTTCGACCACGTCCAGCGGATGCCGTTGGCCTTCTTCACCCGAACCCAGACCGGCGCGCTCGTCAGCCGGCTCAACAACGACGTGCTCGGCGCGCAGCAGGCGTTCACCTCGACCCTGTCGGGTCTGGTCTCCAACGCAGTCAGCCTGCTGCTCACCGCGGGCGTGATGTTCTCGCTGTCGTGGCAGATCACCGCGATCTCGCTGGTGATGCTGCCGATCTTCGTCATCCCCGCCCGGCGCATCGGCGCCAAGCTGCAGGCGATCACTCGCGAGTCGTACAACCTCAACGCGTCCATGAACGCCACGATGACCGAGCGGTTCAACGTCGCCGGGGCGATGCTGGTGAAGCTCTTCGGCCGCCACGAGATCGAGGACGAGTCCTTCCGCGCCCGCGCCGCCCGCGTCCGCGACATCGGGGTCACGTCGGCGATGTACGGCCGGGCCT
Source organism: Jatrophihabitans sp. (assembly GCF_046262535.1). Lineage (GTDB taxonomy): Bacteria > Actinomycetota > Actinomycetes > Mycobacteriales > Jatrophihabitantaceae > Jatrophihabitans. The sequence continues at coordinate 50,185 of NZ_JBHEMO010000072.1, read as the reverse complement.
TCTTCGTCTCCCTCACCCTCGTCGCGTCGCTGGCCCAGGCGCTGGTCTACGGCCTGGGTGGCTGGTTCGCGATCCGCGGCGAGCTGTCGGCCGGCACGGTGGTGACGTTGGCGCTGCTGCTGAGCCGTCTGTACGGGCCGCTGACCGCGCTCTCGAACGCGCGGGTCGACGTGATGAGCGCGCTCGTCAGCTTCGACCGCGTCTTCGAAGTGCTCGACCTGCCGCCGATGGTGGCCGATGCGCCCGACGCCGTGGAGCTGAATCCCGACGCCCGCACCGTCGAGTTCGCCGACGTCCGCTTCGCCTACCCGAGCGCGGCCGAGGTGTCGCTCGCCTCGCTCGAGGACGTTGCGGTGCTCGACAGCGGTGCCACCCAAGAGGTGCTGCACGGGGTGTCGTTCCGCGCCGAGCCGGGGGAGATGATCGCGCTTGTCGGTCCGTCCGGCGCCGGCAAGACCACGATCAGCCAGTTGCTCCCGCGCATGTACGACGTGACCGGCGGCCGCATCCTCGTCGGCGGCCAGGACGTCCGCAGCGTCACCCAGCAGTCGCTGCGCGATCGCATCGGTGTGGTGAGCCAAGAGGCGCACATGTTCCACGACTCGATCCGGGCCAACCTCACCTATGCCGCGCCCGAGGCGACCGACGACCAGTTGTGGCGTGCGGTCGACGCGGCCCAGATCGGCGACCTCGTCCGCAGCCTTCCCGACGGGCTCGACACCGTGGTCGGCGATCGCGGCTACCGGCTGTCGGGCGGAGAGAAGGCTCGCCTCGCCATCGCCCGGCTGCTGCTGAAGGAGCCCGAGATAGTCGTCCTCGACGAGGCGACCGCGCACCTCGACAGCGAGAGCGAGGCCGCAGTGCAAGCGGCGCTGTCGCGGGCGCTGGCCGGCCGGACCTCACTGGTCATCGCGCACAGACTGTCGACGATCCTCAGCGCCGACACGGTGATCGTTCTCGAGGCCGGACGGGTGGTCGAGTCCGGCACGCACGCAGACCTGCTGGCCAAGGGCGGTCTGTACGCCGAGCTGTACCGCACGCAGTTCAGCGCGTCGGCCGACCCCGAACCGGACGCCCAGCTCGCCACCGGCTGAGCTCAGGCCGGAAGCGCGCCCGTTGTCGTCAGCGGATCGGCCAGCAGTTCGGCGAACGCGAGTTCGGCCGCGCCGAGGAGGGCGGAGTCGGCCCCGAAGGATGGGTGCATCAACTGCACGTTGCGTCCCGGCGCGTCCAGAGCGTAGTCCTTCAGCGCCAGCTCGATCTCCGGCCGGGCGATGTCGAGCAGTTCGGACAGGTAGCCGCCGAGCATGACGCGCTGGGGATTCAAGGTGTTCACCAGGCTGGCGAGGGCGCGGCCGAGGGATTCGGACACGCCACGGACCGCCGCCAGCGCGGCAGCGTCGCCGCGCCGGGCGTCGGCGAAGATCGCGGCGGTCACGTCGTCGCTCGGCGGCTCCGGCCGGCCGGCGAGGCGCAGCAAGGCCCCCTCGCCGATGTAGGTCTCGACGCAGCCCGCCTTGCCGCAGTGACAGGGCGGCCCCGTCGCGTCGACGACGTTGTGCCCGATCTCGCCGGCGTACCCGTCGAAGCCGCGCAGCGGCCGGCCGCCGGAGATGATGCCGGCGCCCACGCCGATCCGGCCGAGGAGGAACACGACGTCGTCCACGTCGCGTACGCCGCCCCGACGGTGCTCGGCGAGCACGGCGACGTCGGCGTCGTTGCCGACCGAGACGCGCATGCCCGAGGGCAGTAGCTGGCCGAGCAGCGCGCCGAACGCGACGTCGTGCCAGTCGAGGTTGGGCGCGACCGCCACCCGGCCCGACCACCGGTCGACCGTCCCGGGCAGGCTGATGCCGATGCCGAGCGGCGGCCGGTTGCGTCCGGTGTCCTTGCTGACCTGGTCGACCGACTCGGCCACGATGCCGGCGACCTGACCGGGACTGCTCGCTTCGGGACCGGTCGGCACCACATGCCGCGTCAGCAGCGCGCCACCGATGCCGACGGCGGCGGTGATGATCTGCGTGACGTCGATGTCGACCGCCACGACGTACGGGCCCGACGCATGCGGCCCGACGACGTGCGACGGGCGCCCGACACCCGACCCCCCGGTGGGCACGACCTCGTCCACCAGACCGAGCTCGATGAGGTCGGCGACGAGCGCGCCCATCGTCGACCGGCTCACCTCCAGCCGCTGCGTCAACTGGGCGCGGGTGAGCGCACCGTCGCGATGGATGTGGTCGAGCACGAGGGACAGGTTGTGCCGGCGGATCGCGTCAGGACGCGCCGCGGGGGAGGCGGGCATGAGAGCGCGAGTCGCTCAGGCCAGTCCGGCCGAGCCCGCGCGGCGGCGGGACAGGGCATCGACAGCGGCCGCGAGCAGAAGAGCGAGGCCGGTCACGATGAACTGCACCGATGACCCGTTGGGACCGTGCACCAGCGTCGCCGTGCCGTTGTAGATCACCTCGACGACCGCGCCGCCGATGATCGCGTCGATCATCCGGCCCTTGCCACCGAACAGGCTCGTGCCGCCGATGACCGCGGCACCGACGGCCAGCAACAGTGTGTTGCCGCCGTAGTTCTGCTCGCTGACCGACGACACGTTCGAGCCGATCATGATGCCGCCGACGGCGGCCATGAACGACGACAGGACGAACACCGAGATGCGGATCCGGTCGACCGGGATACCGGCGCGCCGGGCGGCCTCCTCGTTGCCGCCGACGGCGTACAGGTGGCGGCCGTAACGCGTCCGGCCGAGCAGGAACGTCCACAACACGAACAGCACGAGCAGCACGGGGACGACCCACGGCACGCCTTTCACCGCGGGCGGATAGACCTTGACGAACTTCCCACCCACGTTCTGCAGCGTGGGCGTGGTGTTCAACGCCCGGTTGAGGCCGAGCAGGTAAATGAGCGTGAGCGAGACCGCTGCAAGCACCAGGATCTTGGCGCCCATGACGCCCGCGGGTTCACCGGCGAGGCCCTGACGACGCCGTGACATCGCCGCCGACACCTTCACCGCGGCGAAGCCACCGATGACGACCGCGCCGAGCGTCCAACCGGCCCAGATCGGCATCGAGGAGTTCGCGAAGGCGAGCACGACCTTGTCGTTGATCTTCACGTCGCCGTGTTGCCCGGGGCCGTTGTTCAGGATGTAGAGCATCACGCCCTGGAAGGCCAGGAAGAACGCCAGGGTGACGATGAACGAGGGGATGCGGACCTTGGCCCGCAGCCAGCCGATGAGGAAACCGATGACGATGCCAGTGAGCAGCGCCGCGCCGATGGACAGTCCCCAGGGGGCGTTCTTCCCGTTCATCAACCGGACCATCACGGCGGCGCACACGCCGGCGGTGTAACCGGCGGCGAGGTCGATCTCGCCGAGGAGCAGGACGAACACCAGCCCCATGGCGATGAAGATCGTCCCGGTGCCCTCGGTGAACATGTTGCCGAAGTTGAAGACCGTGTGGAAGGACGGCTGGGCGACGGAGAAGAAGATGACCAGCACGATGAGGCCGGTGATGCCGGGCAGCGAGCCCATGTCGCCGCCACGCACGCGCTGGATGTAGTTGCGGACGTAGTCGCTGGTCCCGCCGGCGACCGGGGCGGTGCTGGCAAGCGTCGCCAGGTCGGTGTCGCCTATGGAGCCGACCTCGTCGGCCGCCGCGGCGTCGATGTCGGGGTCGCTCTCGACCGCCGGCTTCTCGAGGTTCGTCATGCCGGCACCTCGTTCGTGGTCGTCGGCAGCGTTCGCCCGGACAGGCCTCCGGTGGTGATCAGCTCGACCAGCTCCTGTTGGTTGACGTCTTGGCGGCGGACCTGGGCGGCGGAGCGCCCGAGGTACAGCACGGTGATGCGGTCGGCGACCTCGAGCACCTCCGTCATGTTGTGCGAGATGAGAACGACGCCGAGCCCCCGATCGGCAAGCCGCCGCACGAGATCGAGCACCTGCCGCGTCTGGGCAACGCCCAGGGCGGCGGTCGGCTCGTCGAGCACCACCACCTTGGAGTTCCAGAGCACCGCCTTGGCGATGGCGACCGTCTGCCGCTGTCCACCGGACAGGCTGGACACGCGCTGGCGGACGGACTTGACCGTGCGTACCGAGAGGGAGGCAAGCGTCTTGCCGGCCGCCTCTTCCATGCCGCTCTCGTCGAGGAACGGGCCGTGGTGCTTCTCGCGGCCGAGAAACATGTTCTGGACGATGTCGAGGTTGTCGCACAGCGCGAGGTCCTGGTACACGACCTCGATGCCCAGCGCGCTCGCGTCGCGCGGAGTGTGCGGGTGCACCGCGCGCCCCTCGAAGAGGTAGTCGCCGGAGTCGATCAGGTACGTACCGCTGATGCATTTCACCAGCGTCGACTTCCCGGCGCCGTTGTCGCCGACCAGCGCGGTGACCTCACCGGGGTAGACGGACATCTGGACGTCCTTCAGCACGTCTACCGGGCCGAAGCTCTTGTTGATGTTGCGCATTTCCAAGATCGGCTGATCGGCCACCCCGGCGCTCCTTCGTTTCGTGGTCGTACAACGAGAGTGGCCGCCGCCGCGCTCTGGCAGGCGGCGGCCACTCCGTCTCGTTGGGTGTTACTTGACGCCGGCCGCCGTGCACTTGGCGGCGAAGGCGCCAGTGCACACCGTGTTCTTCGGGGTGTACTGGTCGTTGATCGGCGCCGCCACGTTGTCCTTGGTGACGGCAATCGGGGTGGCGAGGATCGCCGGCACCGGCTGCTTGGTCGAGGGGTCGGTGATGGTCACGCCGTTGGTGTCGGGAGCCTGGCCGTTCACCAGCTGCGCGATCGCCTTGACGGCCGGGTCGGCCTCGAGCTTCGACGGCTTGTAGATCGTGAAGCACTGGTCGCCGTTGAGGATGTTCTGCAGACCGCCCGCACTCGCGTCCTGCCCCGAGACGGCGACCTTGCCGTTGAGGTGCTGACGCTTGAGGTCGGTGATGACCGCGCCGGCCATCGTGTCGTTGGCGACCATGACGGCCTTGATGTTCGGGTGGCCACCCAGCATCGAGTTGAACACGCGGCCGGCGGTCGGGGCGTCCCAGTTACCGGTCTGCTTGCCGACGCGGGTCCATCCGGCGGTCTTCGACAGCACGCCGTCGTAGCCCTGCGCGAACAGGGTGGCGTTGTTGTCGGTCGGCGCGCCGTCGATGTCGACGTACTGCACCGCCTTCGCTCCCTTGACCTGCGGGCACTGGGTGAGCGCGGTGCCCTGCACCTGGCCGACCTTGACGTTGTCGAAGGACACGTAGAGCGCCGCGCCGCCGCTCGGGGTGAGCCGGTCGTAGTCGACGGTGATGACGCCGGCCTTCTTGGCGGCCTGCTCGATCGCGGCGCCGGACGCGGCGTCGAGGTCGACGATCATGAGCGCCTTGATGCCTGAGGACTCCATCTGCTGCGCGATCGTCTTCATCTTCTGCGCCGAACCACCGGCGTTCTGGATGTCGCACGCGAGGTTGTACTTCTTGCAGTCAGCAGTGAGAGCGGTCGGGTCGGCGGTGACCCACCGGGGCGACGACGTCGTGTCGGGAAGGATGATGCCGACCTTGATGCCCTTGCCGTCGATCGTGCCGCCGCCTGCCGCTGCGGAGGAGGAGGGGGCCGACGCCGAGGACGACCCGCCGGCGGCCGACGAGGCTGCGGACGACTTGCCGCCGCCGCCCTTCTTGCTGGAGCTGCACGCGGTCAGGGCGAGAACAGCAGCCCCGAGTACCGCGACAGAGACAGTGGTGGTCTTGCGCATGCGCAGGTCACGCCTTTCCGCTCCGAGGTACCCGCCGCGTGGATCGGAGTTTGTTCGGCGGAGCCCTCATTGAATGTTGTGCGCGCGAACATATCCCAGAGTGGGCTGACTCACCGCGAGTCGATACCAAGTCGTGATCTGATCATGATCGGCGTCTGCTCAGGGTCAGTTGCCTCGCGTCGGAGTACCGCTCGCGGACGGCGGGAAGGATGTCGGCTTCGTGCCGGATCGTCGTCCCTTCCGTTACTATTTGCGGCCACGTCGGGAGCTCGGCCCCCCCGCTGAGCGCCCACGCGGCCTGCCGCGCCGCGCCGATGGCGACGTATTCACCGTCCGGCGGCACGAGCACCGCGAGACCGAGGATCGACGGGGCGATCCGGCGCACAGCGGCGGACCGGGCCCCCCCGCCGACCAGGAACGCGCGCTCGATCGCCACCCCGCAGGCACGCAGCGCGTCGATGCCGTCGGCGAGCCCGCAGAGCAAACCCTCGACCGCCGCCCGCGCCAGGTTGGCCGGCGTCATGTTCGCCAGTTCCGCCCCGTGCAGCGCTCCGGTCGCGTCGGGCAGGTTGGGCGTGCGCTCACCTTCCAGATACGGGACGAAGACCAGACCTCCGGCGCCCGGGTCGGCCGACAGAGCCAGCCGGGACAGCTCGTCGTGGTCCACGCCCAGCAGCCCGGCGGTCACGTCCAGCACCCGCGCCGCGTTGAGCGTGCAGGCAAGCGGCAGGTACGACCCGGTGGCGTCGGCGAAGCCGGTCACCAGGCCGCTCGCGTCCGCCGTCGGCGTCACGCTGACGGCCGAGATGACGCCTGAGGTGCCGATGGAGACGATCAGGTCACCCGGCCCGGCGTGCAGCCCGAGCGCGGCCCCGGCGTTGTCCCCGGTGCCGCAGCCGAGCAGGGCGCCGGCGTCCGTCCGGCCGGCGCTGGCTGAGGGCCCCAGGACGGCCGGGACGCCGATCGGGCGGCCGAATGCGAGCTCGAGGAGGTCGGGGCGGTATTCGTTGCCGATGGGGGACCAGTAGCCGGTTCCGCTCGCGTCGCCGCGATCGGTGGCCAACGCATCGAGTGCGGAGGCGCCCCCGAGGCGCCAGGTCAGCCAGTCATGGGGCAGGCACACTGCCGCCACTCGAGCGGCGGAGCCGGGCTCATGCTCGGCCAGCCAGCGCAGCTTGGTGACGGTGAACGACGCAACCGGCACCGAACCGCTCGCCTCGGCCCACGCCGCCGCCCCGCCCGGCAGCTCGGCGATCAGGTCGCGGGCGGCCGGCGCGGACCGCAGGTCGTTCCACAACAGCGCGTCGCGGACGACCTCCCCGTCGGCGTCGAGGCAGACCATGCCGTGCTGCTGAGCCGCGACCGACACCGCGGCCACGTCGTCGAGCCCGCCGGCGGCGGCCGCGGCGGTGGCGAGCGCGGCCTCCCACGCCGCCGGGGCGATCTCGGTACCGTCCGGGTGCGGCGCGCGGCCGTGCCGGACCAGCGCCCCGGTGTCGGCGTCGCGGATCTCGACCTTGCAGGACTGGGTTGACGAATCGACGCCGGCGACGAGGGCCATCGCGATGTTCTAACGCGCCCCGAGCAGGTGATCGATGGCGAGCTGGTTGAGCCGGACGAAGCCATACCCGCGTTGCCCGACCGCGTCGGCGTCGAAGTCCTCGAATGCACCGCGATCGGTGAGCAGATCGCTGACGGTCTCGCCCGCGTTCAGCGTCGGCTCGCGCAGGGCGGTGACGCCCGAGCGTTCGAAGGCGGCCTGGACCTCGGGGTCGGCGCGGTAGGCGGCGGCGCGTTCCTTGAGCAGCAGGTAGGTGCGCATGTTGGCCTCGGCCGACTCCCAGACGCCGGTCATGTCCTCGGTGCGGGAGGGCTTGTAATCGAAGTGGCGCGGGCCGTTGTAGGCCGGACCGCCGCCGGGCGCTCCGTGTTCGAGCAGGTCGACGGTGAAGAAGGCGTTGAGCAGGTCGCCGTGGCCGAAGACCAGGTCCTGGTCGTACTTGATGCTGCGTTGGCCGTTGAGGTCGATGTGGAAGAGCTTGCCGGCCCACATGGCCTGCGCGATGCCCGCGGCGTAGTTGAGACCGGCCATCTGCTCGTGCCCGACCTCGGGGTTCACGCCGACGATGTCGCCGTGTTCGAGCTCAGCGATGAACGCCAGCGCGTGCCCGACGGTCGGCAGCAGGATGTCACCGCGGGGCTCGTTGGGCTTGGGCTCGATGGCGAATCGGATGCTGTAGCCCTGCTCCTTCACGTAGGCCGCGAGCAGGTCGATCCCCTCGCGATAGCGGTCGAGGGCGGCCTGGATGTCCTTGGCGCCGTCGTACTCCGCGCCCTCGCGCCCGCCCCAGAACACGTAGGTCTGGGCGCCGAGCTCGGCGGCGAGGTCGAGGTTGCGCAGCACCTTGCGCAGGGCGAAGCGGCGTACGGAGCGGTCGTTGCTGGTGAACCCGCCGTCCTTGAACACCGGGTGGGTGAACAGGTTCGTCGTCATCATCGGCACGACGGTGCCGGTCTCGGCCAGCGCGTCCTTGAACCGGGCGATGTGTTTGTCGCGCTCGCTCTCGGTGGCGCCGAAGGGAATCACGTCGTTGTCGTGGAAGGTCACGCCGTAAGCGCCGAGCTCAGCCAGCTTGTGCACCGACTCGACCGGGTCCAGCGGGGCACGGGTGGCGTCGCCGAACTGGTCGCGCGCCTCCCAGCCCACCGTCCACAGTCCGAAGCTGAACCGGTCCTCGCGAGTCGGCGTCGGCGCCATGGCGACCTCCCTCAGATGCCCACGCGCTATTTGTTCGCGTGATGAACTAATACAGGGAGCGTAGTCGGCGCGGTGCAACTTGGAAACCGTTCGCCCCGAAGTTGTCAGAGCAGCGAGCGCAGGACGTACTGCATGATCCCGCCGTGCCGGTAGTACTCGGCCTCGCCGGGGGTGTCGATGCGCACCCGTGCCTCGAACTCCGTCCCGCCGGCCCGGACGGTCACCGTGCGCGGCGTGGAACCGGAGTTCATCGCCTCGACGCCGGAGATCGTGAACGACTCCTCGCCCGTCAGGCCGAGCGACTCGGCCGATTCGCCGTCGGGGAACTGGAGCGGCAGCACACCCATGCCGATCAGGTTGGACCGGTGGATTCGCTCGTAGGACTCCGCGATGACGGCGCGAACCCCGAGCAGCGCCGTGCCCTTGGCCGCCCAGTCGCGCGACGAGCCGGAGCCGTACTCCTTCCCGGCGAGAATGACCAGTGGCGTTCCCGCCTCGGCGTAGTTGACCGACGCCTCGTAGATCGAGCTGACCTCGCCGTCGCGGGTGAAGTCGCGGGTGAAGCCGCCCTCGGTGCCGGGTGCCAGCTGGTTGCGCAGGCGGATGTTGGCGAACGTGCCGCGGATCATCACCTCGTGATTCCCGCGGCGCGAGCCGTAGGAGTTGAAGTCGCGGCGGTCGACCCCGTGCTCGGACAGGTAGTCGCCGGCGGGGGAGTCGCCCTTGATCGCGCCGGCCGGGCTGATGTGATCGGTGGTCACCGAGTCGCCCAGCTTGAGCAGCACCCGGGCGTCGGCGATGTCGGTGACCGGGGAGGGCTCCTGTTGCATGCCGTCGAAGTAAGGCGGCTTGCGGACGTAGGTCGACTGCGGGTCCCACTCGAACGTGCTGCCCTCGGGCGTGGGCAGCCCCTGCCACCGCTCATCGCCGGCGAACACGTCGGCGTAGTCGGTCGTGTACATCTCGCTGGCGATCGCCTGGTCGATGACCTCTTCGATCTCCTGCGGGGTGGGCCAGATGTCCTTCAGATAGACCGGCCCGTCGGTGCCCGTGCCGAGCGGGTCGTTGAACAGGTCGACGTCCATCGAGCCGGCCAGCGCGTAGGCGACGACCAACGGGGGGGACGCCAGGTAGTTCATCTTGACGTCGGGGTTGATGCGGCCCTCGAAGTTGCGGTTGCCGGACAGGACGGCGGTCGCGGCGAGGTCGCCGTCGTTCACAGCGGCCGAGACCTCGTCGATGATGGGCCCGGAGTTGCCGATGCAGGTCGTGCAGCCGTAGCCGACCAGGTTGAAGCCGAGCTTCTCGAGATACGGAGTGAGCCCGGACCGGTCGTAGTAGTCCGTGACGACCTTCGAGCCGGGCGCGAGTGACGTCTTCACCCACGGCTTGCGCTCGAGGCCCTTCTCCACCGCCTTCTTGGCCAGCAGCGCGGCGCCGACCATGACCGAGGGGTTGGACGTGTTCGTGCACGAGGTGATCGCGGCGATCACCACGGCGCCGTGGTCGAGGACGGCCTCGCCACCGTCGGCAAAGGTGATCGGCACGGGGTTGGACGTACGGCCCTGCGCACCCGCCGCGGCCGAGTGGGTGGGTGCGGGGACACTGGCGTTCATGTCCGGGCTCGGCACGTCCGAGGCCGGGAAGGACTCGGCACTCGCCTCGTCCTGCGAGTCCTGGACGGAGTCGCCGTCGACATAGCTGCCCAACGCCTCGCGGAACATCGCCTTGGCCGACTTCAGCGGCACCCGGTCCTGGGGCCGCTTGGGCCCGGCCAGCGACGGCTCGACGGTCGAGAGATCGAGCTCGAGCGTTTCGGAGAACTCCGGCTCGACCGACGCGTCGTGCCAGAGGCCGTTCTGCTTGGCGTAGGTCTCGACGAGGTTGATCTGCTCGTCCTTGCGCCCGGTGAACCGCAGGTAGCGCAGGGTCTCGTCGTCGATCGGGAAGATCGCGCAGGTGGAGCCGTACTCCGGGCTCATGTTGCCGATCGTCGCGCGGTTGGCCAGAGGAACGGCGCCGACGCCCGGCCCGTAGAACTCGACGAACTTGCCGACAACGCCGTGGCGACGCAGCATCTCGGTGATCGTGAGCACGAGGTCGGTGGCCGTCGAGCCGTCCGGCAGCTCGCCGTTGAGCTTGAAGCCGACGACGCGGGGGATGAGCATGCTGACCGGCTGGCCGAGCATGGCCGCCTCGGCCTCGATGCCGCCGACGCCCCAGCCCAGCACTCCGAGGCCGTTGACCATCGTGGTGTGCGAGTCGGTACCGACCAGGGTGTCCGGATAGGCCAGCCCGTCGCGGTTGAAGACCACCCGGGCCAGGTACTCGATGTTGACCTGGTGGACGATGCCGGTGCCGGGCGGAACGACCTTGAACTCATCGAATGCCGTCTGCCCCCACCGCAGGAACTGGTAGCGCTCCTTGTTCCGCTCGTACTCCAGCTCGACGTTGCGCTGGAAGGCGTCCGGGGTGCCGAACAGGTCGGCGATGACCGAGTGGTCGATGACGAGCTCGGCCGGCGCGAGCGGGTTGATCTTGGTCGCGTCGCCGCCGAGGTCGACCACCGCCTCCCGCATGGTGGCGAGATCGACGACCGCCGGCACGCCGGTGAAGTCCTGCATGACGACGCGCGCGGGCGTGAACTGGATTTCGGTGTCCGGCTCGGCGTCGGGCCGCCAGCTGCCGACGGCCTGGATCTGCTCGGCCGTGACGTTCTTGCCGTCCTCGGTCCGCAGCAGGTTCTCCAGCAACACCTTCAGCGAGAACGGCAACCGGTCCGAGCCCTCGACCGCGTCGATGCGGAAGTAGTCGAGGCTCCCGCCGTCGAGGGCCAGCGAAGCTCGGGACTGGAAACTGTTCTTGCTCGGTGCTGGCACGGCGCGCTCCTGTCGAGGTTCTCGGTCATTCGGAAGATCTCTTGACGTCAAGATACCACCCGACGCGCAGGCGCCCGCGGGGGAGCGATGAACCTGCCTGCCAGCATCGTGGCCGTAAACTCCGGCAAGTGGAAGGAGCGGAAACGTCGAGCACGCGTGCCCCCGAGCGGCGCAGCCTCGCCGATTCCGTCACACCGGGCGACGTGTCCCTCTCCTCGCTGTACGCCGGCGCCGAACCGACGACGGTGACCCCGGGCTGGCGCCGTGTTCGGTTGCTGGCCTTCGCCGCGTACTTCGGCGTCCTGGCGTGGATCGTCATCGCCGAGGGCGTACCCACGGCGCGGGCGAGTCTCGCCGCCATCATCGTCACCGGACTGGCTCTGACGAGCATCGGTCGCACGTGGCGGCACACCGCGCAGGTGGTGCTCGATTGGTTGCCCTTCACCGCCGTGTTGATGCTCTACGACCGGACGCGCGGCGTCGCCGACCACCTCGATATCTCGCTGCACGAGAGGGACATCGTCCGGGCCGAGGAATGGCTGTTCGGCGGGACCGAGCCCAGCGTCTGGCTGCAGCACCACCTGTATCACCCCGGCCACGTCTACTGGTACGACGCGCTGTGCACCCTCATCTACACGTCGCACTTCCTGGCGACGCCGATCCTCGCGGCACTGCTGTGGCTGCGCGACCGCGCGCTCTGGCTGCGCTACATCACCCGCGTCGTGGTCCTGTCGTTCGCCGGCCTGATCACGTACTGCCTGTTCCCGGAGGCTCCGCCGTGGATGGCGGCCCGGGACGGGCTGACCGATCCGGTGGCCCGGCTGTCGGCGCGCGGCTGGATCTGGTTCCACCTGGGCAACGTGAACGAGACGCTGGCCAACGCGCAGAACGACGGCGCCAACCCGATCGCGGCGATGCCGTCGCTGCACCTGGCCTTCGCCGTCCTGGTGGCCCTGATGATCGGAGCCCGGATCCGGTCGCGCTGGCGGTTCCTGCTCGCCCTGTACCCGGCGGCGATGGGCTTCACGCTCGTCTACTGCGGCGAGCACTACGTCCTCGACCTGGTGGCCGGCTTGGGCTACGCCTGGGCGGCGCACGCCGCGCTGAACCGCTGGGAGCGGCACCGTCCGCGCCGCGCCGACGGGGCCGAACGTCCCGAATCTTGCCGCGATCCGGGCGATTTGGAACGTTTCCTGCGGGCCTGATGTCTGCTTTGTGACGAATGGTGCGATTGTTACTGGTGTTGCTACTGGCGCCTATGGGATTCGGATGGCAGTCTGACGAACGCCTGTAGCTGAGCGGGGTACGCCAGAGGAGATCGTCGCTGTGCACGAACGCACCAGGGGTCGCTTGACCGCCCGGCGGATGCTCGCCGCTCTCCTGGCGATCGGCACCGCGCTCAGCCTCCTGATCGCGGCGCCCGCGGTGCTGGCCGAGCCCGCTCCGCCGCCCAACCCGACCGACGGGCAGCTCAGCGCCGCGGCGCGAGCGCAGAACGCCATCGCCGCCGAGGTCGGCCAGCTCAGCGGCCAGGTCGCCCAGAAGCAGGAGGAACTGCAGCAGGCGCGGGGCCGGGCCGAACTGGCCGAGCAGAAGTACGCCAACGCCATCGCCAAGCTGCGCGACGCGCAAGCGGCCGCGGTGAGGGCCCAGGCCGGGGTCAAGGCCGCCCAGTCCGACGTCGACCGCGCGCACGCCAAATTCGTCGAGTACGTGCAGGCCGCCTACATGAGCGGCGAGGTCCAGGGCACCGCCGGCAACCTGTTGACGGCCGAGAACCCGAGCGACCTGCTCGCCCAGTCAGCGCTCCAGCAGTACCAGCAGGCCCATCAGGCCGACGCCATCGGCGCGCTGCAGAGCGCCACCGTCGCCAAGTCCAACGCCGACGCCGCGGCGCGGGCGGCGGTGCAGAAGCGCCAGAAGGCGAAGGACGCCGCCGACCAGCAGAAGCAGATCGCCTTCCAGGCCGTCGCCCAGGCCAACGCCGAGGAGGCCGCGCTGCAGAAGAGCCTGGCCAGCACGCAGGCGGATCTGGAAGCCAAGCGGACGTACCTGGCGAACCTGCAGGGCCAGCGCGCCGCCTACCTGCTCTTCGAACAGCGTCGCCGGGAGCGCCTGGCGCGTGAGGCGGCCGCCCGCCGCGCCGCGGCCGCGGCCGCCGCGGCCGCCGCGGCTGCCGCGGCCGCACGCCAGGCTGCACAGGGTGGTGGCGGTGGCGGGTCCCACTTCAGTCCCGGCCCGTCCGCGCCGTCGGGCGGCAGCTGGAAGGCCAGCAAGGGCCAGGAGGCGGCGAATCGGGCCCTGAGCCAGGTCGGCATGCCGTACGCATGGGCTGGCGGGGGGGTCGGCGGCCCGAGCTACGGGATCTGTGACAGCAGCAACGGTGCCCCGAACGACTGCAACGTGAGCGGCTTCGACTGTTCCGGTCTCGTGCTCTACGCGTGGGGGAAGTACTGGGACCACTACGCGGCGACGCAGTACAGCCAGGCCGGCAGCTACCACCCGAGCCCGGGCAACCTGCGCGCCGGCGACCTGCTCTTTTGGAGCGCCGACGGCACGGTCGGGGGCATCCACCACGTGGCGATCGCCATCGGCGGCGGACGGATGGTCGAAGCCCCCTATTCGGGCGGCGTCGTGCAGGTCGAATCGATCTACGAGTACGGCAACATCGACTTCACCACCCGGCCGCTGACCTGATCCGCGTAGCCTCGGACGGGTGAGCGACAACGAGGCTCCCCCGAACGGGGGCGGAGCGCTGCGCGACCGGTTCGGCCGGGTCGCCACCGACCTGCGCATCTCGCTCACCGACCTCTGCTCATTGCGCTGCACGTACTGCATGCCGGCCGAGGGCCTGGACTGGCTGACCAAGGCGCAGCGGCTCACCGACGAGGAGTTCTTCCGGCTGGCCGCGCTGTTCGTCCGGCTGGGTGTCCGGTCGGTGCGGTTGACCGGCGGTGAGCCGCTGGTGCATCCGACCCTGCCCGACGTGGTCGCCGGGCTGGCCGCCCTGGATCCGCGGCCGGAGATCTCGCTGACCACCAACGGTGTCAGCCTCGACCGGTTCGCCGAACGTCTCGTCGCCGACGGCCTCGACCGCATCAACGTCTCCGTGGACACCCTCGATCGCGCTCGCTTCGCCGAACTGACCCGGCGCGACCGGCTGCCCGAGGTCCTCGCCGGCGTCGCCGCCGCGAGTGCCGCCGGCCTGGCGCCGATCAAGATCAATTCCGTTCTGGTGCGGGGGAGCAATCTCGACGAGGCGCCGGCGCTGCTGTCCTGGGCGCTGCGCAGCGGGTACCACCTGCGCTTCATCGAGCACATGCCGCTCGACGCCGACCACACCTGGTCACGCGACGACATGGTCACGGCCGACGAGATCCTCGAGATCATCGGCGCGCAGTTCGCGGTCGTTCCGCACGGCGCGCGGACGAGCGCGCCGGCCGAGGAGTTCGACGTGGTCGACGGGCCGGACCGGGCGGCGTGGACGGCGCCCGTGGGCCGGCTGGGCATCATCGCCTCGGTGACCCGGCCGTTCTGCCGCGAGTGCGACCGGTTGCGGCTCACCGCCGACGGGCAGTTGCGCACCTGTCTGTTCGCGCAGTCCGAGACCGACCTGCGCGGGCCGTTGCGCAACGGCGCGTCCGACGCCGACCTGGCGCGCATCATCATCGAGGCGGTCGCGCAGAAGCAGGCCGGGCACGGGATCGGCTCGGCCACCTTCGTCCAGCCCGAACGGACGATGTCGGCGATCGGCGGTTAGGCGAGGCGTTCGCGGCTGAGCAAGAAGTCGCGGCGGGCCAGGAAGTCGGCGAGTCCGTCGGCGTGCTCGTCGCAGGCCAGCCAGTGCTTCACGCGGGCCGCATCGTGCAGGCGAGGATTGCGCCAGCCGAGATCGACGGTGGCGGCGGCCCGGCACCCCTTGGCCGAGCAGCGGGGCTCCTCCGGCGCCTCGGACACCCAGGCACCGTACAGGCTCGTCCCGTACGGTTGAGCCGACGCGAAATGAGTGAGCACCACCTACCGCACAGCGCCGCATTCCGAGGAGCACCAGTGGCCGATTCCGAGCACCTCCAAACCCCCGCAGCCGACGCGTCGGCGCTCGAGCGGGTGATGTTCGAGGTCAAGCGGGTGATCGTCGGGCAGGAGCGGCTCGTCGAGCGGATGGTGGTGAGCCTGCTCGCGCAGGGCCACTGCCTGCTCGAGGGTGTCCCCGGTGTCGCGAAGACGCTCGCGGTCGAGACCCTGGCCCGCACGGTGAGTGGCAGCTTCTCGCGTCTGCAGTTCACGCCCGACCTGGTGCCGTCCGACATCGTCGGAACGCGGATCTACAAGCCGGGCGCAGAAGCGTTCGACACCGAGCTCGGCCCGATCATGGCCAACTTCGTACTGGCCGACGAGATCAACCGGGCGCCGGCCAAGGTGCAGTCAGCCCTGCTCGAGGTGATGGCCGAGCGACAGGTCACGATCGGCGGGCGGCGCTACGAGGTGCCGAGCCCGTTCCTCGTCCTCGCCACCCAGAACCCGATCGAGTCCGAGGGCGTCTACCCGCTGCCGGAGGCGCAGCGCGATCGGTTCCTCATGAAGATCACCGTCGGCTACCCGACCGCCGCCGAGGAGCGCGAGATCATCTACCGGATGGGAGTGGCCCCGCCGCGGGCCAACGCCGTGCTCAGCACCGACGACCTGCAGCGGCTGCAGGCGACGTCGAGCCGCGTGTTCGTGCACCACGCGATCGTGGACTACGTCGTCCGCCTCGTGCTCGCCACCCGCAACCCGCAGCAGTACAGCCTGCCCGACGTCGCGCAGTGGATCTCCTACGGCGCCAGCCCGCGCGCCAGCCTCGGCCTCGTCGCGGCCGGCCGGGCGCTGGCCCTGATGCGCGGGCGCGACTACGTCCTGCCACAGGACGTTCTCGACGTCGCCGTCGACGTGCTCTCGCACCGCATGGTGCTGAGCTACGACGCGATCGCCGACGGCGTGCCGGCCGAGCACGCGATCCGCCGGATCCTGCAAGCAGTGCCGTTGCCGCAGGTCGCGCCGCGCCAGCGCGCCGGCGGGCCGATCGACATGGCACCCCCGCCTCAGGGGCCCGCTCCCCGTCCCGGTGGCCCCGGCGGTCAGCCGCTGGTGTTCGGCAACGCGGCGCCCCAGCAGCAATCGCCCCCATGGGGTGAGCGCTCGGCGTGAACGAACTTCCGCCGGTGGTGGGCGAGGCGCCGCTACCGACCGATCACGGCCCGGCGTTGTCCCTCGAGGGCGCCGATGCCCTGCTGCGCCGGCTCGAGTACACCGTCCGCAACAAGCTCGACGGACTGCTGCAGGGCAACTACCTCGGCCTGGTCCCCGGACCGGGAAGCGAAGCCGGTGAGTCGCGGCAGTACGAACTCGGCGACGACGTGCGGCGCATGGACTGGCCGGTGACCGCGCGGACCACCGTCCCGCACATCCGCCAGACCGTCGCCGACCGCGAGCTGGAGACGTGGCTGGTCGTCGACCTCTCGCCGAGCATGGACTTCGGGACGGCGCTGACCGAGAAGCGCGAACTCGTCCTCGCCGGCATCACCGCCGTCGTGCACCTGACGGTCCGGGGCGGCAACCGCGTCGGTGCCGTCGTCGGCAACGGGCAGGACAGTTACGTGATCCCCGCGCGGGCCGGCCGCGCGCATGCGCAGTACCTGGTGCGGCGGATCGCCCAGACCCCGCGGGCGGCGTCGGCCGGGCGCACCGACCTGGCCGCCCTGCTGGAAGCGGTCCGCCGTCCGCAGCGGCGCCGCGGCCTGGTCGCCGTCGTGTCCGACTTCATGGACGGCACGCCGGCTGACGGCCCGGCGCCGTGGGAACGGCCGCTGCGCGGGCTGTCCAGCCGGCACCAGCTGCTGGGCATCGAAGTGCTGGACCCGCGAGAACTCGAGCTGCCGCCGGCCGGCCTGGTCACCTTCGTCGATCCGGAGACCGGACGTCAGCTCGAGGTGCAGACGTCCGACCGGACCGTCCGGGCGCAGTACGCCGCGGCCGCCGCCCGCCAGCGGGAGCGGATCGCCGCGGGGCTGCGGCACGCCGGCGCCGCTCACCTGCAGTTGCGCACCGACCGCGACTGGATCACCGACGTCGTCCGCTTCGTGGTGGCCCGCCGGCGGTTCGTCGTCGGTGCCGTAGGGGCAGGGATCCGCTGATGAACTTCCTCTCCCCGGCCTACCTGTGGCTGCTGCTCGGCGTCGCCGCGCTGCTCGCCGGGTACGTCGTCCTCCAGGTGCGACGCAAGCGGTTCGTCACCCGGTTCAGCAACGTCGAGCTGCTGGGCAGCATCGCACCGCGCCGCCCCGGCTGGCGGCGTCATCTGACGTTCGCCCTGCTGCTGAGCGGCTTGGCCGTGCTCTCGGTCGGGGTCGCCCGGCCGTCGGCCGCTGTCAAGGTGCCGCGGGAAAACGCGACGGTCATGCTCGACATCGACGTGTCGCTGTCGATGGAAGCGACCGACGTCCTCCCGTCGCGCGTCGAGGCGGCCAAGGCCGCCGGCAAGGAGTTCGTCGGCCTGTTGCCCACTCGCATCAATCTGGGCCTGGTGTCCTTCGGTGGCCAGGCTTCCCTGCTCGTCCCGCCGACGTTGAACCGCGAGCCCGTGAAGGAAGCGATCGACGGCATGCGGCTGCAGCAGTCGACGGCGATCGGCGAGGCGATCTTCACGTCGTTGCAGGCGATCCAGGTCTTCACCCGGTCGACGACGGCGAAGGGCGACAAGCCGCCGCCGGCGCGCATCGTGCTGCTCAGCGACGGCACCAACACCGTCGGCCGCTCGGTCAACGACGCGATCGGCGCGGCGCTCAAGGCGCACGTGCAGGTCTCGACCATCGCGTTCGGCACCCAGAACGGCTCGGTCACCATCGACGGCCAGACGCAGCGCGTCCCGGCCGACGACAACACACTGCAGTCGATCGCCGAAGCCACAGGCGGCTCGTTCCACACCGCGCACAGCGAGCAGGAACTCAGCACGGTGTACAAGAACATCGGCTCGCAGATCGGCTACACCACCCAGCACCGCGACATCAGCTGGCGGTTCATGCTGGCCGGACTGCTCTGCCTGTTCGCGGCCGGGGGCGCGGCGATGCTGTGGGCCGGCCGGCTGATCTGAGCGCCGCGGGGGCCCGTCAGCCCTGCGGGTCGAGCACGAGCTTGCCCACCGACGAACGGTCCAGCAGCGCGCGGTGCGCATCGGCGGCCCGCTCCAGCGGATAGGTCTCGCCGATCACCGGCCGGATCGAGCGGTCGGCGATCAGGCCCATCAGATCGGTGACCGCTTCGGCGAGCAGGTAGGGCCGCTGGACCACGTGCATCAGCCAGAAACCGATCACCGCCGTGCTGCGGCTCATCAACCGGGCCGGGTCGACCGCGGTCGGCGGCGTCCGCCCGGCCATGCCGAACACGGCCAGCCGGCCGAGCGGAGCCAGCGCGGCGAGGCTCTGGTCGAACACCGGTCCGCCGGTCATCTCGAGCACGACGTCCACGCCGCGCCCCTCGTTCGCCTCGCGCAGCGCGGCCTTCATGTCGGGGACGCGGGAGTCGACGGCGACATCGGCGCCCAGCTCGAGGGCTAGCGCCCGCTTGTCGGCACTGGATGCCGTGGCGATGACCCGGCCGGCGCCCCAGCGCTTGGCCAACTGGATGGCAATCGTCCCCACTCCGCCCGCGCCTGCGTGCACGACTACCGTCTCGCCCGCCTGCAGGTGAGTGCTCGTCCGCAGCAGATGCCAGGCCGTCGCGCCCTGCACGAGCGTCGTCAGCGCTTCGGCGTCGGTGACGGGGTCGGGCACCGGGAACAGCTGGCGCGGATCGATCGCGACCTTCTCCGCGTAGCCCCCGCCGCCGATCATGCCCACGAGCCGGCGCCCGGAACTGTCGCGCACCACCACCTCGGCGCCGGGGATCATCGGCAGCGTCTGCTTGGCGAGGTAGGAGTCCTCGGTCTGGTGGGTGTCGGCGTAGTTGATGCCCGCGGCGAGCACGGGCACGACCTGGGCGCCGTTGCTGCCTTCGGGATCGGGTAGCTCGCGGACGACCAGCGTCTCGGGCCCGCCGAACTCGGTGATTTGGATGGCCCGCATGGTGGCACCCTACGCAGCAGTAACGCGCGCGCGGATCCGGCGCGCCGCCATCCGCTAGCGTCGACCGACGTGGATGGACGCACCGTGCTCGTCACCGGCGGCAACCGGGGGATCGGCCTGGGGATCGCGCAGGCCTTCGCCGCCAACGGCGACCGCGTCGCCGTGACCCACCGGGGCAGCGGCGTGCCGGACGGGCTGTTCGGGGTGCAGTGCGACGTCACGTCGGGAGAGCAGGTCGACGCCGCGTTCGCCGCGGTCGAGGAGGAACTCGGCCCGGTCCAGGTGCTCGTGTCCAACGCCGGGATGACCGACGACACGCTGTTGCTGCGGATGAGCGAGGAGTCCTTCGCCGGCGTGGTGGATGCCAACCTGACCGGCGCCTATCGCGTCGCCAAGCGCGCGGCGCAGGGGATGTTGCGGGCGCGCAGCGGGCGGATGATCTTCGTGTCCTCGGTCGTCGCCTTCGTCGGCGCGCCGGGCCAGGCGAACTACGCGTCGAGCAAGGCCGGCCTGGTCGGCCTGGCCCGGTCGATCGCCCGCGAACTTGGCAGCCGTTCCATCACCGCGAACGTCATCGCTCCCGGCTTCATCGACACCGACATGACCGCCGCGATGACCGAGAGCCGCCGGAACGAAGTGCTCGGGGGCGTGCCACTCAAGCGGTACGGCACGGTCGACGAGATCGCCGGCACCGCGGTGTTCCTCGCCTCCGACGCGGCGGCCTACATCACCGGCGCCGTCCTCCCGGTCGACGGCGGCGTCGGCATGGGGATCTAGCGCGACCGGCACGAATCGAAGCAGGGAAGGACGTCTCATGGGGCTGCTCGACGGAAAGCGCCTGCTCGTGACGGGTGTCATCACCGACGCGTCGATCGCGTTCTCGATCGCCCGGCTGGCCCAGCAGGAGGGCGCGACCGTGGTGCTCACGGGGTTCGGCCGGATGTCGCTGGTCGAGCGAGTCGCGCGACGGCTGCCCGAGCCGCCACCGGTGATCGAGCTCGACGTGGCCGACGCCGGTCATCTCGAGAGCCTGGCCGATCAGGTCCGCGAGCACGTCGACGGCATCGACGGCGTCGTCCACGCCATCGGTTTCGCCCCCGCCTCGTGTCTGGGCGGGGGCTTCCTCGACGCCCCGTGGGAGGACGTCGCGACGGCCGTCCAGATCTCGGCGTACTCGCTGAAGTCGCTGGCCACCGCGGCGCTGCCGTTGTTCCCCGAGTCCGGCGGCTCCATCATCGGCCTCGACTTCGACGCTCGCGTCGCCTGGCCGGCCTACGACTGGATGGGCGTGGCGAAGGCCGCGCTCGAATCGACGTCGCGCTACCTGGCCCGCGAGCTCGGGCCCCGGCACATCCGGGTGAACCTCATCGCTGCCGGCCCGATCCGCACCATGGCGGCGAAGAGCATCCCCGGCTTCTCGATGTTCGAGGACGCATGGGACGGGCGGGCGCCGCTCGGCTGGGACAACACCGACGCCGATCCGGTCGCGCGCAGCACGCTCGCGCTGCTGTCCGACTGGTTCCCGGCGACCACGGGCGAGCTGTTGCATGTGGACGGCGGGTTCCACGCGATGGGCGTCTGAGTGGACTTCGACGCGCTCCTGCTGCTCTCGTTCGGAGGTCCGGAGGGCCCCGACGACGTCATGCCGTTCCTGCGCAACGTCACACGCGGCCGCGGCATCCCGGACGCGCGGCTGGCCGAGGTGGCCGAGCACTACGCGCACTTCCGTGGCGTCTCGCCCATCAACGAGCAGAACCGCGCCTTGATCGCGGCCCTGCGAACCGAGTTCGCCGAGCACGGCATCGACCTGCCGATCTACTGGGGCAACCGCAACTGGAAGCCGTACGTGGCCGACGCCGTGCGGCAGATGCGCGACGACGGCGTGCACCACGCGCTCGTCTTCGCCACCAGCGCGACCAGCTCCTATTCGGGTTGCCGCCAGTACCGCGACGACCTTGCGCAGGCGCAGCGGATGGCCGGTGAGGGATCACCGGACCTCGTCAAGCTGCGGCATTTCTACGACCACCCGGGCTTCATCACCGCCCACGCCGACGGCGTGCGGACGGCCTTGGCCACCCTGCCCGCCGAACGGCGCGATACCGCGCGACTGGTGTTCACCGCCCATTCGATACCCGTGTCGATGAACGACGTGTCCGGACCGAAGGCCGACGGGCTGTACCTGACCCAGCAGCGGGAGACCGCGCGCCTGGTCGCCCAAGAGGTGCGCGGCCCCGGCGCCGAGTTCGACCTGGTGTGGCAGTCACGTTCCGGTCCGCCGCAGGTGCCCTGGCTCGAGCCGGACATCAACGACCACCTGGAGGCCCTGGCCGCGGATGGTGTCTCGGCCGTGGTGGTGTCACCGACCGGCTTCGTGTCCGACCACATCGAGGTGCGCTGGGACCTCGACGTCGAGGCCCGTGACACGGCGGCCGCGCTCGGGCTGACTTACGCCCGGGCCGCCACTCCCGGCGCCCACCCGGCCTTCGTCGCGGCCGTCCGCGAACTCGTCGAGGAACGGATCGTCGGAGCGCCGCCGCGCGCACTCGGACCGCTCGGCCCGACCGGGATCGACTGCCCGGTCGGCTGCTGCCCGGCCCCGCGGCGTGGTGCGCCGGCCGCGTCGTGACCACTTTTCCGGACGGCCCTGAGATTGCGCTGCCCGCCGGGGACGTCACCGTCGGCGTGGTCCGCGTCGGCGACACCGTCCGGCGTCCGTACCAGGACTCAAGCCCGCGGGTGGCTGCCTACCTGCGCCACCTCGAACGCGTGGGCTTCGACGGCGCACCCCGCTACCTCGGCCGGGATTCTCAAGGCCGCGACGTCCTGACCTACCTCGACGGCCGGGTCCCCGGCGATCCGGTGGAGCCATGGGCGGCGAGGGACGACGTCCTGCCCGGTGTCGCGCGGTTGCTGCGCCGGCTGCACGACGCGAGCGCGGGCTACGCGCCGCCGGCCCGGTCGGTCGTGCCGGGCCGGCCGCAGCCGCTCCTGCCTGAGGGGGAGCCGCGGATCGTCGCGCAGCGCGACGTGACGCCGCAGAACACCGTCTTCCGCGGCGATGCTGCGTGGGGACTGATCGACTTCGACCTGAGCGACTGGACGACCCGCTCCGTCGACCTCGCCAACACCGCGATGCACTGGGTCCCGCTCTGCGACCCGGTCGACCGGCCGGCCGTGTACGACGGCCTCGAGCCGGGCCCCCGGCTGCGGTTGCTCCTGGACGCCTACGGCCGCGATGCCGTCGGCGCCGAGCAGCTACTGCACGCGGCCGAGCTGCGTTTCGCCGGGTCGTACCGGAGCATGCACTGGTCGGCTGTGCACCTCGGCGGCGGCTGGGCGCGCATGTGGGCCCAGGGCGTGGGGGACGTGATCGAACGCCGGATCGCCTGGTTCGCCCGCGTCCGCGACCGGCTGCACAGCGACCTGCAGTGAGCGCACGCGCGCTGCCGGTGGCGGCCGGGGCCGTCGCCGCGCTGATGGCGGGCGCGTCGTGGTCGATCGCCGCCCTACCGGTGGCGTGGCACCCCGAACACCGCACGCTCGGCACCGTCGTCTACTACGTCGGACTCGCGCTGCTCGGCGGCAGCTGGCTGGTGCTGGGCCGCACGCTGCTCACCAGCACGGGATCGGCGGCGAGCCGGCGCGTCGCGCACCGGTTCGCGCTGATCGCAGCGGCGCCGATGCTGGCCGCGGCTCCGTTCGGCCGCGATCTGTGGGCCTATGCCGCGCAGGGTCACCTGGTCGGTACCGGGCGCGATCCGTACCACCACGGTCCGGCGGCTGCGCCCGGCCGCTTCGCCGACGAGGTGAGCGCCCGCTGGCTTCACAGCCCGTCTCCGTACGGCCCGCTGTGGCTCCGGTTCAGCCAGTTCGCGGCGTGGGCGTCGCACGGTCATCCAATCGTCGCCGCGCTGGTCCTGCGGGCACCGGCCTACATCGGACTGCTCCTGTGTTGCTGGGCGGTCGGCGCGCTGGCCGCCCGGTTCGGCGCCCGGGCCGACGTCGCGCTGTGGCTCGGCAGCGCCAGCCCGCTGATGACGGTTCTCGGCGTCGGCGGCGGGCACAACGACCTGGTCATGCTCGGGCTGGCGCTGGCCGGGCTGGCCCTGGCCGCGCGTCCGGGATGGAGCGCCGTGGCCGGCGCGGCCGCACTGGCGAGCGCCGGCGCGCTGATCAAGTCGCCCGCGGCGATCGTCGTCGCGTTCATCGTGCCGGTGTGGCTCGCAGCCGGGCGGGAACCGCCGACGGTGCGCCGCGCGGGCGGCGCAGTCGCGACAGCGCTCGCCGCGGCAGTTGCGACCCTGTCGGCGTTGACCGGGTTGACCGGGCTGGGCTTCGGCTGGGTCACCAAGGTCAATTCCGACGCCCAATGGGTCAGCTGGCTCTCGTTGCCGTCCGCAGCGGCGATCTTCGGCAAGTGGGTGAGCGGCGAGGGCCATCCGCGCCGCTTGGATGACACCGTTCGGGTTTGCCGGACGGTCGGCGAGCTCATCGCGGTCGTCGCACTCGCGCTGCTCTGGCTGCTGGCCGTGCGGCGGGCTCGCGAACGCGGCACCGCTGTCGGGCTCCTTGCGCTGGCCCTTGGTGTCGCCGCCGTACTCGGACCGTCCGTGCAGCCGTGGTACTACCTCTGGGCGCTGACCGTCGCCGGCCTGGCCGTGCGTGACCGGCGGGCTCTGCTCGCGCTGGCCGCCGTCCCGGTGGTGTTCACCGTCATGATCACGCCGTCCGGCAAGGGATGGGAGAGTGACTGGCGGGCCCCGTTGGTCGTGCTCGGCGGCGTCGTCGTCACCGCCCTCGCGCTCCGACCGGGCCGGCGATCTCCGCCGCTTGCTCCGGAGCCGGTCGCCGCACCGCCACTGCCAGGGCGATGATGACGGCCAACCCCGTCAGGACGAACAGGTTGCCGAAGACGGTTCGTCCGAGGGCCGAGTGGTAGGTCGCCCGCATCGGTGGCTTGTTGACCCCGAGCACGAACACGCCGGCAACGATTGCGGTCAGAGCAGCTCCCCAGCGCCGACCGCGGTACGGCGAGGCGAGGAGCCCGCACAGCACCGGGATGAACCACACCCAGTGGTGCGTCCACGACACCGGCGACACCAGGCAGCCGCCGATGCCCACGACGCCGAGCGCGAGGATCTCTGCACCCGCGGCCGAGAGTCGCCGCGCGAGCCACATCGCGATGATTACCGTGAGCAGGGCCAGCGGTACCCACACCATGCGGGCCAGTTGATCGCTCGTCGTCGCGCGCAGCAGCAGCCCGCGCAGCGACTGGTTGCTGATCCGGTCGGCGTCGCCGACGCGCGATGTCTCGTACAGGTGATGGGTCCAGAAGTCGCGGGAGTCCCGGGGCGTGACGAGCGCGGCGAGGGCGACGGTCCCGGCGAACGCCGCCGCGGCGTTGCCGGCGTCGCGGAACCGCCGTTGCGCGAGCAGGTAGAGGACGAAGATCGCCGGCGTCAGCTTCAGGCCGGCGGCGACGCCGACGAGCGCACCGCGCCACGGCGCGCGCTGCGTGCGGGGTCGCAGGTCGTACAGGACGAGCGCGGCGAGCACCATGTTGATCTGCCCGTCGTGGAGGGTGGCCCAGGCCGGTTGCCCGGCCAGGATCGCGGCGAGGAAGAGGACGGCGCCCCACGAGTCGGCGATCCGGTGGATCAATCCGGGCGCGCACACCTGCACGACCGTGAGCAGCGCGGCGAAGAAGGCCAAGGCGATGACGGTCTCGGCCAGCCATCCCGGCAGTGCCGCCAGCAGCGCCATCGGCAGGGCGGCGAACGGGGGATAGGTGAAGCCGTAGCCCTGCACCTGCACCGCCGAGCCGTAGATGTCGTGCCCGTGCAGCAGCGCGTCCCCGCCGGCGAGATAGACGCGCAGGTCCAGTGGCATTGTCGCGTGGTAGAGCGGCCACCCCATCGATGCCGCACCGACAACGGCGAGCAGCACCCGGAGGGCGGGCCGAAGTTGCACGACCTCGGAGCGTAGCCCGACCCGTCTTCCCACCCGACGCGGTTGATTTACGGCGTCGAAGGCAACCACGCCGGGTGGGAAGGCGAGTTAGGCCGGGTCGCTCCACGGGCCGACGCCGGTCACGCGCTCGGGCTTGATCCGCAGAACGAGGCCCGGCGGGTGGTCGGTGCCCGGCGGGAACGTGACGTCCGGCCCGAGGTAGACATGGGCCAACCGCTGGAGCAACTCGGCCGCGCCGCCCTCCGTCACCCGGCCGGAACCATGGACCACCAGATACTCGGCGAGGCCCATGTCGTTCACCACCCCGGTCTCCATCGACAGGACGACGCGCGCGTCGTGGCGCACGTTGCGAAGTTTCTGGCGCTCGCCCATGTGGCCGCTGACGATCTCGTCGCCCTCGAGACCGACCCACACCACGCTGACCTGGGAGCTGCCGTCGGGATTCATCGTGACCAGGTGCGCGAGATGCCCGCCGCTCACGGCGTTCCGGGCGGCGGAGTTGAGAACACTCATGAGCAGACGCTACGGGCAAACCGTCGCCCAGTGCGTTCAGTCGCGCGCCTCGGCGTTGTAGCCGGCGATCCGGGCGCGACGGACGGCGGTCGCGAGCGGTCGCAAGGTCGACGTCCGCGCGGCGATCCCGGTCCGGTCGATCGCCCCCCCGGTCGGATCGCTGAACGCGACGTCGAGCACGGCCTGCAGTCGTTCGGCCTGCGCGAGCAGGGCGACCGCGCGCGGAGGGAATCCCGGCGGCAGGTTGAGCCGCTCGCCGGCGTGCCGGGCGTCCTGCAGCGCCTCGGTGATGTCGTCGATCCAGCCCGCCACGTCGGCGGCCGACAGCGCGGTCGCCGACTCACGGATCGCCGTGGTCAGGTCGAACTGCGCGTCGGCCACGGAGACGAAGTCGGCGGGGACGGGCTCCGCCGCGAACGCCTGCCACAGCACGGTCGTCGGGGCACTGCTGGGCGCGTACTCGATGACGTCGGGGACAACGCCGAGGCCGGAGCCGACGACTGCTTCGCCGTGCTCGAGCGCGGCGCTTCGGAATGCCGCCGGTCCGGGTACCCCGCGGACGTCGCCGGCGACGGGCAGGACCAGTCGCACGGTGCTCCCGCCTCGCCGCCACGCGACCAGAGCCTCGCGCAGCGGGACGAGTTCGAAGTCGAACGCGGGCAGGCCGCCCACCTGGTGCGGGGCGTCGGTGCCGCTCACCGCGTCGGCCGCCTGGTCGATGCTGACCCGGCCGGCGAAGAACGCCGCCGCCCACGCGGCGAGCGGTCCGGAACGAACGATGGGCACGGGTCCCGAGCGTACGGGCGTGGTGCCGAGACCGGCCTCCGTCCTCGGCATAGGTTCTCGGCGTGCCCGACTACTCAGACGTGCTCGCCCAACCCGCCCGCCGCCGCCACGTGCCCGAGGTCGCGGCCGAGACCGGCCTCGTCGTCGAGACCGCGGACGGCGATTTCTGCGGCGCGGTCGTCGGAGTGGGCCGCGCGGTGGATGCGGGCGAGAAACGCGACACCGTCACCCTCGAGGACCGGCACGGCAAGCGCCGGGTCTTTGCGATGCTGCCGGCTGCCTTTCTGCTGGACGGGGCGATCGTCACGCTCGTGCGCCCCGCGACCGCAGCGAGCAAGCCGGGGGCCCGGGCCAAGACCGCGTCCGGGTCCTATGCCGTCGCCGGCGCGCCGGCCCGCGTCGCCCGGGCCAGCCGGATCTGGGTGGAGGGCGTGCACGACGCCGCGTTGGTCGAGCGCATCTGGGGCGATGACCTGCGGGTCGAAGGCGTCGTGGTCGAACCGCTCGACGGCATCGACGACCTGGTCGCCGCCGTGCGTGACTTCGCCCCGACCGCCGAACGGCGGGTCGGCGTGCTCGTCGACCACCTGGTGCCCGGTTCGAAGGAGTCCCGCATCGCCGCGCTCGTGCGCAGCCCGCACGTCCTGATCAACGGCCACCCCTACGTCGACATCTGGCAGGCGGTCAAGCCGACGGCGCTGGGTATCGAGCGCTGGCCGGACGTACCGCGCGGCACCAATTGGAAGGACGGCATCTGTGCGGCGCTCGGCGTCAGCGCCCCACGCGAGATGTGGCGGCGCGTGCTGGCGAGCGTCAACAGCTACGCCGACGTCGAGGTGCCCCTTCTGCGCTCGGTCGAGGAATTGATCGACTTCGTAACTGACTGACCACAACGCAAGCGGCTAGGGGCGTGGCGTGCCACGATGAAGGGGTGGACGCATGGCTGGTGTGGTTGATCATCGCCGGCGTCCTGGCTGCCGGTGAGGCGACCTCCCTCACCTTCGTCATGATCATGGCAGCCGGCGGTGCGGCGGCCGCGTCCGTCACGGCCGCGGTGGGCGGTCCAGTGTTCCTCCAGGTGCTCGTGGCGATCCTCGGCACCCTCGGCCTGCTCGGCCTGGCCCGGCCGGCCGCGATCCGGCACTTCAACTCCGGTCCGCTCATCGTCACCGGACCGGATGCGCTGGTGGGGCGTGAGGCCGTCGTCCTCCAGCCGGTGACCGAACACGACGGCCGGGTGCGGCTCAACGGCGCAGAGTGGTCGGCCCGGGCCAAGGACCCCAACCAGAACCTGCCGGCCGGGACGGTGGTGTCGGTCGTGGCTATCGACGGCGCCACCGCCGTCGTGTGGCAGGACCCGTTCGCGTGAGAGGTCGAAACCGTGCCTGAGAGGACGAACGCATGAATGCAGCAGCCATCGCCGCGATCATCATCGCGGTGGTCGTGATCATCGTGCTGGCGCGAATGGTGCGGATCGTGCCCCAGGCGCGGGCGGCCGTCATCGAACGGCTCGGACGCTACGTGCGCACGGCGACGCCCGGCCTGACGCTGCTGCTGCCCTTCGTCGACCGGATGCGTCCGATGATCGATCTGCGCGAACAAGTGGTCAGCTTCCCGCCGCAGCCGGTCATCACGTCGGACAACTTGACCGTGGGCGTCGACTCGGTCATCTACTTCCAGGTCACCGACCCGCGGGCCGCCACCTACGAGATCGCGAACTACATCCAGGCCGTCGAGCAGTTGACGATCACCACGCTGCGCAACGTGATCGGCTCGCTCAACCTGGAACAGGCGCTGACCAGCCGCGACGAGATCAACAGCAAGCTGCGCGGTGTGCTGGACGAGGCGACCGGCCCGTGGGGCATCCGGGTCGCACGTGTGGAGATCAAGGCGATCGACCCGCCGCCGTCCATTCAGGACGCGATGGAGCAACAGATGCGCGCCGACCGCAACAAGCGCGCCCTCATCTTGACCGCCGAGGGCCAGCGGGAGTCGGCGATCAAGACGGCCGAGGGCCAGAAGGCCGCGCAGATCCTCGACGCCGAGGGGCAGAAGCAGGCGGCGATCCTCGCCGCCGAGGCCGACCGGCAGTCGCGGATCCTGCGGGCCGAGGGCGAGCGGGCCGCCCGCTACCTCGCGGCCCAGGGGCAGGCCAAGGCGATCGAGACGACGTTCGGCGCGATCCACGCGGCCAAGCCCGACCCGGCGCTGCTGGCCTACCAGTACCTGCAGACGCTGCCCCAGATCGCTCAGGGTGACGCGAACAAGATGTGGATCGTGCCCAGCGAGTTCAGCAAGGCGTTGGAGGGACTCTCGAAACTGACTGGCGGGGACGGCGACGACGGCCCCTCCTGGCTGAGCGCGCAGGGCACCGGCGGCCCCGGCGGAAGCGGAGGTGAGTCGGCCACTCCGATCGACACCGAGGGCTGGTTCGACTCGAACCTGCCCGCCGCGGCCGACATGCCGGAAGCGACGAACCTGCGCGCCTCCGACGACGACCCGGACTCGCAGGAGGCGCGGGCGGGCATCCCGGGCGGCGACGCCGAGGACGTGGCCGAGATCCTGCGCAAGCGGGTCCCGACGGCTGACGACCCGCCGCCGGCCGCACCGGCGCCACAGGACTTCCCGCGCACCCCGCCCCCGCAACAGCCGCCGGGCTACCAGTACCCGCAGCAGCCGCCGTACCAGGGGCCGGCGCAGCAGTAACCGCGCCGGATCAGAAGCCGGTCTGGTTCCAGGGCGGCAGCGGCACCGAGAACATGAGGTCGGCGCGGTCCAACGCGCCGGGCCGGAGCTCCTCGACGCCGGTGGGCAGCTGCCGCAGCCGGTAGCCCCCGAGGTAGCACGCGGCCAGTGCCCGTTGGTCGACCCGCAGGTCGGCCCGCTCGGCGGTGGCCGAGCACTGGGCGCCGTCCTCGTCGGCCTCGAGCACGACGCGACCGGCACCGTAGCCGCCGAGTCCGGTGTCGACGACGTCGAGCACGACCCGGCCGGGGATGGCGTACGAACGCGCGGACAGCGCGGCCGGGACGTCGAGCAGGCGCACCCACAGGGAATCCCAGGTGCTCACGTGTTCCAGGGCGCGGGCATCGGGCAGCAGCCACTGCACCGGCTCGAACGTCGACCCGTTGTCGTACTTGATCTCGTCGATGATGTCGATGCCGCCGAGGTAGGCCCACAGCTCGCGGTAGGCGTCGTCGTTGGCGGCGACGAACTCGTTCAGCTCGATGGCGCCGAGCCGGCCGTTGAGGTCGAAGTCCCGCGTCACCTTCCAGGCCAGCAGGCCGTCCGGACCGTCCGGTCCCTCGTGCAGAATGAGGTGCGGTCGCTTGCCGATCGGTTCGTAGCCGTTGAGCGCGAGTCGCCGGTCCCACCACGGGTCGCGGCGGTCGACCTGGCCCGGGCGCAGTCGACGCGCCGTTTCGAAGATTGCCGGGGCGACGGCGCCGAGCTCGTCGGCCTCGACCTGTCGCACGCTTCCCGGCGGTGGCGGAGGAAGGGTCGCCGCAGCCCGCCGCGGGTGGTAGACGTACTCGGCGTTCATCGTGGCCGGTGCGTAGCCGAACCGTCCGTAGATCGGCCACTCGGCGGCGAGCAGCATGCTGAGCGCGTCGCCGCGGTCCTTGGCCGCCTGCAGAGACCGGGTGATCATCGAGCGGAGCAGCCCGCGGCGGCGGTGGGTGGCGGACACACTAACGCCGGTGAGCGCATCGGCGAGCAGGTCGCGGGTGGTGCCGTGCGGGCCGGGCACGGAGACGTTGCGCGGCTCGGTGGCCAGTGTGGCGATCAGCCGACCGGAATCGCGATACGCCCACGTCCGTTCGGGGATCCACTCCCTGGCCCAGCGATCGACCCGTCGAGAGAAGTCGTCGTCGTACGGCGAACCGAGCAGGGCGGTCGCCAGCATCGCCACCCAGGCATGTGCCTCATCGACGGGGACCGGGCTGATCAGTTCCGGATCGCTCACGTCCCGACCCTGCCAGCGGGCGCAACTCAGATCCAGTCGACGCGGCCGTGCAGGTAGATGTAACCGATGAAGCTGACCGCGTCGATGATGAAGTGCGCGATGACCAGCGGCCACACCCGGCGCGTGCGCTGGAACCACCAGCCGAAGATCACTCCCATGACGGCGTTGCCGAAGAAGCCGCCGTAACCCTGGTAGAGGTGGTACGAGCCGCGCAGGACGGCGCCGACGGCCAGGGCGCGCGAGTTGGACCAGCCGAGCTGACGGAGGCGGGTGAGGACGAAGGCGCCGACGATGATCTCCTCGGCGAGCCCGTCCTGCAGCGCATCCAGCAGCAGGACGGGGATCCGGTACCAGACGTCGGGGAAATCCGTCACGACGATCTGGGCGTTCGCGCCGAGCTTGCGGGCGACGTACACGAAGCCGAGCCCCGGAATCCCGATCAGCGCGGCGAAGCCCGCGCCCTGCAGCATCTCCCGTAGCCGCAGCCGATGGAGTCCCACGCCGAGGCCCCGGCCGCCCGGGGAACGAATGAGCAGGACGACGGCGAGGAACGCCGGCAGGACGCCGCTGAGCACGTTGGCGAGCTGGTCGAGGATGTCCAGCCACTGGTAGTGGGTCTTGCGGCCCGAGTTGATGGGCCCGGTCGCGACGTGGCGAAACCCGATGCCGTGGTTGATGATCAGTTGTGACCGGATGAAGCTGAGCAGCGCGGTGATGCCCGACATTCCGTACGAGACGCCGAGCACGGCCAGCAGCTCCAGCCCGTAGCGCTGCTTGGCCGGCGCGGGCGCGTCGGCCTCCACCTCGGCGGTCACGGTAGGCAGTCTGCCGCAGTCGGCTGAGCGCGCCGTGTCAGCCGGCCCGGCGCAGCGGCGCGAGGACGAGGGTCTGCAGTCCGGCCCCGACGATCCCGTGCCGATCGGACAGCGTCGAGCGGGTCAGTCCCGAGCCGTCCTCACCGAGATGGGTCTCGGCGTCCATCACCACCCACTCACCGCGGAACGGCCGGGCCAGGTGGACGTCGAGATCGACATTCACGAACGACCACTCCTGCCAGTCCAGTTCGGCCGAGATGCCGCTCGCGGAGTCGGCCACCATGACGACGCGGGCCAGGCCGAACAGCTCGTGGCCGTCGGTCAGCGGCAGCGTGGGCCTCGCCCACGCCTCGGAACCGCCCGGGGCGCCGGGCAGGCCGCGCACGAAGCGCCACTCGAGGCTCCGGGCCCAGCCGAAGTCCCAGTCGCGATTGACCGCGACGTCCGGCAGATCGACCGGCTCGCCCAGCGGGGGAGCGACGCGTGACGTGTCGGCGGTGCGGACGAACCAGACGCGGGCGTGCACGCACTCACGCTCGCCGGCCGACACCACGACTTCGGCCAGGGCCGCGCTGCGCGCTGCCCGAATCACCCGCGCCGTCGTGCGGACCTCGTCGACCGGCACGGCCCCGATGAATTCCGCCGCCACGCGCAGGGCGACGAGATCCTCGCGCCCAGTCTCGGCGCGCACCGCTCGCTCGGCGGCCGCGACGGCGAGAGCATTCGGCGGCCCGCCGTGCTGCAGGTGATCGGCCCACGGCCCGACCGTCGGGGGGTTCGACAGGTAGCGCCCGGTGAGCGGAGTCTCTTCGACGACCGAGAAGTAGGCGGCTGACATGGAATCCAAACCTAGCGGCCGGGGGATCCGCCCCACGCGGTGGAACCGTCCGCCCGCCTGTCTCGAATTCCTGGGCAACAGACCGCCTTACTGAACCAGTGAGGCGCCGAGACCCGGGAGTTGGCCGATGACACGTCGCAGGATCGCCGTCGTAGGTAGCGGGGTGGCCGGCCTGACCGCGGCCTACGTGCTGCAGGGCGAGGCCGACGTCACGTTGTACGAGGCCGATGCCCGGCTCGGCGGACACGCCGACACCCATGAGGTGGTCGGTGCCGACGGCGTGCTGCGCAACGTCGACACGGGCTTCATCGTCCACAATCTGCGGACCTACCCCTTGCTCCGGCGGCTGTTCGACGAGCTGGACGTGGCTACGCAGGAGTCCGACATGAGCATGTCGATCTCCTGCGGCGGCTGCGGCCTCGAGTACGCGGGCGGCCGGGGCGTGGGCGGTTTACTGCCGTCACGCCGAACCGTCACTAACGGGGCGTACCTGCGCATGCTCGGCGAAGTGGTGCGGTTCCACCGCCGGGCCACGGCGCTGCTGGCGGGAACGGACGACACGATGACGGTCCGGCAGTTCCTGCGCGCCGGCCGGTTCTCGCCGTACTTCACCGCGCACTTCATGACGCCCCTGATCGCCGCGGTCTGGTCGACCGCGCCCACCCGGGCCGGGGACTACCCGGCCCGTTACCTGTTCACGTTCCTGCAGAACCACGGAATGCTCAGCGTCACCGGCGCGCCGGTCTGGTACACCGTTGTCGGCGGATCGGCCCGCTACGTCGAGAAGGCGGCCAAGGGCCTCACGGCGGTGCAGACGTCGACACCCGTCCGGGCGGTGACCCGGTGGGGACGCGGTGTCGAGGTACGCGCCGACTCCGACGCGGTCGAGCAGTACGACGGGGTGGTCATCGCGACCCATCCCGGTCAGGCCCTGCGGCTGCTCGCCGAACCGACCTCCACCGAACGGGACGTCCTCGGCGCGATCGGCTTCACGGTGAACCCGACAGTCCTGCACACCGACATCTCCGTGCTGCCCCGCGCCGCGCGGGCCCAGGCGTCCTGGAACTACGCGCTGCCGACCTGTGACTCGGTGCCCACCGCCGTCCAGGTGAGCTACAACATGAACCGGCTGCAGCGCCTCGAAGCGCCCGAGACGTACGTCGTCACGCTGAATGGCGAGCAGGCCGTCGACCCCGCGCGCGTGCTGGACCGGATGGAGTACGAACACCCGGTGTACACGTCCGCTTCGGTGGCGGCGAGGGGGCGGCTGCCGGAACTGAACGACGGCGTGGTCGCGTTCGCCGGCGCGTATCACGGGTGGGGTTTCCACGAGGACGGCTGCCGCTCCGGCGTCGAGGCGGCGGCCTCACTGGGAGTGCGATGGTGACTCCGTCGGGAACCGCCGCGCTGTACGAGGTCGACATCGCGCACGTGCGCGTCGATCCGCTTCGCCATGACGTCCGGCACCGCGGCTACCTCTGGTACGTCGACGTCGACGACCTGCCGCGCCACGGGCCGTTGGCCCGGATCGAGTCCCGCGACCACGTCGGCGACCCGTCGGCGACGCTGCGGGCCAATGTCGAGTCCTTTCTCGCCGACTCCGGCGTGACACTCGACGGTGGGCGCATCACCATGCTGACGAGCGCCCGCAGCCTCGGCTACGTCTTCAACCCCCTGACCGTCTACTGGTGCCACGGCCCGGGCGGGAACCTGCGCTGCATCGTGGCCGAGGTCCACAACACCTACGGCCAGCGGCACCGCTACCTGCTGCATCCCGACGACGCCGGACGGGCGGACACGGTCAAGGAGTTCTACGTGTCGCCGTTCAACCCGGTCGACGGCTATTACCGGATGAGCGTGCCCGAACCGGGCGAGTCGCTGGCCCTCACGATCACCCTGCACCGGCCGGACAGTCGCCCGTTCACCGCCTCGGTGCGCGGAGTGCGCCGCCCGGCATCGCGCCGAGCGGTCGTCGCCACCGCGCTCCGGCACCCGTTCGAGACCCATGTTGTTCGGGCCCTCATCACGCTGCACGGCATCGCCCTGTGGCGTAAGGGCCTGCCCGTCCAACCGCGCCCCGCGCACCCGTCCGACCCGGAGGCCCCGATGCCCACGAAACCCACGACCGCCGACCGCCTGGCCGCCCTGATCCGCAGCACGGCCGGCATCGACCTGCCCGTCCGGGTACGAGCCTGGGACGGCAGCGAGACCGGCCCGAGCGAAGGGCCGGTGGTCGTGCTCCGGTCGCGGCGTGCGCTGCGTCGGCTGCTGTGGGTGCCCGGCGAGCTGGGCCTGGCCCGCGCGTACGTCACCGGCGACCTCGACGTCGAGGGCGACCTGGCCGACGGTTTCCGGCGCGCGTGGAGCAGGGCGGGCGGATCGGCGCCGCGGGTGCGCCTGTCGCTCGGGGCCCGGGTCCGCGCCGCCGCGGCCGCCGCCCGGCTGGGGGTGCTGGGGGCGCCGCCGAAACCTCCGTCGTCCGAGGCGCGACTGTCGGGTGGACTGCACACCCGACTGCGGGACCGGGCGGCGATCGCGCACCACTACGACCTGTCCAACGACTTCTACGCGCTGCTGCTCGACAAGTCGATGGCGTACTCGTCGGCGTACTACACGTCCGACGACCAGTCGCTGGCCGACGCCCAGCGCGCCAAGCTCGACCTCATCTGCCGCAAGCTGGACCTGCAGCCGGGCATGCGGCTGCTCGACGTCGGCTGCGGATGGGGCGCGCTGATCCTGCACGCGGCCGAGCACTATGGCGTGCACGCGACCGGCGTGACGCTTTCCCAGCAGCAACGCGACTTCGTGGCGAAGCGGATCGCCGACCGCGGGCTCACCGAGCGCGTCGAGGTCCGGTTGCAGGACTATCGCGAACTTGCCGAGACGGGCGAGACGTTCGACGCGGTGAGCTCCATCGAGATGGGCGAACACGTCGGCGAAGGGCAGTACCACGTGTACGCCGGCATCCTGTTCGGTTCCTTGCAACCGACCGGGCGCCTGCTGTTGCAGCAGATGTCGCGGCGCGGCGACTCGGCCCCCGGCGGTGGCGCCTTCATCGAGTCCTACATCGCGCCGGACATGCACATGCGGCCGATGTCCCAGACGCTCGGCCACCTCGAGGCGGCCGGCTTCGAGGTCCGTGACGTCGAGGCGATGCGCGAGCATTACGTCCGGACGGTGAACCACTGGATCGAGCGGTTCGAGGCGAACCGGCCCGAGTTCGTGGCGCTGCAGGGCGAGGAGGTCGCCCGCGTGTGGCAGCTCTACCTCGTCGGCGGCGCGCTGGCGTTCGAGGCCGGCCGGATGGGCGTCGACCAGTTCCTGGCTGTCAAGCCGACCGGCGAGGGCGTGTCGGGCATGCCGGCCTCCCGGCCGTGGGCTGCGGTCTGAGGTGAGCTTCGACGGTTCGGCGTTCGCCGGCACCCTGCTCTGGGCGGCCGGCGCCGCGGCCGTCGTGCTGCTGGCGACCTTCGTCGTCGCCAAGATCGTCGGCAAGCACAGCGTGATCGACACGACGTGGGGGTTGCTGTTCGTCGCGATCGCCATCGTCGTGTTCGCTCGGTCCGAGGGGCATGCGTGGGACGTGCGACGATGGCTTCTGTTCCTGCTGCCGGCCCTGTGGGGACTGCGGCTGGCCCAGCACATCGCCCGCCGGACCATCGGCCGGCCCGAGGACCCGCGCTACGAACAGCTGCTGGCCAAGGGCCGCGGCAATCCCGATCTCTACGCCCTGCGGATGGTGTATTTGCTGCAGGGCGTGCTCGCCTTCGTCATCGCCGCGCCCATCCTGGTCGGCGGCTTCGAGGGCGGGCGGGTCGGCCTCCTCGCGTGGCTCGGCGTTGCCCTGTGGTGCGTCGGTGTCTTCTTCGAGGCGGTCGGCGACGCGCAGATGGAGCGCTTCCGGCGCGATCCGGCGCACAAGGGTCAGGTCATCGACGTCGGCCTCTGGCGCTACACCCGGCATCCCAACTACTTCGGCGACGCCTGCGTGTGGTGGGGGATCTTCCTGGTGGCGGCGGACGCGCTGCCCGGTGTGGTGACCGTGTTCGCCCCGGTGCTCATGACGCTGCTGCTGACCAAGGGGTCGGGTGCCCGCATCCTCGAAAAGCACATGAGCTCCCGCGAGGGATGGGACGCCTACGCGGCCCGCACGAGCATGTTCTTCCCGCGTCCGCCCAAGAAGCGCTGACGCCGGCTGGAGGTGGCCGCTCGGCTAGTGGTGGCCGCTCGGCTGGGTGTGGCCACGCTGCGGGCAGACACGCCGCGTGGTGGCCCGCTACGGAGCCACACACGAGGCGGGGGAGGGGACCCGCCGCGGCATCAGTACGAGCCGCGCAGCACGCTCGTGCCGCTGTAGGCCGTCTCGTTGGTGCGCTGCAGGCTGACCTCGATGGCGCTGTACTGCGACATCACGTTGGCCGGGACGGTGAGCTCGGCCTTGTTGTTCTGCCCGATCGACCCGACCGACTGCATGCGCTTGCGGGCGCTGTCGGTCAGCCACACCTCGTAGAAGTGGCCGGCGTCGAGCCGGGGGAGCGACGTGGCGTCGATATGCATGTTGCTACCGACCAGCGTCACCTTGGCCGGATGGTCGCCGGCATCGAACGGGCGCAGCGCGAACGAACGGGTGTCGGTCGAGGACGAGCTCGTGCCGACCGTCTCGGCCAGTGTCACGCCACCGCCGACCAGCACCGCCGCCGCTGCGGCAACCGCCAGCAGGCGACGGCGGTGCTGCGTCCTGGCCGGTGCGACCGAAGCCTCGGCCCGAACCTTCGCGAACATCGCGCTCATGTCCGGCAGCGGGGTGTCGATGTCGTGCTCGTCGTCCTCGTCCGGCGCGGGCGTCGACACCGGCGCGACGATCCCGGGGGCGAAGCGGTGGGCCGACGTCAAGGACGCGTGCGCGACCACCGCGGAGATCAGCTCCTGCTGGCAGTCGGGGCAGTTGCGGAGATGCTCCGCCGCCGCCATGACCTCGTCGCGGTTTGCGTCGCCGGTCAACAGGCGAGGCAGGTTCTCGGAGATGTGTGGACTGGTCATCGCTGCACCTGAATTCGTACGAAAGTCATCGCTGCCCCCGCGTGTTCTCCAGCAGACCGGACAGGCGCTGCAACCCCCGCGCGGTGCGCGTCTTGACCGTGCCGAGCGGAATGCCGAGCGAACTGGATATCTCGACCTGCGTGTACCCGCTGAAGTAGGCGAGCTCGATGACCTCGCGCTGCAGTTCGGGCAGCAGGTCCAACGCCCCGCGGACCTCGTCGGCCCAGACCAGGCGCTCGGCGACCTCGCGGCCGTCGTCGCCGGTGATCTCGCGCATCGAGTCCAGCGGGACCACGACGTCGCGCCGTTTGCGAAGATGGTCGATCGCGCGCTTTCGTGCGATGCCAAGCACCCAGCCACGCAAGGACTGCCCTGGGTCGTACCGTTCGTGGACCCGCCACACCTCGTAGAAGACCCGTTGCATGACGTCCTCGATGTCCGGCTGTGGGACATACCGGCTCAGATAGGACATCACCAACGGGCCGAGGGTCCGGTAGGCCTCTTCCAAGGCCTCCGGTTCGCCCCGATTGAGGCGTTCCCCGATGTCGGCGAGTGCGGACTCCACATCCTTGTGTTCGCGGTGGAACCGGTTCACGGTTCCACCCCGGCCTGAACCCGCCCCGAAACCTCGGCAAGGGTGATGCTGCCGGCCGTCGCCGCGATGACGACCTCGTCGCCGTCGAGCAACCAGGCGCGGGAGGTGCCGTCGGCCAGGGTGATCGGATCCGCGCCGTCGCGGGTGAGCTCCAACAGGCAGCCCGCGTCGCCCGGACCCGGCCCGCTGACCGTGCCGGACGCGAAGAGGTCCCCGGTCCGGACCGACGACCCGTTGGACGTCAGATGGGCCAGCATCTGCGCGTAGGTCCAGTACATGCCGGCGAACTGCGGACGGGCGACCACCGACCCGTTGATGCGCACCTCGAGGTCGAGCGCGAGGCCGTGGGGCGGATCGGACTCCTGAAGGTGGGCAACCGGTGCGGGGTCGGGCCGCGGAGGGGCTACGCGCACGCTGCCCAGAGCGGCAAGGGGCGTGATCCAGGTCGCGATCGACGTCGCGAAGGACTTGCCCAGGAAGGGTCCGAGCGGACGGGTCTCGAAGCGCTGGATGTCGCGGGCCGACCAGTCGTTGAGGAGGCACACCCCGAACAGGTGGTCGTCGGCCGCGGCGACGTCGACCCGGCTACCGGGGACGCCGACCACGAACGCGACCTCAACCTCGAAGTCCAGCCGCTGCGTCAGCCCGAACCGTCCTGGCCCGAGCAGGCCCGCGGGCCGGCCGACCGGAGCACCGGACGCGACGACCGATCCGGATCGGCCGTGATAGCCGACCGGCAGGTGCCGCCAGTTCTCGGGCAGCGGATCGGTTCCCGGACGCAGGATGCGCCCCGCCGTCGTCGCGTGCTGCTCGGATGCATAGAAGTCCACGTAATCGGCGACGGTGAACCCGAGGACCGGACGCAGGCCCGACAGTGGCAAGAGCGGTCGCCCGTCCGCCTCGATCATGTCGCCGGCGGCCCCGCGCACGTCGGCCCACGCCTGCGGCCCGGCCGCCAGGAAAGCGTCCAGGCGGCCGTCGGCGAACAGCGTCTCGTCCACGTGGCGCAGATCGAGCACGTTGTCGCCGAAACGCACGGCCGCGATCGGCTCGCCGCCCGGTCCGGCCACCGACCCGTACGGCAGGTTGTCGAGACCGAAGGTCATGTCGCCGGGCCGCGGCCCGACCACGACCACGCGTAGCGGCCGTCGTCGGCGGCCCGGCCGCCCTCGCCGAGGCGCAGCGGCCGGAACGTGTCGACCATGACGGCGAGCTCGTCGAAGTACTCGATCCCGATCGAGCGCTCGTACGCACCCGGCTGCGGGCCGTGCGAGTGACCACCAGGGTGCAGGGAGATCGAGCCCTGACCGATCCCCGAACCCTTGCGGGCCTCGTAGTCGCCGCCGCAGTAGAACATCACCTCGTCGGAGTCCACGTTCGAGTGGTAGTAGGGCACCGGAATCGACAGCGGATGGTAGTCGACCTTGCGCGGGACGAAGTTGCAGATGACGAAGTTGTTGCCCTCGAAGACCTGGTGGACCGGTGGGGGCTGGTGCACCTTACCGGTGATGGGCATGAAGTCCTCGACGTTGAACGTGTACGGGTAGAGGCAGCCGTCCCAACCCACGACGTCGAACGGGTGGTGCGGCACGACGTGGACGGAGCCGGCGAGCCCGGAGGGGCCGGAGCCCCGATGCTTGACGTACACCTCGACGTCGCTTTCGTCGGCGACCGGTGGGTCGGACGGCCCATGCAAGTCACGCTCGCAGTACGGCGCGTGCTCCAGCAGCTGCCCGAACTTCGACAGGTACCGGCGGACCGGCGTGATGTGCGAGTTCGCCTCGATGCAGTAGGCCCGGACGCCGTCCGGGCCGGGCAACCACCGGTGCGTCGTGGCGCGGGGGATTAGGACGTAGTCGCCCTCCACTGCGGGCAGCGTGCCGAAGACGGTCTCGACAGTGGCCGAGCCCGACTCGACATAGACGCACTCGTCACCGACCGCGTTGCGGTACAAGGGCGAGCGGCGGTTGGCAACCACGTAGGAGATGCGCACGTCCTCGTTGCCGAGCACGAGCCGCCGCCCGGTGACGACGTCGGTCCCGGCACCGTCGTCGAAGAGGCCGTGTAGTTGGAGGTGGCGGGGGAGCAGTGGCTCGTTCGGGACCGTCGCCTGGTCGGGCAGCTCCCACGGCCGGGCGTCGACGAGCGCCGACGGGATCTCACGGTGGTAGAGCAGCGACGAGTCCGACGAGAAGCCCTCTTCGCCCATCAGCTCCTCGAAGTACAGCCGGCCGTCCGGACCGCGGTGCTGGGTGTGCCGCTTGGGCGGCACGCTGCCCCGCTGCTGGTAGTACGCCATTCGGTTCTCGCTCCTCGACATCGTTGTCGTGATCGCATCCAGCGTGGCACGACTTACCCGGCAGCGGGCGTCCCGACGTCGATCGGGACACCCTGGCGGGCGAAGGTCACCGGCCGCCCGCCCGGTGTGTGCGCGAAGCGCCGGGCCAGCTCGTCGAGCTCGTCGTCGGTGCGCATCGGAGCATGGTGGGTCAGCGCTACAGCGCCGACCCGGCACTCGTCGGCGAAGCGGAGAACCTCTTCGATGATCGCGTGCCCGTAGGCGACGGCGAGGCCCTGCTCGTCGGCGAGGTACTGGCCGTTGTGCAGCAAGAGGTCGGCACCCGCGGCGAGCCGGGCCGCACTTCGCCGGTCCACCGCAGAAGTGCCGCGGTGCAGCGCGTGATCGGGCAGGTAGGCCAGCGTCGAGCCGTCCAGCGCGACGCGCACACCGAACGTGACACCGCCCTTGTGGACGACCTGAGCGACGGAAAGGGTCTCGTCGATCGGCCCCGCGAGCAGCGCCCGGAACCGCCAATCGCCCACCAGCCCCTCCGGCCCGATCGGGAAATTCGGGGGCGAGAACGACCGGGCCAGCAGCTGGACCGGATCGACGTCGGCCGACGGCACCGGCACCAGCAGCGACACCTCCGCGTCCGGCCGATCGATCGACCGGCAGAACGGGAGGCCCTGCATGTGGTCCCAGTGCAGGTGGCTTAGCAGGATCCGGCCGGTGAACGGCGCATCGCCGAGGAGGTCCGGAAGGGCGGCCAACCCGGTGCCCGCATCCAGCACGAGTTGCGTTGCGGTGACACCCCCCTGCATCACCGCAACGCAACTCGTGTGGCCGCCGTAGCGGACGAACGCGGCACCGGGTGCCGCCGTGGAACCCCGAACTCCCAGGGGGACGACCCTCACTGAGCGATCGGGTGGTCTGCCACCTCGCGCCGGTGCCCGCCCGCGAGTTCGGCGAGGACGGACCGGTCGACGATGCCGGCCGGCGCCTCGGCCGCCCGAACCGGCGTCAGCGCGGTGAGTGTCGCCGTGCGCGGTGAGGACTCGAGCACGGCCCGTTCGCCGACGACCGCCCCTGGGCCGATGTCGCCCAGCTTCACACCGTCGACGGTGACCTCGAGAATGCCGTCCAGCACAAGGAAGAGTGAATCACCCGGATCGCCCTGCCGGGCGAGGACCGCGCCGGTCTTGATGCTCTCGATCTTCGGCCGGTGGGCCCCGTGCATCAGCAAGGTCGACAGCTCGCGCTCCAGTGCGGTCTCCGCAGCGGCGGAGACGACCGGCGAGTCCTCGGCGCCCCACGGCGTGGCCGACCAGGACGGTTGGCCGAGCCAGTGCTTCCAGTCCGCGACGCCGGCCTTCAGCGCGAGGTTGCCTTCGGCGTCGTACACCCAGTGGCGCGGGAACGGGCTGGCGCCGACCAGCTCGCGCCGGGCAGTGCCGTCGGCATAGAGGGTGAGCCGCAGCGTCGTCCACACGAGCGGCGCGTGCAGGCGGACGTACGGCGGCTTGTTGATCGTGCGGGGCAACGGCACCGACGTCCGCCCGCCGACGGTCTGGATCCAGCTGATGAGACCGTCGCCGATCTCCGGTGCGTAGGTGAGCTCCGGCATGCCGACCGCCTGGAAGGTCGCATCCAGGGGGCCGACGCGAACCGTCGTGGCGCCGATCAGCAGGCCACCGCTCCGCCCGTGCGCCACCACGGTGTCGCCGTCGAACTCGGCCCAGGCGTTGAGGACGTTGCCGAAGCGGAACTGATCGGCGGCGAGCATGGTGGCCACGTCTTCGGGCTCGAGATGAGCCGGCGGCGGCGGGTCGTAGTGCGCCAATCCGGTGGCGAAGCCTGCCTTCATCGGGCCGCTCACCGCCTCGGACGGGATCCATGACAGGGAGGTCGCGCTGGATTCGACTCGCATGCCGCAGACGCTAAGCGCGAGACCGCGCCAGATCACGGGCGCCAACCTGAATCTTGTGGTGTAGCCACCACCCCGTGCCGCGTCGTCCTGACCACCTTGTCGTGGACGCCGGGCTACGGGGTAATGAGGCCGTGCAAGCCATCACCGTGCTGCTCGTCGACGACAACCTGATCGTCCGCGAGGGCGTCCGGGCGCTCCTCAAACGCGATCCGACGATCGACGTCGTCGGCGTGGCCGGCGACTACGACGAGCTCATCGCCCAGGCCATGGCCTTGACGCCTCAGGTCCTGGTCACCGACATCCGCATGCCACCGAAGTTCCAGAACGAGGGCATCGAGGGCGCCAAGGAGGTCCGCAAGCGTTTCCCGGGCACCGGCGTAGTGGTCCTGAGCCAGTACGACAGTCCTGAGTACGCGGTGGAGCTGTTGTCGAGCGGCGCCGCCGGCTACGCGTACCTGTTGAAGGACCGGGTGGCCGACGGCGACCGGCTGGCCCAGGCGATCCGTGAGGTGGCCACCGGCGGATCAATGCTCGACCCCGAGATCGTCAACTCCCTTGTGACGCCCGTCCGGGCCGAAGGTGCACTGACGAACGAGCAGGAGGACCTTCTGCGTCAGGTCGCCGAAGGCCGGCCCGTCAAGGCCATCGCCAGCGCGCTGCACGTCCCGCCGGAGAAGGTCAACGACCAGATCGAGGACCTCTTCCTGACCCTTGCCAAGGGAGCATCAGCCGGCCAGGTCGACGCGCTGCGCCGGTTGCGCATGCTGCACACCGCCATCCTCGATCGGGAGGAACAGGGCCAGACGCTGTCCCGGCTCCTGCCCGGCGGCCTCGCCGACAAGCTGCGCGCCGACAAGGGCGCGATCGACCGCACCGAACGGATGACGGTCACGGTGCTCATGTCGGACGTTCGCGGCTATTCCGGCATCGCCGAACATGCCGACCCCGCGGTGCTGGCCGGGCAACTCAACGCGCACCGAAGGCAGATGAATGCTGCAATCCTCCACGAGGGGGGAACAGTCATGCAGTACGTGGGGGACGCGGTGATGGCCGTTTTCGGCGCGCCCAATCCGCAGGCCGACCACGCGACGTGCGCGGTACGGGCGGCCATCGCGATGCACAGGTTGCAGCGGAAGCTGGACGACGAGTGGGCCGCACAGGGCCTCTCCGCGTTCGGACTGGGCATCGGGCTGTCCACCGGAGACGTGGCGGCAGCAATGCTCGGTAGTGCCGAGCGGCTCGAATACACGGTGGTGGGCGACACGGTGAACCTGTCGCAGCGCCTGCAGGACCTCGCCCGCCCGGCCGGCACCACTGTGGCGAGCGAAGCCACCGTGCAGCTGTGCTCGGCGGAGTGGCCCTGGGAGTCGCTCGGAGCGTGCGATGTCAAGGGCCGGGAAGCGCCCGTCATGGCCTACCGGCTGAGTCCGGGGCAAGAAGTCGATCAGGGGAGCGATTCATGAGTGCGGTGGAATTGATTGAGCCCGAACCGGGAGTGGTCGGTCAGCCGGCCGTTCGCCTGCGGGGGGCGCGGCGCACCTTCACCGCCGAGCTGGCGCCGGTACGGGCCTTGCGCGGCATCGACCTGGATGTTGCCGACGGAGAGTTCGTGGCCATCATGGGCCCGTCAGGCTGCGGCAAGTCGACGCTGCTCAACATCGTCGCCGGCCTGGACACGGTTGACGACGGGACGGTCGAGGTGGCCGGCCAGCGGATCGACGGCCGGGACGAGAACTGGCTGGCCAAATTCCGCCGGCACCACATCGGCATCGTCTTCCAGTTCTTCAACCTGCTGGACGGGGTGAGTGCGCTCGACAACATCGTGCTGCCCGGCGTGCTCGGCGGCATGCGGCGCAAAGCGGCCGAGTCGCGCGCCCGGGAGCTGCTCGACCTGCTCGGGCTGGGTGACCGGTCCCAGCAGGTTCCCGCGGTCCTGTCCGGCGGCCAGCGGCAGCGCCTGGCGATCGCCCGGGCCCTGGTCAACTCCCCGACGCTGTTGCTCGCCGACGAGCCGACCGGCGCCCTGGACAGCGACGGTGGCATCGAGGTGCTCGAACTCTTCCGCCGACTGCACGACACCGGACAGACCATCGTCATGGTCACTCACTCCCACGACGTTGCGGCCGGTGCCGACCGCCAGGTCGTGATGCGCGACGGCCAGGTCGAGTCGGACAGCGCCGGTACATGACGCCGATCGTCGCCACGTGGCTGCGGCTCGAGCTCCGCCGCCGCTGGCGCTCGCTCGTCGTGCTCGGGCTGCTCGTCGCGCTGTCGGCCGGCGTGGTCATCACGGCTCTCGCGGCGGCGCGTCGGGGGGCCAGCGCCCTCACCCGCCTGTCGGCTCGGACCG
Organism: Jatrophihabitans sp.; assembly: GCF_046262535.1. GTDB lineage: Bacteria > Actinomycetota > Actinomycetes > Mycobacteriales > Jatrophihabitantaceae > Jatrophihabitans. The sequence continues at coordinate 5,625 of NZ_JBHEMO010000072.1, read as the reverse complement.
AACCGGCCACCATCGCCGTGCTCGCCAACCAGCCGGGGTTCGACTGGACCAAGGTCGAAGCCCTCCCGGAGGTTCGGGCCCTCAGCAAATTCGTCGTGGACTACACGGTGTCCTTCGACGGGATCGACGGTGCGAGCCTCGGCTTCCCGCCCGCGGACGGCGCCTTTCTGCGCACCATCGAGAAGCCGGTGCTGTTCGCCGGCCGCACCCCTGACCCCACGCGCGCCGACGAAGCCATCGTCACTCGCAGGTTCGTGAGCAAACACCACAAGGGCGTGGGCGACATTGTCACGCTCCATCTGCCGAGCGCGAAGCAGTTGGCCGATTCCTTCAACGACGGCCCGACGCCGAGGAAGCTGGTGGGCCCGACGATCAAGGTCCACATCGTGGGCGTGGGAGTCTCGCCGTGGCTCTCGGACTCCCCGGACGCCGAGGGCGGTCTGCAGATCTCGGCCGGGCTCGTCGCGAAGTATCCCCTCGAGACGGTCGGCGATCCGAACATCCCGGAGAACACGCAGTTCGTCAACGCCCTCGTCCGATTGCGCAGCCCGACCGACGTCCCGCGATTCAGTCATGACCTGGCCCGGGTGACCGGACGGTCCGACCTCGACATCTCGAACCTCTACGAGCAGGGCCGGACGATTCAACACAACATCGCTTTCGAGTCGCGGTGCCTGTTGGCGTTCGCCATTGCGGCGTTCGTGGCGGCACTGTTCCTCGTCGGTCAGGCGATCGCGCGGTACGCCGCTGCGAGCGCCACGGAGTTGCAGACCCTGCGCGCTCTGGGCATGACACCTCGCCAGGCGATGATCACGGCTGCCGCGGCGCCGACGCTCGTGGGCGTCATAGGCGTCGTGGTTGCCGGAGCGGCCGCCTGGATCGCGTCCTCGCACTTCCCCTACGGCGCGGCCGGCCTATTCGAACCGTCGCCGGGCCGCTCCTGGGATCCGCTCGTGACCGGGAGCGTCGGCGCACTCATCGCGGTTCTCGTGGCCGCGGGTGCCGCGGTCGCGGCCCTGATGGCGCTCGTCTCGGCTCGTCGTGGCACTGCGAGCCGGCAGTCCACCATCGCGAGATCCGCAGCCAAAGCCGGGATGCCGGTGCCGATCGTGGTGGGCGCGCGATTCGCGCTGGAAACCGGACGCGGCCGCACCGCGGTGCCCGTTCGACCGGCCTTGTTCGGTGCGGTGCTGGGCGTCATCGGGATCGTTGCCGCGTTCACGTTCTCCAGTGGCGTCAGCGACGCGGCGGCGCGGCCCGAGAGGTTCGGCCAGACCTTCCAGGCCGTCGCCTTTGCCGGTATCAACGGCAAGGACGGCGGTCCCGTCGCCGCGGTCACGTCGGTCATGCGGAACAGTGCGCTGACAACGGGGATCGATGACAGCAGAAGCGCCGTGGCCACCGGGTCGGGCGGGCGGGCGTCCGTCCCATTGTGGGAGTACCGCGCCGCAGCCAAGCCGCTGCCCGTTGTCGTGCTCGAAGGACGGATGCCGACGACGGCCGACCAGGTCATGCTGGCGCCCCAGACCATGTCCCTGCTACACGCGCATGTCGGGGGACTCGTGGAGCTGACGGGCAACAAGCCGGGCCACCGGACGCCCCAACGGATGCGGGTCACCGGAAGCGGACTCGTCCCGCTCGGCCCGCACAATGGCTACGCCGAAGGCGGCTGGGTCGCGACCGCGGGCTACGAGGCGCTTTTCAAGGGCTACAAGTTCCGGACGATCCTGATCAGGTTTCGGCCCGGTGCGGATGTGCACAAGGCGTCCGCCGCGCTCGTCGACGAAGTGATCAAGAAGATGCCGGAACTCAAGGATGCGGGCTTGGAGCTCGACCCCGGTGACGTCCCCACTGAACTCGCGCTCATCCGCGAGGTCCGGACGTTGCCGATCCTGCTCGGCGCATTCCTCGCACTGCTCGCGATCGGCGCGGTCGGACATGCCCTCGCCACAGCGGTGCGGCGGCGCTCGCACGACTTGGCCGTGCTGCGCGCCGTCGGCATGACCCAATGGCAGAGCCGCTGGGTCGTCGTCACGCAGGCCAGCCTGCTGGCCCTGATCGGACTGGTCTTCGGGGTGCCGGCCGGTCTGGCGCTCGGCCGGACCGTGTGGCGCGTGGTGGCGGATTACACCCCGCTCGAGTACGTCTCGCCGATCTCGCTGTGGGCGCTGCTGCTCGTCGCGCCGGCGGCGTTCGTGGTCGCCAACCTCCTGGCGGCGTGGCCGGGTCGGCGGGCAGCGCGGCTGCGCATTTCACACGTGCTGAGGGCGGAGTGACATGGCGGTTGCTCACGCGTGGCTGCGGTTGGACCTACGCCGCCCGCGGCGCTCCCTGGTGGTGCTCGCCGTCCTTATCGCGATCGCGGGCGCGACTGTGATGGCAGCCCTCGCCGGCGCCCGGCGCGGCTGTCGCACCGTCGCCGACTACACCCCGATCCAGTACAAATCGCCGACGGCGCTTCTCGTGACGCTGCTGATCGTTCCGCTGGCGTTGGTCGTCGCCAACGCGTTGGCCGCGTGGCCGGGGCGGCGCGCTGCGAAACTGCGCATCGCGCACGTCCTGAGGACGGAGTGACGATGACCGGCCTGTCGATCATGTCGATCGCGCTGGGTGGCGTGTGGGCTGTCGCCGCCATCGTCGTGCTGCAGAGATGGGCTCCCGCGACGCGGCTGCACCTGGCGCTCAGCTGCGCTGGCGCCGCGGTCACCCACGTGCTGGCCGCGATGTGGCCCGAGCTCGCTCCTTTGGTGCTCGGCGCCTGGTTCGTCTTCGCCCTGGCCGTGCCTGGTGGCGCCCTGGGAACCGCACCACGCCGTGTCTTTGCCGCCGTTGCGCTGGCGGCCACCGTCGGCTGGGCCGTGGTGCTCGAGGTGGTTGGCGACCACCCGCCGATGACGGGCTTCGTGATCGTCGCCGTGGCCGGCAGTGCCGGCGGAGCGGTGGCCTCGATCGCCCGCTACGCCAAGGGCGGCGTCGAAGAGAAACGCATCCTGCGCTGGTTGGCCGCCGGTTCGGTGCTGGCGGCGGCGTTCATCGTCGTGTGCCTGGCGCTCGACCTGATGACCGACAAACCCCATCCCTTGCCGGTCTGGGTGGCCGCCGGATTGCTGTTCGTCCCGATCGCGCTCGTCCTCAGCGCGATCGTGACCGGTACCCGGGCCTCAGCCGCCGTATTGCTGGAAGCGATCGCGGCGGCCGGGTTGGCGGCGCTTGTGGTCATCGTGTACCTCGTCGTCGTGGTGGGCATCAACGGGTCCCCGCATGGCCATGAGCGGGATGTTCTCATCGCCAGCCTCGCCGCGGCGCTCGTGGTCGCGGCGCTGGCCGTGCCCGTCCGCCGGCGCCTCATTGCGTTCGCCGACCGGCTGATCGGGGCAACCGATCCGTCGACCGACGAAGTCGTGAGCGGCTTCGGCGCTCGGATGAGCCGGGCCGTGCCGATGGACGAACTGATGCTGCAGCTGGTCGAATCCCTGCGCGCGTCCGTGGCCCCCGCCGGTGCCGAGATCTGGACGGGGGCCGGCGGTGCCCTGGCCCGCACGGTCAGTGTCCCCTCGCGCGGCGCCGAGCGCATCGAGCTCAGCGAGCAGGACCGCATCGTGGTGGGCCGGGCCCGGATCGGCGGGCCGAGCTGGACCGCGGTCTGGCTGCCGACCCTGGCGCAACCCGCAGGTGGCGACCTGCGCGTCGTTCCGGTGGCGCACCTGGGCGAACTCCTCGGGCTGATCGTCGTCCGGCGTCGTCCGGTCGACGAGCACTACACCGAGGACGACGAACGCGCGCTCGTCGAGGTCGCCCGGCAGCTCGGGCTGGCGCTGCACAACGTCCGGCTCGACTCCGCGTTGCAGGCGTCGCTGGCCGAGCTGGCCGAACGCAACGAGGAGCTGCAGGCCTCGCGCCTGCGCATCGTCACGGCGGCCGACTCGTCCCGTCGGGCGATCGAGCGGAACCTGCACGACGGTGCGCAGCAGCACCTGGTCGCGCTCGCGGTGAAGCTCGGCCTCGCGCGTTCGATCGCCGAGGACGGCGACACCGGGACCGTGCTCGGCCTTCTGGAGGACCTGCGCGCCGACGTGCAGACCACAATCGGGGAGCTGCGGGAGCTGGCTCACGGAATCTATCCACCGTTGCTGCGGGACCGCGGCCTCGGGGAGGCGCTGCGCACCGCGGCCACTCGCTCGCCGCTGCCGTGTTCGGTCGATGTCGATCTGCCCGGGCGGTATGCGGAGGAGATCGAGACAGCGGCGTACTTCTGCTGCCTGGAGGCGATGCAGAACGCCGGCAAGTACGCCGGCGACGGGGCAACCATCACCGTCCGCCTCCACGGCACGACCGACGTGCTGTGCTGTGAGCTGAGCGACGACGGGGCCGGGTTCGATGCCAGCACGACCAGCCTCGGCCACGGTTTCCTCAACATGAAGGACCGGTTGGGCGCGATCGGCGGGGAACTGACCGTCGAGTCGACGCCGGGAGGGGGCACCGTCGTACGGGCGTCGATCCCGGCCCAGCCACTCGAGACGGCCGCGCGCTGACGGGGCGGGCGGCGTCAGGACGCCGCGGCCACGTCGCGCAGCACGCGCGGCGTGAGGTCTTCCTTACGGACGTACGCGGCGGCTCCGCACGTCAACGCGTCGGCCGGCAGGTCGTCGGCCTGGTAGGTGGACAGCAGGATGACCCGGATCTCCGGAGCAGCTTCGACGATCCTGCGGGTGGCCTCGATGCCACTGATGCCCGGCAGGTTGATGTCCATCAGCACGATCGCCGGCGACGTCGCCTCGGCGGCGGCGACCGCGTCCTCACCGGAGGCCGCTTCGGCGACGACCTGCCAGCCCTTGATCACGGACACCACCGTGCGGGCCGCGTCGCGGAACGGTCGCTGGTCGTCGACGATCAGCACGTTGACGGTCGAGGCGGCGCTGCTCGGGCGGGTGTCGAGGGGACTGCTCACAGCGTCAAGTCTTGGTGAGGATTTCTAGATCGGCAAGGGTGCTAGCTACCCCGGCCCCGTTCGGACAGGTGCAGCAGTACCGCCGCCACCCGGCGATTCACGTCCGGGGTGACCGCAAGGCCCAGCTTGGCGAACAGGGCGTTGATGTGCTTCTCCACGGCGCGTTCGGACAGGAACAGAGCCGCGGCCACGGCGGCATTGCTCTTGCCCTGGGCCACCTCGTCGAGCACCTCCAGCTCACGAGGGGTGAGCGATGCGAGCGGCGACGACGGCCGGCCCGATGACGCCGACACGAGCATGTCGACGACGACCGGATCGATGACCGAACCACCAGCGGCGACGGTGCGGATCGCGGCGGCCAGCTGGTCGCGTTCGCTGATCCGCTCCTTCAGCAGGTAGGCGCGCCGGGCGCTGCCGCCGGCCAGGAGTTCGTTGGCGTAGGCCGGCTCGGCGTACTGCGAGAGCACGACCACCCCCATGTCGGGATGGGTCCGCCGCAGCTCGACCGCCATGCTGATGCCCTCATCGCCGAAGGTCGGGGGCATGCGGACGTCCGTCACGACGACGTCCGGTTTCTCCGCTTCGACAAGCGCACGCAGAGACGGCAGGTCGGGACAGTCACCGGCCACCTCGAGGTCGGGCTGCAGGCCGACGACCTGGCGGATGCCTTCTCGCAT
>NZ_JBHEMO010000071.1:0-7322 GCF_046262535.1 Jatrophihabitans sp. | reverse complement strand
CGTACCAGTAGCCGGTGGAGGGGCGGAAGACTGCGGCGTCGGTGCGTCCGTCGCCGGTGTAGTCGGCCGGGACCGGGATGTCACCGGCCTGGCCGAAGTGGAAACTCGCGAGGCCGCGCACGTACCAGTAGCCGGTGGAGGGCCGAAAGACCGTCGGATCTGTGCGGCCGTCGGCGTTGAAGTCGCCGGTGACGGGGCGGTCGCTGGCCATACCCCAGTGCACGCTGGTCGTGCCCCTCGGGTACCAGTAGGCGGTGGAAGGTCGCCACACCGTCGGGTCGGCCCGTCCGTCACCGGTGTAGTCAGCCCTGGTGAACGGGTTCGCTTTCGCGTCCGCCGCGCCGAGCCCAAGTGCAGCGGAACATGACGGCCACGCGCCCCAGCCCTGCGCGTCGAGCACCTTCTCCGCGATCAGGATCTGCTCGCTGCGGCTGGCCAGGTCGGCGCGGGCGGCGTAGGTGCCGCCGCCGTAGGCCAGCCAGGTGCTGTTGGAAAACTGCAGGCCGCCGTAATAGCCGTTGCCCGTGTTGCTGCTCCAGTTGCCGCCGCTCTCACACCCGGCCAGCTTGTCCCACGTTGCCACCGTCGCCGCGCCAGCCGTTCCCGCCATGAGCGCCACCCAGCCCAGTGCCGCAGCGGTGGCGGTCGCGCTCAGGCGGGCCAGGACGGCGGGTAGGCGAATGGAGCGTGCCATGAGCGGCGCCTCTCAGACCGCCGGCGAAGTTAGCTGTCGGGTTAGGGCGAGAGTTGCCCCGCGCACCAGTGCGTGCGCTTCACCCCGGGGCCGCAAGCGACCCAGTGGGTTCCCCACTCCTGCCCGAAAACTCTACGGTGCGGCAGACGGCGGGCAGGATTAGGCGGGCCGTCCCCGGTCCGCGCGGAAACCCGGACCTCATGCACACTACGCCCGGATCAGCACCCCTGCCCTGACTCTCCGGACAGCGAACCTTGGACATCAGGACGCGGCCGTCCCCCCCGAACGACTCTGGGGGCTTCTACGCCGCGTTCGACGACGCCGAGGGTCTGCACGCTTGCCCCGAATGCGGCACGCCGACCACGCCGAGCAGCGCCGGCCACCCATCGCTGTGCCTGCCCTGTACCGCGGCCGAACTGGCTGAGGCGCGGAAGCAGGCAAGGCGATGAGCGCCTACCGCTGTCGCGCTCATCCCGGCGAGGAAGTGACGTGGAAGGGCACCGGGTGTCGGCCAGTGCCTGCCACCAGAGCGCCGGACACGCCCTCGCCGCCGTGACGAAGCTCGACGCTGCCCGAGTGGGCTCATTCGCCGCTTTATCTACCCGCCAACACCAAAAGTGAGTCCACATGAAGATCCCGCAGGAGTACCTCACCCGCACCGGCGATGACTACGCGCAAGCTGCCGCCGAACGTGATCCCGAGTTCCGCCGGCTCAGCGACAAAGCAGCCACGGACCGCCAACGCGGCGAGGAGTTCGAGCGCTGCCTCAGCGACGCGATCACCGCACATGCCCGCGACCAAGGCGCGCTCCGGACAGCATTCGCCCCGCCGGCCGACACACCGGACGACACGGGCCCGGCCGACCCCACGCCGGCACAGTCGTTCGGCGCTGCCGTGCAGGCCTCGCTCCCGATGCATCCAGCGCTCGGGCGTCTGCTCGCAGTGCACCCCGACGACGGCCCCGACGCCGCCTAAGACGAAGGAGATCCACTCATGCTCGACAACGCTCTCGCCGCCGCCCGCGGCAACGCCGCCCAGGCCGTCGCCATTGCCCGCAACCACGGCTGGACCGTGCCTGACCACTACGGCATCGCCGAAGCCATCTACACCGAGGCCGTTCGCCTACAGCAGACCGAACAGCCTGTCATGCCGACGATCACGCAACCGAAGGCCGCGGAGAAGGCTCTGTGCACCTACGCCGCCGAGGCCGGCCAGCACACCGCGTTCATCGAAGCCGCCGCCGCGCTCGAGCAGCACGCAGCCACCGACCAAACCATTCAGATCCGCTCGGCGCTGCCCGAGTGGGTCGCCAACCTGGCCGCCGAGCTCGCCGAGGCCGCGAGCGACTTCCTCGCCGCGCACGCCCTGGCCCCGGCCGGCGAGCTCAGCGGCTACGAAGACGACGAGCAGACCGCTGCGTTCATGAAGGCCCGACGCTGCGCCGCCCTGCTCGACCGGCTTGCGGCCGAACGCGTCATCATCGGCACCGGCATCGGTGAACCGCGCATGACCAACGCCCTGCTGTGGGTCGTGCTCGAACCACCCGTGGCCGACGACGTCACCGCCGACCATGTTCGGATGCTCGGCGAGATGTGGCGCGAGTACAGCGACCGGGTGTTCCGGAGCATGACCGCGGTCGCCCGTTGGCAGCGGCTCGCCAGTCTCGGCACGCTCAGCCTGCCGCCGCTGTTCGGCCTCGAGGACCGCGAGAACGCATGGAACCAGCTCCGCAACGGCCACGGCTCGGCGCAGCTCACCGCGAACGGCAACGCCGCCCGCCAGCTCGAGGACCGCGCTCGAGCTGCAGCGATGTTGCAGAAGCGGGTCGACGCCGAGCAGGAGAACCGGGACAACACCGCCCGCGTCCTGCGCGAGCGCGAGATGGCCGCGAACGCGGCCGGCAAGTAGAGGCCCACCGATGCCAGCCGCGGCGCGTGACGTCAACCTCACCGGCCCAGTGGCAGCCGCTGGACAACCGGATGGATGGCAGCGAGCGCAGACTCCCGCGCACAGACCTGCCAGCGCGCGCGCCGCGACGACACCCTGGGGACCTTCCCGACGGCTGCCCGCCACCACGACCCGCTCGTCGACCAATTTCTCTCTCTCCGCGAAGAAAAAAGCCCACGCTGGGCCATGTCCCCCCATTTCCGGGTGAAAAAAGAGTTGAGGGCGGGTCAGCGCCCGCGGTCGACCGGAGGGGTTGGGATTGGTAGGCCCCAATGCTCGGACCCCTGGGGGCCCACCACTGCCCCTGACGCCACGAAGGACCCGCCTCGACCACTTATTTACACACGGCAGATTTTTTCCCACCGAGCCAAGGACGGACGGGTGCGGGCGTTCCGTATCTGGTGACCCAGTCAGATCATCAACGGAAGATGCCGAAGCGGGCCGCGCCCGTCGAAGTTAGGTCTTCGGGAGCAGGGAGACTTGATCCATCCGCCGCCGTGGGCGGATAGTTCGCTCGTGGGTGCGATGCCCAACAAGTCGACCGCGAGGGAGCTAGTCGAACAGTCGGTAATCGCGGGCGCCGGCATGGTTCCGGTAGCTGGTAGCCCCGTCGCCGTTGCGTTCGCGATGGCGATGGGGTGGAGCTACAACAAGCGCATGCGGCAATGGCTCGAGGAACTGGCCAACGCAGTGACGGAGCTCCAAGAAGAGAGCGATGAGTACCTGACGATCGAGGACCTGGCTCAAGACGATGTGTTCACGGATGCTGTCGTGAACGCGACCCGAGCCGCGCAGGCTACTCATCAGGATGAGAAGTTGCGTGCGCTGCGGAACGGCGTGCTCAACTCCGTCTCGCCCGCCGCCCCGACGATTGACGAACAGGCAAGAGTCTTCCGGCTCGTGGACGAGCTGACTCCGGCGCACCTCCGGCTACTGAAGTTTCTGGACAATCCAGAAGCGTGGTTCTTGGAGCGGCAGATCAGCATTCCGAGTTACTTGAGTAGCTCGACCGGTCAGATCATCGAAGATGGGATGCCTGAGTTTCGCGGGCAACGGCCTTGGTTGGACCTGCTCGCTGCCGACCTCGTGACCGCCCGGCTGCTGGATCGCAATATTCACGGAATGATTTCCGGGGCGAGCCTGTGGGAGTCATCGACATCGGAACTCGGTCGACGCTTCCTCGGCTTCATCGCCGACGATTAATCCGAATGACCGTCTGGCCTTCCATGGCGGCGCCGCGGGGCCAGACGGCCCGCGCGTCTCCGAATCGTCGTGGTTGGCGCTTACAGTCACCCATGATCCGCACTCGCCTTGACGAGCGTGGCCAGGTTGTCGAGATCCCGCCGGCCGTCCTCGCCTGCGGCTGCGAGTTCCGCCCGAGCGTCGCCGTGATCGGCTACAACGCGCACCCGTCTGGGGTGGGCCGTGCCCGCTGCTACTACTGCCACGAGCACCGCGTCTGGACGTGGGAAGAACACGACCCGATCTAGTCCATATTGTCCGGGCTGCTCGCTGAGTGGGTACAAGCGGGGCGTGACCAACGCCTTTGATCGTCGTCGCCGGGTGGGCTCATACGCCGCCGAGCTTCGGGCATCGTCGCTGCTGATCTGTGAGCATGCCGCGCACGCGCAGACCGCGTCGCGTCTCATTCGTGCCGAGGTGGCGGCCGCGCGGTTCGCGAGGTCGAACGCTCGCGCGACCGGTCCTCAACCGCGCTAAGCCTCGGCTAGCGACATCTACGTCTCAGAGTCGCCGTAGTCGAGGATCGCATGCATCCCGGCCATGTTGAGAGTGCGCTTGAGCTGGTGCGGGACGTTCACGAGCCGCAGCCCGACCTGCCGGGCAGCGGCGTCCCGGTGCAAGGTGAGGAACGCGCCGATGATGCTCGAATCGATGAAGGTCACATTGGCCACGTCTAGGGCCAGGCTTCTGATGCCGGGCCGGGCCAAAGCCGAGCCGACCATTGCCCGGACCGCATCGACCTCGGCCATATCGAGTTCCCCAGCCGGCAGGACAACGACGGACTCGGCCGGTAGCGCTTTCGTCACGACGCACTCCGATCATCAGCAAGCCGGCTGGTGGTCGACCTGCCAGTGCTGTTCACCCGGGTCGCGCTGCCAACGAGATTACCGACCCCAGCGTCGTCGACAGCGGACAAGGGATTACAGAACCCTTACTGCGCGCCCACGCGGAACTCGGCGCGGAGCCGCCCGCCACTTCCAGGTGGACGCACCACTGGCGGGCGGCTCCTGCTGCAGACGATCATCACCGTTCATGTGACGCCCGTGTGCCGCTCAACCGCGGCTCATCCACGAAGGCGAGCAAAGCAAACCGCGGCCCCGGCCAGACCAATCCGACCGGGGCAGCGATGGACTCGGCCGATAGACCGAAATAGCCGTGCGGCGCCTCACGCGCGGCATATGCCCTATTGCCGCCGATGCAGGACCTAAGTCGGGTAGCGCCCGGTTCGGTTCGGTGGTCCAATGCGCTGATCGGGTGGCGTCGCGGGACGTGCCGGGGAACTCACCCTCGGCGCAGCAGTGCTACAAGGGCGGCTGGCAGAACCTCGTCACCTCGACTGGCGCCACGTTCGCCAGCCAGGACGCCTGCGTCGCCTACGCGTCCCACGGCGGAGTGCTATCTCCGAAACCGACCGCTTTCATCACCTTGAGCCCCGGTTATGAGATTGTGCAGACCGAACAACAGTGCGCATTCACCTTCGCCGGCGGCGGGCTGTTGCCGACATCGGACCTCTATGCGGTGTTCAACTCGTCAGCTCCGGCAGACCTTGGACCAGTCGGTGGATCCGGGGACTTCAACAATGCCGGAATCGGCTTTTTCACCCAGACCAACGGCCCCGGTGTCTACACCCTTTACCTCACCGGTACCGCCGTCGACGGCACACCGGTCATCTCTAACACAGTGACCTGCACGCTGACGGGGTGACGCGACGCCCCCGGTTCAGTCGCCAGGACGCCGCGGTTCCGAACACAGCGCTGCCCCGGCCGGACGAATCCCAGCCGGGGCAGCGACTGACCGAGCAGACGCGCCTCACATCGAGCAGATGCCCTAATCCGGGCGATTCGGGACCTTCGGCGGATGGCGCGGCTGCAGGTCGGTGGTGCACTGCAGTCGACCGCCGTAGCTTCGCTGCGGCGACAGTGGCCCCCGGGAGTGACGCAGTGAGACGTTCGATCAAGCTAGCCGGGATCACCGTCGCCTGCGTGGCGGTCGGGTCGCTCGCGACAGGACTCGCGGTCGCGAACACGACGACCAGCCCCTTGACATTCTGCGTCGCGAAGACCGGCGCGGTTACCTACCCCGGCGCATCGACCTGCGCGAAGGGTCAGACACCAGTACAGGTCGCGTCACCGACCGACGTCGCCGCCTTGGCCAGCCGCGTGGATGCGATCGAAGGAAAGCAAACCAGCGACGAAACCGCGATCTCCAACCTCCAGGCGGCTAACCAGTCCCTTAGCAGCCAGCTGCAAACAGCCCAAACAACCATCTCCGACCAAGGCACCAAGATCGATTCGCTGTCAGTTCGGCTCCAATCGCTGGAAGACTATGTTCTTCTTCCTGCCACGCTGACAGCCAGCCTGAGAACGGCCTCGGACTACGCTGGGGAGTTTTACGTCACAGTTGTTGGTGCAAGGCTGAAGCCCGGCAGCGCCGTGGTCGTCCATTTTAGCTTCGGGGACTACCACACCGTAGGCTGGGCGAACTCGGACGGCACGTTTAGCAATGACTACACAGTCCTTTTTTGCGGTGACTCGCTCTACTTCACAGGCACCGACCACTTCGGCAACACAGTCACGTCGGACACCTACACCCCGCCCCCGGCGGGCTGCTGACGTCACAGCGGGCAAGCTCCCGCACGGGCAGGCGACGAAACCGCCCAGCCCCCGGCTACAAGCACCATCTGCGCCGCTGCCCCGGCCAGACGAATCCGACCGGGGCAGCGAGATGCGGGCAACTTGCCCACATCACCCTCAGAGGCGCAGAAGGTATGTGTAGACCGCCGCGCACCGTGGGCATAACCGACGTTCACGGGCGCCGGTGGTGCGCCGAGCCACCTCCCCAGGGCGGTCGGGGAATCGGAGTCCGCACAAGGTGATCATCGGGACACCGTTGACGGCGTTCTCGATCTCGGCCAGACGCCGGAGCCGATGCCAGAGATCATCGTCGAGCATGGGAACGTCGGGTAGGGGGTCTGTTTGAGTCTCGTCGGGAGTGACGATCGTGTCGGTCATCATCGGCCGGCCCGCTTCGCGTCGCGCGACGCCAAGAACGCGGGCATGTACTCGGCCCACCACTCCTGCATCTTGTCTTTCATCTCGCGCCACTGCTCGTCGCTCATCCAGTGGAGCCGGTGAAACACCAGCCCCCCGTCGGTCCATTCGATGGCCATGTCGTAGTCGTCCTGGGTTGCGGGCACGGTCTCTCCTTCAGTCGGGGATATTCGCGCTACAGCGCTCCCCCGAGGTCCCAAGAACTGCCGCAACTACGGCGGTAGAGCACAGCGCATAGTCGTCCCTAGTGCGCGACTACCTGGACTGACGAATACTTCTCTCGTCGCCTCTGCCGGTCATTGCAAGCTCACCAGGCCGACCACGCCGACGATGTAGAGGACGATCACGGCGAGGGAGTCGACTCCCATCCCCAGCATCTGTCGCTGCGG
>NZ_JBHEMO010000070.1:0-29993 GCF_046262535.1 Jatrophihabitans sp. | reverse complement strand
ACGATGCGGCGCAGGACGTAGCCGCGTCCCTCGTTGGACGGCGTCACGCCGTCGCCGATCAGCATGAGCGCCGTGCGGACGTGGTCGGCGACGACGCGCAGGCGCACGTCGTCGGGGTGCGACTGATTCGCCGCGTGCCCGGAGTGCGCGCCGTAGGTCTTGCCGGCCATCTCGGCGGCCCGATCAAGAACGGGTCGGGTCTGGTCGATCTCGTAGAGGTTGTCGACACCCTGGAGCAGGACGGCCATGCGCTCCATGCCCATGCCGGTGTCGATGTTCTTGGCCGGCAGCTCGCCCAGGACGGGGAAGTCGGACTTGCCCGGACCGGTCGACGGTCCGCGCTCGTTCTGCATGAAGACGAGGTTCCAGAACTCCATGTAACGGTCCTCGTCGACGGCCGGGCCGCCCTCGACGCCGTAGTCGGGACCGCGGTCGTAGTAGAGCTCGCTGCACGGGCCGCACGGGCCGGCGATGCCCATCGACCAGAAGTTGTCGTCCATCCCCTTGCGGACGATTCGCTCCAGCGGCAGCCCGATCTGCTTGTGCCAGATGTCGATGGCCTCGTCGTCGTCGAGGTAGACGGTGGCCCAGATGCGGTCCCCGTCGAGGCCGAAGCCTCCGTCGGCGACGGACTTGGTCGAGAGGTCCCAGGCGAGGCGGATCGCCTCGTCCTTGAAGTAGTCGCCGAAGCTGAAGTTCCCGTTCATCTGGAAGAACGTGCCGTGCCGCGTCGTCTTGCCGACCTCGTCGATGTCCAGCGTGCGGATGCACTTCTGGATGCTCGTCGCCCGCGGCCAGGGCGGCGTCTGCTGGCCGACGAAGTAGGGGACGAACTGCACCATGCCCGCGTTGACGAACAGCAGGTTGGGATCCTCGAACGGCAACGGGACGCTGGGCACGACGGCGTGCCCGTTGCGTTCGAAGTGCCCCAGGAAGCGGGCGCGAATGTCGGCAGTTTCCACGACCTACCTCGCTTCGCTCGTCCGGTCGGCGAAGCCTGCACCAATGGTTCGTTCGCTGCGCTCACTCACGGCTCTACCTTGCCAGACGCGCGGTTGCCGCTTATTCGCTCGGCGCGGTCTCCGTGCGTCTGTCCAGTCCGGTCGCCTGGCGCAGTTCGGTCTCCCGCTCGCTCATCGCCTCGCGGACGTCGGCAGCGAAGTCGCGGATGGCGTCGGCGAGTTCGCGGAGGCCCGCGCCCAGCCCGGTGGCCATGCCGCGCGGCGTCAGCTTCTCCATCGCGCGGGACACCTTACGGACCAGCAGCGCGCCGATCGTCACGCCCATCGCCAGCCAGAAGAGCCGCTTCATCAGTTGCGCCCACGCTTGTCGGCCCGGTGCTTCCGGCGCGCGGTGCGCACCGCATCGGCGTCGCGGCGGTCGGACACCGTCTTGCGCACGCCGTAGGTGAACGCCGCCGCCTTGATCATCGGGCTGCCGAGCGTGCTGGAGACCACTGCGGTCATGGCCGCGACGTTGGTCGTCATCGAGTTGACGTTCTTGGCGATGCCCTCGACGTGCACTAGCTGGGTGTTGACCGCCTCGATCGTCTCGTGCGCCTCGGCCAGCAGCGGGGCGATGCCGTCGTGGGTCTTGCGCACGGCCAGCGTGGCCTCGTCCAGCGTGCGGCCCAGCTTGAGCAACGGAACGGCAAGCAGCAGCACGAGCAGGACGAACGCGACCGCCGCGATCAGCGCGGCAATCTCGCCTCCGGACATCAGGCCTCCCCGGCGAGAAGTGCAGAACAGAGCGGAGCCGACCCTATCGGGTCACTCCCGGGCGCCCGTGTCGTCGTCCGCGCCGCGGATCATCGCGCGCAGCCGGGCCAGCCGCTCGCTGATGGCCCGCTCGGTCCCCCGGCCGCTGGGCTCGTAGTAGTTGCGCCCCACGAGCTCGTCGGGCGGGTACTGCTGGGCGACGACACCGTCCGGCGTGCCCGGCGGGTAGACGTAGCGGGCACCGGCGCCGAGCTTCGCCGCGCCCGGGTAGTGGCTGTCGCGCAGCGCCGGCGGAACGGCGCCGGCCAACCCGTCGCGCACGTCGGCCTGGGCGGCGTTGATCGCGGCGATGACGGCGTTGGATTTCGGGGCGAGGGCGAGGTGGATCGTCGCCTGGGCCAGGTTGATCCGCGCCTCGGGCAATCCGATCAGTTGCACGGCCTCGGCAGCTGCGGTTGCCGCCAGCAGGGCCGTCGGATCGGCGAGTCCCACGTCCTCGGAGGCGTGCACGACCAGACGCCGGGCGATGAAGCGCGGGTCCTCGCCGGCCTCGAGCATGCGGGCGAGGTAGTGCAGGGCGGCGTCGACGTCGGAGCCCCGGATCGACTTGATGAACGCGCTGATGACGTCGTAGTGCTGGTCGCCGTCGCGGTCGTAGCGGACCGCCGCCCGGTCGACCGCCTGCTCCAGCGTCGTGAGGTCGATGTCGGTGCGCCCCTCGGCCTGGACGGTCCCGGCGGCCGCCTCGAGCGCGGTCAGCGCGCGGCGGGCGTCGCCCCCGGACAGCCGCAACAGGTGCTCGCGCGCGTCGGCGGCCAGGGTGACCGCCCCGCCGAGACCGCGCTCGTCGGCCAGGGCCCGGTCGACCAGCAGTGCGACGGCGGCCTCGTCCAACGGCTGCAGGGTGAGCAGCAGGCTGCGCGACAGCAGCGGGGACACGATCGAGAAGAACGGGTTCTCGGTGGTGGCGGCGACCAGGGTGACGTGTCGAGCCTCGACCGCGGACAACAGGGAGTCCTGCTGGGTCTTGGAGAAGCGGTGGATCTCGTCGATGAACAGAACCGTCTGGCGGCCGGTCCGGCCGAGTTCGGCCTTGGCCCGGGCGATGACCTCGCGCACGTCCTTCACCCCGGCGTTCAGGGCCGACAGCTGAGCGAACCGGCGGTTGGTGGCGGTGGAGACGATGAGCGCCAGCGTCGTCTTCCCGGTGCCGGGCGGGCCGAACAGGATCAGAGACATCGGCGCGTCGCCCTCGACGAGCCGGCGCAGAGGCGAGCCCGGTGCGAGCAGATGGTCCTGCCCGACCACCTCCTCCAGTGTGCGGGGGCGCATCCGGGCGGCCATGGGCGCCGCCGCGTCGTACGGGACGGCGTCGGCCCGCGGCTCGTCCGGTTCGAAGAGCGTCACCCGGCCAGCGTAGGTGCGGGCCGGTCCGAGGTGGCGCCGGTTTCGCGCCTGGCGGGTCCGGGAACGTCCTTTGCACGGAGAAAGCGTCTGCATCAGCGCGTGTCAGCCGGAGTGCGCATGTCGGCCCAACTGCTCGAGAGACCGGAGTCGACCGCTCTGCGCCGTCAGACCTGGGCGGTGCTGGCCATGCTGCTCGTCGTCGCGTACTGCGACCAGATGTCCAAGGCGTGGGCGTGGCGGCACGCCGGTCGGGCGAAGGTGAACTCGGGCGGGAACATGCTGGTCAGCCCGGCGGTCAGCGGATGGCTGCGCAGTCCGGTGCTCGGCGCTGCCTTCGACGTGCTCGGCGCGATGGTGCTGGCGACCTCGCTGATGCTGCTCGTCCGCCGGCGCCGGCACGCCGCAGTGCTGACCGCGCTCACCTTGCTGATCGGGGGCTGGACCAGCAACCTCTGCGACCGCCTCGGGATGCGCTACTTCGTCGCACCGGGCAGCCGCCGTGGAGTCCTCGACTTCCTGCACTTCTGGGGACGGCTGTGGAACGTCGCCGACCTGGCCATCCTGGCCGGTTCCGCGCTGCTCGTGCCCGCGCTCGTGGTGGCCCACCTCGACCGGCGCCGGCAACCGCCGTCCGACGCGGCGCCGGCGCGCAACCCGGTCCGCGTCGCGCAGGCCCGCCGGATCGTCCTGCTCACCGTCGCGGTCACCGCGCTGCTCGCAAGCGTCGGCGCGGTCACTTCCACCGGCACTGGGGGCCGGGGGATCTACGCCGTCGAGCCCTGACCGGTCGGGCCGGCGTCGTCCGCTTCGGGAACGAAGTCCACGCCGGCCTCCTTGCGCTGTTGCGCGGTGATCGGCGCCGGCGCCGCGGTCAGCGGGTCATAGCCGCCGCCGGTCTTGGGGAAGGCGATCACGTCCCGGATCGAGTCGCTGCCCGAGAGCAGCGCGACGATCCGGTCCCAGCCGAACGCGATGCCGCCGTGCGGCGGGGCGCCGTAGCTGAAGGCGTCCAGCAGGAAGCCGAACTTCTCCTGGGCCTCGTCGTCGGTGAGCCCCATGACCGTGAAGACCCGTTCCTGGATGTCGCGGCGGTGGATACGGATCGACCCGCCGCCGATCTCGTTGCCGTTGCAGACGATGTCGTAGGCGTAGGCCAGCGCCGAGCCGGGGTCGGTGTCGAACGTAGCGAGTGACTCCGGCTTCGGTGAGGTGAAGGCGTGGTGGACGGCCGTCCACGCGCCGGCGCCCACGGCGACGTCACCGGCGGCGACGGCGTCCGAGGACGGCTCGAACAGCGGCGCGTCGACGATCCACACGAACTTCCACGCCGTCTCGTCGATGAGGCCGAGGCGCCGGCCGATCTCGAGCCGGGTCGCGCCCAGCAGGCTGCGGGCCGACGTCGCCGTTCCGGCGGCGAAGAAGACGCAGTCCCCCGGAGCAGCGCCGACGTGCTCGACCAGGCCGGCGCGCTCGGCGTCGGACAAGTTCTTGGCCACCGGACCGCCGAGCTCGCCGTCCTCGCCGACGAGGACGTAGGCCAGCCCGCGGTGCCCGCGCTGCTTGGCGAACTCCTGCCACGCGTCCAGGGTCCGGCGGGGCTGGGCGGCGCCGCCGGCCATCACCACCGCGCCCACGTAGGGCGCCTGGAAGACTCGGAACGGAGTGTCCTGGAAGAACTCGGCGCACTCGACCAGCTCGAGGTCCAGACGCAGGTCCGGCTTGTCCGAGCCGTAGCGGCGCATCGCCTCGGCGTAGGGCATGCGCGGGATGGGCGTCTCGACCTCGTACCCGATCAGCTTCCACAAGGCGATCAGCACCTGCTCGGCCACGGCGATGACGTCGTCCTGCTCGACGAAGCTCATCTCGATGTCGAGCTGGGTGAACTCCGGCTGCCGGTCGGCTCGAAAGTCCTCGTCGCGGTAGCAGCGGGCGATCTGGAAGTAGCGCTCCATTCCGGCGACCATCAGCAGCTGCTTGAACAGCTGGGGCGATTGGGGCAGCGCGTACCAACTGCCGGGGCGCAGCCGGGCCGGCACCAGGAAGTCGCGGGCGCCCTCGGGGGTCGACCGGGTCAGCGTCGGCGTCTCGATCTCGGTGAACCCGGTCGCGTACAGCGTCTCGCGCGCGGCCCGGTTGACGTCGCTGCGCAGGCGCAGGGCCGCGGCCGGCGCGGCCCGGCGCAGGTCGAGGTAGCGGTACTTGAGGCGGGCCTCCTCGCCGACCTCGGAGTACGCGTCGAGCTGGAAGGGCAGCGGGGCCGCTTCGTTGAGGACGTCCAATGACGACGCCACGACCTCGATCTCGCCGGTGGGCAGGGCCGGGTTGACGCTGCCGTCCGGCCGCAGCCGGACCTCACCGGTCACCGCGACGACCCACTCGTTGCGCAGGGCGTGGGCGGCGTCCTCTTCGCGCAGCACGACCTGCGCCGAGCCCGAGCGGTCGCGCAGGTCGATGAAGGTGACGCCGCCGTGGTCACGGCGGGTGGCAACCCACCCGGCGAGGGTGACGGTCTGTCCTGCGTCGGCGGCCCGGAGCGACCCGGCGTCGTGCGTGCGAATCATGCATCCACTCTCTGCGTCAGCACCTGCGGTCGCAGGTCGTTGTCCGGCGGGGCCCAGGACGCCGGATCGGCGTCCACCTGGTCCCCGCTGCGAATGTCCTTGATCTCGTGCGGCTCTCCGGGGAACCACACGAAGGGGATCCCCCGCCGCTCGGCGTAGCGGATCTGCTTGCCGAACTTCTGCGGCGTGGCGGCGACCTCGGTGGGGATGCCCCGAGCCCGCAGCGCTTGGGCAATCGCATCGCAGGCACCGCGCGCAGCCTCGTTCGCCAGCGCGACGAGGACGACCGACGGCACCGCGCGGGACCCGGTGATGAGGCCGCGTTGCAGCAGCGGGGTCAGCAGCCTGGTGACACCGAGCGAGATGCCCACTCCCGGGTAGGTCGTCTTCCCGTCCGAGGCGAGCGAGTCGTACCGGCCCCCGGAGCACACGGATCCGAGGCCCTCGAAACCGGCCATCCGCGTCTCGAAGACCGTCCCCGTGTAGTAGTCGAGGCCGCGGGCGATCCGCAGGTCCGCCTCGACGGTCACGCCGGTCACCGTCGAACAGCCGTCGATGACGGCGGTCAGCTCGCCTATCCCCTCGTCCAGCAGCGGGGACGTCACGCCGAGCGCCCACACCGCCGACCCGAACGAGGCATCCGGCGTGCGGATGGCGGCCAGCTGCAGGCAGAGCCCGGCCTGTTCGGCGGTGAGCCCCGCCTCCATGACGAGCTGCTGGCCGACGACGTCGGCCGGCACCTTGTCGAGCCGGTCGATCGTCCGGATCACGGCCGGGACGTCGGGTGCCCCGAGCCCTTCGTAGAACCCCTGGATGAGCTTGCGGTTGTTCACCTGCAGGCGCAGCGGCGGCAGGAAGTCGAGTACGCCGAGCGCTTCGGCCATGACCCGGGCGACCTCGACGTCGTGGTGGAACGGCAGCGTGTCCTTGGCGACGATGTCGATGTCGGCCTGGGTGAACTCGCGGAAGCGTCCCTCTTGGGGCCGCTCGCCCCGCCACACCTTCTGGATCTGGTAGCGCCGGAGAGGGAACTCGAGGTGCCCGGCGTGCTCGAGGACGTAACGGGCGAACGGCACGGTCAGGTCGAAATGCAGGCCCAGCCCCGAATCTCCTGACTCTGCCTCGGCCTGTAGCCGGCGCAGGACGTAGACCTCCTTGTCGATCTCGCCCTTGCGCAGCAGCTGGTCGAGCGATTCGACGGCCGGGGTCTCCAACGGCGCGAAGCCGTGCAGCTCGAAGGTGTAGCGCAGCCGGTCCAGCACGGCCAGCTCGACGAAGCGCTGAGCCGGCAGCAGCTCGGGGAATCCGGAGATCGCCATCAGAGGTCCGCCAGGTACGGGTTGGTCAGCCGTTCCCGGGCGATGGACGTGGACGGCCCGTGCCCGGGGTGCACGACCGTCGCGTCGTCCATCGGGAGGATGACGCTTCGCAACGAGGTCTCCATGTCGGCCATCGAGCCGCCCGGCAGGTCGGTCCGGCCGATCGAGCCGGCGAACAGGACGTCGCCGGAGAACAGGACGGCCTCGTCGGCGCCGGACAATCCGAAGACCACCGAGCCGGCACTGTGGCCGGGCGCGTGCGTGACGGTGAAGTCGAGGCCGGCGAGGGAGATCTTGTCGTGGGACGCCAGCTCGCGGACGTCGTCCGGCTCGGCGAAGGTGAGGCTGCCGAACAGTGGCGTGCCGGGCGGGACGCCGATGCCCGACCAGGGGTCGGCGAGTTGCCGGCGGTCGGCCGGGTGGATGTAGGCCGGGACGTCCCGGGCCTGGCACACGGGCAGGACCGAGAACGTGTGGTCGAAGTGCCCGTGGGTGAGCAGGACGGCGACCGGGTGCAGCCGGTGCTCGGCGATCACCTCGTCCAGCTGGCCGGTGACGCCGAAACCCGGGTCGAGGACGATGCACTGCTCCCCCGGACCGGCCGCCACCACCCAGCAGTTGGTGTCGGTCGCGGCAGACGGGAAACCCGCGATGAGCACGGCCGAGGACTCCTGAACTGTGGGTGGGTGGACGTCGCTGAAAGGTTCAAGCCTACCGAGAGGCGGGCCGGCGCCCGATTCGCCGATTCTCAGCGTGGGGCACAACCGGCTTCCGTAGACTGCCCAGGGTTTGCCCGCAAGGCGCGGCCCAGCCCAGCACAGCCCGAATCAGCCGAGTCTCCGGAGGAATGCCCTCGTGCCGACGAACCAGCAGCGCCGGGATGCCGAACGCCGCCGCCTGCAGCAGGAGCTCGAGCAGCGCCGGGTGCGGGAGGCCGCGCGCAAGCGGACGACCCTGATCCTGTCCATCGTCGGAACGCTGGTGCTCATCGCCGCCGTGGTCATCGTCATCGTGGCGACGACCGGCTCGGACAAGAAGAAAACCACCAACGCCGGGGGCAACGACTCCACACCGAGCGCCCGCACCAGCTCGACACCCGCCGCCAGCTCGTCGGCGGCGCAACCCCCCGCCGCCCCGCCGCCGACCACCCCGTGTGCGGCGCCGTCCGGGCCCACGGCGACGTTCAAGGGCGTGACCATCGGATCGGCGACCGATCTCAAGAAGGCCCCCAAGGTGACGTCGAAGGGCACGACCGTGCCCGGCCTGCTGTGCGAGGACCTCGTGGTCGGCAAGGGCCAGACGGCGACGCCGACTTCGACAGTCAGCGTCCAGTACACCGGCGTGCTCTACATCAACGGCAAGGAGTTCGACTCGTCCTGGAGCAAGGGTGGCAAACCCGTGCAGTTCCCGTTGACCGGCGTGGTGCCCGGCTTCACCCAGGGCATCGGCGGAGCCGGCAAGGTCGCTCCGATGCACGTCGGTGGGCGCCGCGTGATGATCCTGCCGGCCTCGCTCGGCTACGGCCCCCAGGCCAACGGGCCGATCCCGGCCAACTCGACGCTGGTCTTCGTCGTCGACCTCGTGAGCATCGGAAGCTGAGCGCCGATGCCGACGAGCAAGCAGCGTCGTGAGGCCGAGCGGAGGCGTCTTCAGCGCCAGCTTGAGCGGCGCAGCCAGCGCGAGGCACGGCGCCGGCGCTACACCCTGCTGGCCTCCGTCGTCGGCACGCTGGTCGTCATCGGGATCGTGATCGCGTTCGTCGTCGCGACCACCGGCGAGGACAAGAAGCCCAAGGCGGCCGGCGGCTCGAGCCCGAGCGCGACACCGACGTCCACTTCGTCCTCGTCGACCTCGTCGACCTCCGCGGCGGCGGCCTATCCCTGCGCGTGGAAGAAGAGTGGCACCGCCGCGAAGGCGGCGACGGTTCCGCCGACCACCCGGCCGCCCAAGACGGGCACCGTCAACGTCTCGGTGCAGTCGTCGCAGGGCGCGATGACCTTCACCCTGAATCGGGCGGCCGCGCCGTGCGCGGTCGAAAGCTTCACGTCCCTGGCCAAGCAGAAGTACTTCGACGGGACGTCCTGCCATCGCCTGACCTCGGGGGGCCTGTCGGTGCTGCAGTGCGGCGATCCGAGCGGCACCGGCTCCGGCGGCCCGGGCTACTCCTTCGGCGACGAGCTGACCGGCAAGGAGAAGTACACCAAGGGCGTGCTGGCGATGGCCAATGCCGGACCGAACACCAACGGCAGCCAGTTCTTCATCGTGTACAAGGACTCCCAGCTCGGCCCGAACTACACCGTCTTCGGGACGGTGAGCAAGGGCCTGGACGTCGTCGACACGGTCGCGGCGAAGGGGTCGAACCCGGCCAACGACGGCAAGCCGAAGTTGCCGATCAAGCTGACGAGGCTGACGGTCGCGAGCTGAGCTCAGAAGCCGGTCTCGACGCGGTGGGCGTCGTACACGCCCTCGATGCTCTTGATCGCCTTCAGCAGGTACTTGAGGTGCTTCGCCTCGGCCATCTCGAAGGTGAAGCGGCTGACGGCGACGCGGTCGCGGTTCGTCGTCACATTGGCCGACAGGATGCTCACCCGGTCGTCGGACAGGACGCGGGTGACGTCGGACAGCAGTCCGTGCCGGTCCAGTGCCTCGACCTGGATCGAGACGACGAACGTAGTGCCGACCGACGGCGCCCATTCGACCTCGACGAGCCGCTCGGGCTGCTCCTGCAACGCCGCGGCGTTCGTGCAGGTGGTGCGGTGGATTGAGACCGCTCCCCCGCGTGTGACGAAGCCGAGGATGTCGTCGCCCGGCACGGGCGTGCAGCAGCGGGCGAGCTTGGTGTGGATGTCGGTCACGCCGCTCGTGGTGCGGACCCGGACGCCGGAATCGGCCGAGCGCGGCGCGGTGATGGGCGACTCGGCGATCGTCGTGGGCACAGTGGCCTCGGCGATGTCCTCGACGGCTCCCTCGGCGCCGCCCAGCTGGACAACGAGCTTCTGCACCACCGACTGCGCCGACACGTGGCTCTCGCCGATCGCGGCGTAGAGGGAGGAGATGTCGGCGTAGTGCATGTCGTGGGCGAGCGTGAGCAACTGGTCACCACCCAGGAGCCGCTGGATGGGCAGCGACGCCTTGCGCATGGCCTTGGACAGCGCCGTCTTCCCCGCGTCGATGGCGTCCTCGCGCCGTTCCCGCGCGAACCACTGGCGGATCTTGGTCCGGGCCCGCGGGGACTTGACGAACTCGAGCCAGTCGCGCGACGGCCCGGCGCCCTCGGCCTTGGACGTGAACACCTCGACGGTGTCGCCGTTGTCCAGCGGGCTCTCCAGGGCGACGAGCTTGCCGTTGACGCGCGCGCCGATGCAGCGGTGGCCGACCTCGGTGTGGACGGCGTAGGCGAAGTCGACCGGCGTCGAGCCGCTCGGCAGGCCGAGGACATCGCCCTTGGGGGTGAAGACGTAGACCTCGCTGGCCCCGAGGTCGTAACGCAACGCGTCGAGGAACTCTTCGGGTTCCTGCGCCTCACGCTGCCAGTCGAGCAGCTGGCGCAGCCAGCCCATCTCTTCGGACATGCCGGCCGGGTCGGCGACGGCTTCCTTGCGCTCCTTGTACTTCCAGTGCGCGGCGATGCCGTACTCGGCGGTGCGGTGCATGGCGTGGGTGCGGATCTGCAGCTCGACCGGCTTGCCCGCGGGACCGATCACCGTCGTGTGCAGCGATTGGTACATGTTGAACTTCGGCATCGCGATGTAGTCCTTGAACCGGCCGGGCACCGGCTGCCAGTTCGCGTGGATGACGCCGAGGGTTGCGTAGCAATCGCGTTCGGACTCGACGAGGACCCGGATCCCGACCAGGTCGTAGATGTCGGTGAACTCGCGGCCGCGAACAATCATCTTCTGATAGATCGAGTAATAGTGCTTGGGACGACCGGTGACGTCGGCCTTGATGCTGCCGTCGCGCAGGTCGGCCTTGATCCGCTCCAGCACTTCGCCGAGGTAGGTGTCGCGGCTGGGCGCGCGTTCGGCGACCAGCCGGACGATCTCGTCGTAACGCTTCGGGTACAGGGTGGCGAACGCGAGGTCCTCGAGCTCCCACTTGATCGTGTTCATGCCGAGCCGGTGGGCCAAGGGGGCGAGCACTTCGAGCGTCTCGCGCGCCTTGCGTTCCTGCTTCTCCGGCGGCAGGAAGCGCAGGGTCCGCATGTTGTGCAGCCGGTCGGCCAGCTTGATCACCAGCACGCGCGGGTCGCGGGCCATCGCCACGACCATCTTGCGGATCGTTTCGGCCTCGGCGGCAGCGCCGAACTTGACCTTGTCGAGCTTGGTGACGCCGTCGACGAGGTGCGCGACCTCCGGGTCGAATTCCTCGGTGATGTCGTCGAGCGTCAGCCCGGTGTCCTCGACGGTGTCGTGCAGGAGGGCCGCTACGAGGGTCGTTGTGTCCATGCCGAGTTCGGCCAGGATGGTGGCGACGGCGAGGGGATGGGTGATGTAGGGATCGCCGCTCTTGCGCAGCTGCCCGCGGTGGCAGGCCTCGGCCCGGTCATAACCGCGCTGCAGCAGCCGGGCGTCGACCTTCGGGTGCGCGCGGCGGTGAATGGCCAGCAACGGTTCGAGGACCGGCTCGACCGCCGACTGGCGGCGGCCGGACGAGACGACGCGGCGGGCCAGCCGGTCCCGCACCCGGCGCCGGTGGTGGGTACCGCCGTCGGCTGCGTCGCCCTCATCGGGGGCACCTGGGGCGTCCGACAGGGCGGCGGCCAGCGTGGGCTCGGTGCGTTCCTCCGTGCCGGCGGGCGCGGCCGATCCCTCGGGTTGCGGCGGCGACTGCCGCGTGCCGGTCTCCGTGGTCAGGACCGGCCCCCTCTCTGGCGATGTGTGCGGCCAGTCTACGGGCGCCGGAGGGTCTGGCGCACTGCGGCGCTTACCCGAGGGGTGCCCGGGCGGTCAGACGGTGAGCAGGGCGTCCAGCGGCGGCAGGCCGGCCAGGGCCGTGCGGCCGCTGAGAAAGCCGAGCTCGACGATGACGGCCATGCCGACGACGGTCGCCCCCGCCTCGGCGAGGAGTTCGGCGGCGGCCCGCAGCGTCCCCCCGGTGGCCAGCACATCGTCGACGAGAAGCACGCGCCGCCCGGTCAGCACACCGGCCGGGATCTCGATCTCGGCGCTGCCGTATTCCAGGTCGTAGGAGCGGCGCAGGGTGGGCGGCGGCAGCTTGCCGACCTTGCGCACCGGCAGGACGCCGCAACCGAGCTGGCGGGCGAGCGCTCCGGCGATCAGGAAGC
The DNA here is from genome assembly GCF_046262535.1 of Jatrophihabitans sp. Lineage (GTDB taxonomy): Bacteria > Actinomycetota > Actinomycetes > Mycobacteriales > Jatrophihabitantaceae > Jatrophihabitans. The sequence continues at coordinate 17,704 of NZ_JBHEMO010000070.1, read as the reverse complement.
CGCGGGCCTCGACGCCGGCGACGACATCCACTCCCTCGCCGGCCGATCGGGCCAGCCCGTGGATCACAGCGTCGAAGGCCGGCCCGTCGGCCAGCAGGGGCGTGATGTCCTTGAACCCGATGCCCGGTTGCGGGAAATCCGGGACGTCGCGCAACAAGCCGGCGATCAACCCGGCCAGATCGTCGTCGATGCCCGCCTCAGTGGCCTCGCTCATTTGCGCTTGCGGCGCTCGGGTCGGGCGCCGACCTTCGGCGCCGGCGCCGGGCCGGACCGTCGCGCCGCTGCCGCGGCGACACCGGTCAACTGGGCGTCGGACGCCCGCTTGGCCTCGCTGGCCCGCTTGGCCGTCACCCGCTTGGTGAGGGCCTTGTACTGCGGGTCGCGCTCGGTCAGGTCGACGACGATCGGCGTGGCCAGGAACAGCGAGGAGTACGCACCCGATGCCAGTCCGACGAAGAGGATCAGTGCCAGGTCCTTGATCGTGCCGACGCCGAGGATGCCGGCCCCGACGAACAGCAGGCCGGCGACCGGCAGCAGCGCGATCAGCGAGGTGTTGATCGAGCGCATCAGGGTCTGGTTGACGGCCAGGTTCGCGGCCTCGCTGAACGTCATCCGGGAGCCGGCCAGGATGTCCTTCGCGTTCTCGCCGACCTTGTCGTAGACGACGACGGTGTCGTAGAGCGAGAAACCGAGGATCGTCAGCAGGCCGACGATCGTCGAGGGGGTGACCTCGAAGCCGACCAGCGAGTAGATGCCGGCCGCGACGACCAGGTCGTGCAGGAGCGCGAGCATGCCGCCGACCGCCATTCGCCACTGGAAGCGCAACGATATGTAGATCGACACGGCGATCAGGAAGATGATCAGCCCTTCGAGGGCGCGGATGGTCGTGTCGTGGCCCCACTGGCTGCCGATGCTGGTCGCCGACACCTTGCTCTCGCTGATCCCGAGCGACCGGGCGACGTCGGCCTGCAGCTTCTGCGACTGCGCGGCGGTCAGCGGCTTGGTGTTCACGACGATGCCCGACCCGCCGACCACTTGCACCGCTTGCGCGGGCGGTTCGCCGGCGTCCTCGAACGCCTTGGTCACGGTGCTCGCCGAGGCGTTGGTGCCGGTGAACGTGAAGGTAGAGCCGCCCTTGAACTCGACTCCGTAGTGGAAACCACGGACGATGAAACTGACGACGCAGATCAGGATCAGGATCAGCGAGGCGAAGTACCAGCGCTTGCGGTGGCCGATGAAGTTGATCCGCGATTCGCCGCGGTAGAGCCGGGTCCAGACCGACATCAGCTGTCCCCCTTGCCATTGGCGCCGCCGGAGTCCCCGCGCAGCCGAGCCCGGCGGGCGGCGGCTCGCTCGGCCGCTGATCCGGACGCGGGCGTCGTGCGGCGGCGGGCTCGGTCGGCCGCATCCGGCTCGGGAGCCGCCCCGGCTCCGCCGCCCGGGTCATCGACATCGAGTTCGTTTTCGACATCGTCGTCCAGTACCGCGACCGCGGCGGCACTGTCGGTCCGGCGCGGGGCCGACGTCCGGCGGGCCGAGCGGCGCTTCGGCAGCAATGCGCTGTCATCCGCCGTCGCGATGCCGCCCGCGCGCACCGAGTTGAGGCCGGTGAACCGGGGCGAACCGAATGCGCGACTGCGGGCCAGCAACGACACGACCGGATGGGTGAAGAGGAAGACCACCACGAGGTCGAGGATCGTCGACATGCCGAGGGTGAAGGCGAAGCCCTTCACGTCGGCCGACGCGAAGTAGTACAGGATCGCGGCGGCCAGGAACGACACGGTGTCGGCGGACAGGATCGTGCGGCGCGCCCGCACCCAGGCCCGCGGCACGGCGACGCGCAACGAACGCCCGTCGTGAACCTCGTCCTTGATGCGTTCGAAGAACACGACGAACGAGTCGGCCGTGATGCCGAGCGCGACGATGAAGCCGGCGACGCCGGCGAGGTCGAGCGTGAACCCGATCTGCTTGCCGAGGATGACGAGCATGGCGAAGGTCAGCCCACCGGAAACGAGCAGCGAGGCGATGGTGACCAGACCCAGGCCGCGGTAATAGAGCAGCGAGTAGATCACCACGAGCGCCAGCCCGATGCCGCCCGCGAGCAGGGCGGCGTGGAGTTGGGTCTTGCCCAGCGTGGCCGACACGTGCTCGTTGGAATCGGCCCGGAAGCTGATCGGCAGCTTGCCGTAGTTCAGCTCCTTCGCCAGCGCGTTCGCCGTCGACTGCGTGAAGCTGCCCGAGATGCTGGTCCGGGTGTCGAGCACGGCCTCGGTGACGGGATAGGAGATGACCTGACCGTTGAGGGTGAATCCGACGTAGGTCGAGCAGGGCAACGTCGCGGACGATCCGCACTTCGGGGTGCCGCCCCCGTCGTCGATCGGCGACTTCGCCGACTGACCCTTGGTGTTGTACTTGCCGGTCCAGGCGTTCCAGCGGTCGGCCCCCGAGCTGCCGAGGGTGAGCGACACGGTCCACTCCGTCGAGCCGTTCCCGCTCACGCTGGGCGCCTGCGCGCTGGCGGAGTCGATCTGGCGACCCTTGACGATCACATGCCCGAGCAGGAAGCCGCCCTGTGCGCCGCCGAGGTCGCCGCACGCGACGTAATAGCTGTCCGGCTTGTCGAGTTCGGTCTGGGCCGCGTTGCAGTCGTAGTTGCGCAGCGCCGCGGCGATCTCCTGCTGCTGGGTCGCGCTCAGCGCGCTGTACGCCTTGCAGTCCTTGGCCGCCAGCCCGGGCGACGGGCAGGTCTCGGCGTTGGGCATCTTGGCCTTGAGGGTGGGATCGGCCTTGAAGACGGTGGCCAGCGGATCGGTGAGGCACTTGGCCGGCGCCGCCGCCGAGGACGAGGACGCGGAGCCGCTGGCCGACGCGGTCCCGGTCGCGGTCGGTGTTGTCTTGGCCGGCGTGCTCTTGGCCGCAGCTGTCTTGGTCGGCGTGGGGGCGAGGAGTGGTCGCTCCTCGGCGGCGTTCGGTCCGGCCGACGCCGAGCTGTTCGCCGGCGAGGACTTCGAAGCTGACGGCGAGCCCGACGGGCTCGACGAGGCGGTCGAGGATCCGGACTTGGCGGCCTTCGGCTGCCCGCAGGTGATCGGCTCGATCGGGGCGAGCAAGGGGCGGAAGTTGAGGACGGCGGCCTGACCGAGTCGGGCGACGTCGCTCTGGGTCGCACTCGGGATCTCCACCACGAGTTGGTCGGTGCCCTGCACGGCGACCGTCGCGCCGGTGACGCCGGTGGTGTTGATGCGGTCCTCGATGATCTGCCGCGCCTGGCTCATCTGCGATGAGGTCGGTTGCGCGGCACCCTTGGGGACGACGGCCTTGAAGATGACGCGCGTGCCGCCGACGAGGTCGATACCGAGTTTCGGCTTGTGTGGTTCACCCGGGAACGCGATGAGTGCGTAGAGGACGACGAACAGCCCGACGAGGGCCGTGAGATAGCGCCCGACGCGCAGCGTTCCGGGAGGTGGTGCCACGGGAAAGCTCTCCTCGACGTTCTCAGCGGGGAAGTGCGGAATGGGTTCCGGCCGCGCGCGCACGCACTGCCGTCAACGCGCGCCGCAGGACAGTATGACCGACGCCACCGTGCGCCCGGTCTGCGGGCGCGACGGGTCCGATCACGGGTTCGGGTCGGCGCCGCCGTTGTCGGTCAGCCCGGGCTTGTTCAGCTCGACGTGGGGCGGGCGGCCGTCCGGATGGTCGGACGAGGCGCCGTCCCGCTCGGCCTCGGTGCGGAACTGCGGGGGCAGCGACCGGATGTCGCGCAGCGCCGCCAGCGCCCATTTGACCTCGACGCCCGGAGCGATGGACATCTGGACGGTCTCGTCGTCATTGCGGGCGACCACCGTGCCGTAGAGACCCGACGTCGTCATCACATCGCTGCCGACCTCGATCGAGGCCGCCTGTTGCGCCTGGGTCGCGGCCTGGCGCCGGCGTGCGCGGGCCGAGAACAGCAGCAGGCCGACGATGACGACCATGAAGATGACGAACGGAAGTATGTCTTTCACGACGGTGTGTCCCAGCGACGGCGGCAGATTCGACAGCCGAGCCTACGCGTCGAACAGGGTGGGTCCCTGTGCGGCGGCCGGGGGCACGAGGCCGAGGTGCCTCCAGGCCGCGGGGGTGGCCACCCGCCCGCGGGGGGTGCGGGCCAGCAGCCCGGCCCGCACGAGGAACGGCTCGGCGACCTCCTCGACCGTCTCGACCTCTTCGCCCACGGCCACCGCGAGGGTGCCGACGCCGACCGGACCGCCCCCGAATCGGCGTACGAGCGCTTCCAGCACGGCGCGGTCGAGGCGATCGAGCCCCAGCTCGTCGACGTCGTACACGGCGAGCGCGGCTCGCGCGACACGCTCGGTGACGACGCCGTCGGCGCGAACTTCGGCGAAGTCGCGGACCCGGCGGAGCAGGCGATTGGCGATACGCGGGGTGCCGCGGGACCGACCGGCGATCTCGGTGGCTCCGTCGGGGCGCAGGTCGACGGCGAGCAGCTCGGCGGAGCGGCGCAACACGAGCTCGAGCTCGGCGGCGTCGTAGAAGTCCATGTGGCCGGTGAACCCGAAGCGGTCGCGCAGGGGGCCGGTCAGCAGCCCGGCCCGGGTGGTGGCGCCGACCAGGGTGAACGGGGCGAGGTCGAGCGGGATGGCCGTCGCGCCCGGCCCCTTGCCCACCATCACGTCGACCCGAAAGTCCTCCATGGCCATGTAGAGCAGCTCTTCGGCCGGCCGGGCGATGCGGTGGATCTCGTCGATGAACAGCACCTCGCCGGGAGTGAGGCTGGTGAGCAGGGCGGCGAGGTCGCCGGCCCGTTCGATGGCCGGCCCGCTCGTGACCCGGATCGGCGTGCTGAGCTCGGCGGCGATGATCATGGCCAGGCTGGTCTTGCCCAGGCCGGGCGGCCCGGACAGCAGCACGTGGTCTGGCGGGCGGGATCGGCGCAGCGCGCTCTCGAGGACGAGCTGCAGTTGCTCGCGCACCTTGGGCTGACCGACGAACTCGTCGAACCGCTTGGGACGTAACGAGGCCTCGACCTCGCGCTCCTCGGGCAGCGCGACGGGGTCGACCAGATCCTCGACCGGGTCGGTCATCGGGTTCGTCCGAGGAGCTGAATGCTGCGTCGCAGCAGCGCCGAGACGTCCGGGGCGGCATCGGGGTCGACGTCCGCGGCGACGACCTCGACCGCGTCGGTGGCCTCCTTGCCGGAGAACCCGAGGCCGGCCAGGGCGTGGGCGAGCTGATCGCGCCACGGAGCGACCGGCACCACGCCGCTGCCAGAACCGGTCGACTCGCCCGGGCCGTCGATGGAGCCGATGCGGTCGCGCAGCTCGATGACGATCCGCTCGGCCCCCTTGCGCCCGATGCCCGGGACCTGGGTCAGGGACGCGAAGTCACTGGTCGCGATCGCGCGACGCAGTTCGCGCGGCGGGTGCACGGCCAGCATCGTCTGGGCCAGCTTGGGCCCGACGCCGTTGGCAGTCTGGAGCAGCTCGAACAGCGCCCGCTCGTCGTCGTCGGCGAAGCCGTAGAGGGTCAGCGAGTCCTCGCGCACGACCAGGCTGGTGGCGAGCCGGGCCGATTCGCCGATCCGCAGCCGGGCCAGCGTGCCCGGCGAGCACGACACGGCCAGGCCCACTCCACCGACCTCGACGACGGCGCCGTCGGGGCCCAGCGCGGCGACGGTGCCGCGGACGCTGGCAATCATTCGGCGCCCAGATGACGGACGGCGGCGGCCAGGGCGACCCGTGAGGACGTTTGCTGGTCGTCGGGCAGCTCGAGCTCCTCGCGAATCTGCAGCGCGCGGGCGAAGTGGTCCCGGGCGTCGGCCCAGTGCCCCTGGGCGTAGTCGTTCTTGCCGGCGTGCTGATGGGTGAACGCCTCGATCACCGGGCCGAACTGCTGTCCGGCCGCGACCGATTCGGTGAACAGCAGGTTCGACTCCGCGAAGTCGCCGCGCCACTGGTGGACGTGCGCCAGGCGGACGCGGGCCGTGTGTCGCTGCGCGGGCGTCCCGGCGATCTCGGACCGGTCGACCGCGGCGTTGGCCTCGTTAAGCGCGTCGTCGAGCTCGCCGATGCCGCGCAGCAGCACGACCAGGTCGCCGCGGGCCACGAGTTCGGCGATCTCGTCGGGTGCGGTGCGGATCTCGCCGCGCAGTTCGTCGATCCGCGCCCGCACGGCCACCGGATCCGGGTGGACCTCGCGCAGGGTCTCGGGGTCGAGCTCGGGCGACGGCAGCTCCGTCATCGCGCTGCTGCCTTCACCACGGCGGCGGCCAACTTGTTGGTGGCGCTGCCGCGCCACACATGACAGATCGCCAGCGCCAGGGCATCGGCGGCGTCGGCGGGCCGAGGCGCCTCGGCCAGCCGCAGCAGGCGGGTGACCATTGCGCCGATCTGGGCCTTGTCGGCGGTGCCCGACCCGGTCACCGCCGCCTTGACCTCGCTGGGCGTGTGCAGCGCCACGGGCAGTCCGGCCCGGGTCGCGGACACGATGGCGAGCCCCGCGACCTGGGCGGTGCCCATCACGGTCCGGACGTTGTGCTGGCTGAAGACGCGCTCGACGGCCACGACGTCCGGGGCGTAGCGGGCGATGGCGTCGGCGAGGGCGTCGGCGTGCACGACCAGGCGGTCACCGACCTCGGCATCGGCCGGCGTGTGCACGACGTCGACGTGGACGAGGGTGAGCGGGCGGCCGGGTGCGCCGTCGACGACGCCGATCCCGCACCGGGTGAGACCGGGGTCGACACCGAGTACGCGCACTCCTCCACCCTTCTCGAACGGTCGTTCGATGCAGCCTACGGGCGGCGGCGCGACGTCCCGGGGTCCAACACGCCGAGTCCGTACGGTGTCGGCATGTCCGTCTACGACCTGGGCAAGCGCCGCGGCGCTGTGCGCCCGAGCCCGCTGTTCCTCGCCTTCGTGGCCGTCACCGCGGTCGGTGGCGTCGTGGCGTGGTCGCAGAACGGCGTCGGCTCGCGCTTCGGCGACTTCGGCGTGCTGCTGTTCGTGCTCGGCGGCTGGATCGTGTCCGTCTGCTTCCACGAGTTCGCCCACGCCTACGCCGCCTACCGGGCCGGCGACCGCAGCGTCGAGGCCGCGGGGTACCTGACCCTCAACCCGTTCAAGTACGCGCATCCGGTGCTGTCCATCCTGTTGCCGCTCTTCTTCATCATCTCCGGCGGCATCGGGCTGCCGGGCGGGGCGGTCTACCTGCACCAGCACGCGTTCCGCAGCAAGGCGTCGCGAAGCGCCGCCGCCGCCGCGGGTCCCCTGACCAACCTGGTCTTCGCGGTGATCCTGCTGCTGCTCGCGAAGTCACACAGCGGCGAGTTGATCGCATTCCTGACCCGATCCGGCGCCGCCGGCGGGCACGCCCGCTTCTGGTGCGGTGTCGCGTTCCTCGGCTTCCTGCAGGCCACCGCCGCGGTGCTCAACCTCCTGCCGGTGCCCGGGTTGGACGGCTACGCCATTCTCGAGCCGTACCTGGACCCCGAGACCCGTCGCGTCGGCGAGAAGGTCAAGCCCTGGGGAATGCTCGGCGTCATCGTCCTGCTGCTCTATTTGCACCCGTTGAACAACGCCTTCTTCGATCTGGTCGACTGGATCTGCCGCCGGACGGGCGCCGACCAGGTCTTGTGGGTGGCCGGCCGTGAGTTCTTCCGGTTCTGGGCCAAGAACCCGCTCTGACGCGTCCTCACAGGCGGCGGGGAGCAGGCTGCCGCGGTGACGATCAGCCGCCGCGCCGCCCTCGCCGGAGGCCTCGCCGCGGTCGCGCTGGCCGGATGCAGCGGCTCGGGGCCTTCTGCCGGGACGGCGGTGCACGGCAGCTTCGTCTCGCGTCGGCGAGGCGGGGCGCGGACACCGTGGACGGTCCTGTCCCCGCCCGGGCACGATCGAGCCCGGCTGCCCGTCCTCGTCGTGCTGCACGGACGCGGTGGGGACCAGAACTACGCGTATCGCACGCTGCACTTCGATCGCTACCTGGCCGAAGTCGTCGGCGCGGGCGCGCCACCGTTCGCGATCGCGGCGCCCTACGGCGGCGATCACGACTACTGGCATCCCCGCCGCGGCACCGATCCGGCCGGCATGGTGGTCGATGAGTTCCTGCCGCTGCTCGCCGCCCGCGGCCTGGACGTGGCGCGCGTCGGGCTGCTCGGTTGGTCGATGGGCGGATACGGCGCGCTCTATCTCGCCGGGGTGCTGGGCCGGTCGCGGTGCGCGGTCGCGGTCGCGGAGAGCCCGGCGATCTGGCACCACAGCTATCAGAGCGTGCGGGGCGCCTTCGACGACGCCGGGGACTTCGACCGGCATGCCGTCCTTGCCCGGCTGGGCCGCCTGGCCGGGATACCGCTGCGGATCGACTGCGGATCGAGCGACGGGTTCGCGCCGGTGACGCGCGACCTGCGGGCCGGCATCTCCCCCACCCCGGCCGGCGGCATCGAGCCGGGCGGGCACAACCCGGCGTACTGGCGCAGCCAGGCGCGAGCCCAGCTGGCTTTCGCGGCGCAGAATCTCTGACGCGGCTACGTCCATCTTGAATCCTGTGCAGACTCGCGGGCTATGTCCCGCGAGTCTGCACAAGATCGCCGGACACGGGCCCCCTCACCCGCCGGTTCGGCAGAGGGGCTACTCGGCGCCGACGGCTTCCAGCACCTCGTCGCTGACATCGAAGTTCGCGTAGACGTTCTGCACGTCGTCGAGATCCTCGAGCGCGTCAACGAGCCGCAGGACCTTGCGCGCGCCCTCTTCGTCCAGGGGCACCTGGACGCTGGGCAGGAACGACGTGTCGGCCGAGTCGTAGTCGATGCCGGCGTCCTGCAGTGCGGTGCGCACCGGAACGAGGTCGGTGGCCTCGCTGATCACCTCGAAGGCCTCGCCGAGGTCATTGACCTCTTCAGCGCCGGCGTCCAGAACGGCCGTCAGCACGTCATCCTCACCCAACCCGTCGTTCTCCGGGACGATCACCACGCCCTTCCGGTTGAACAGGTAGGACACCGAACCCGGGTCGGCCATCGAACCGCCGTTGCGGGTCATCGCCGTGCGGACCTCCATCGCGGCACGGTTCCGATTGTCGGTGAGGCACTCGATGAGGACGGCGACACCGTTGGGCCCATATCCCTCGTACATGATCGTCTGCCAGTCGGCGCCGCCCGCCTCGGCGCCGGAGCCGCGCTTGACCGCCCGGTCGATGTTGTCGATCGGGACGGAGTTCTTCCGGGCCTTCTGGATGGCGTCGTAGAGGGTGGGGTTGCCGTCGGGGTCGCCGCCGCCCATGCGGGCCGCGACCTCGATGTTCTTGATCAGCTTGGCGAACAGCTTGCCCCGCTTGGCGTCCTTGGCCGCCTTCTGGTGCTTGGTAGTCGCCCACTTGGAGTGGCCACTCATGAGAACTGCCTCACCATCTCGCAGAAATACGCGTGGACGCGTCCGTCGCCGGTCAGTTCCGGATGGAACGACGTGGCCAGCAGATTGGCCTGACGCACCGCCACAATCCTACCGGCGTGCTCCCCTGCGCTCACGTGCCCGATCGCCGTGGCAGCGCAACCGACGTCCTCCACCCACGGCGCGCGGATGAAGACGGCCCGCACCGGTTCGCCCTCGATGCCCTCGATCTCGAGGTCCTCCTCGAACGAGTCGACCTGCCGGCCGAACGCGTTGCGGCGCACCGTCATGTCCATTCCGCCGATCGTGGCCTCGAGCGGGGAGCCGCCGGCGTCGACCCGATCGGCAAGCAGGATCATGCCGGCGCACGACCCGTACACGGGCAGGCCCTCGCGGATGCGCTCGCGCAGCGGGTCGAGCAGCTCGAAGATCCGGGCCAGCTTCAGGATCGTCGTCGACTCACCGCCCGGCAGGACTAGCCCGTCGACCGCGGCGAGCTCCTCGGGCCGCCGCACGGCAACCGCGTCGACCCCGGCCTCCCCCAGGGCGCGCAGGTGCTCCCGGACGTCACCTTGCAGGGCGAAGACGCCGACGGTGGGTCTGGCCACCTACCAGCCGCGCTCGGCGAGGCGGTGCGGCTGCGGGATCTCGTCGACGTTGATCCCGACCATCGCCTCACCCAGGCCGCGCGACACCTTGGCGATCACGTCCGGGTCGTCGAAGAAGGTCGTCGCCTTGACGATCGCCTCGGCGCGCTGGGCCGGGTTGCCGGACTTGAAAATGCCGGACCCGACGAACACGCCTTCGGCGCCGAGCTGCATCATCATCGCGGCGTCGGCCGGGGTGGCGATCCCGCCCGCGGTGAACAGCACGACGGGCAGCTTGCCGGCCCGCGCGACCTCGACGACGAGCTCGTAGGGCGCCTGCAGCTCCTTCGCGGCCACGAACAGCTCGTCCTCGGGCAGGTTCTGCAGCCGGCGCAGTTCCTGACGGATCTGACGCATGTGCGTGGTGGCGTTCGAGACGTCGCCCGTGCCGGCCTCGCCCTTGGAGCGGATCATCGCCGCACCTTCGGTGATGCGCCGCAGCGCCTCGCCGAGGTTGGTCGCGCCGCACACGAAGGGGACGGTGAACCCCCACTTGTCGATGTGGTTGGCGTAGTCGGCCGGCGTCAGGACCTCGGACTCGTCGATGTAGTCGACGCCGAGCGACTGCAGGACCTGGGCCTCGACGAAGTGCCCGATGCGGGCCTTGGCCATGACCGGGATCGAGACTGCATTGATGATGCTCTCGATCATGTCTGGGTCGCTCATCCGCGAAACGCCGCCCTGGGCGCGAATGTCGGCGGGCACGCGCTCGAGGGCCATCACGGCAACGGCGCCGGCGTCCTCGGCGATCTTCGCCTGCTCGGCGGTGACGACGTCCATGATGACGCCACCCTTGAGCATCTCGGCCATGCCGCGCTTGACGCGTCCCGTACCAACACTGTGCTGCTCTGACATGGCACCGATTCTACGAGCCCAACACCGTGGTTGCGGCGCCGAGGCACAGACCGCCGGGCAGGAGGTGGCCTGGACGGCCGGGCCGGGTCGATGCGGCCGGCCGGAGGGCGTCAGCCGGAGACGACCGGGATCCCGGTGCGGATGAGCACCACCCAGGTGTTGCCGGGATCGAGCGGCAGGGGGCGGCCGGCCGCGGTACGCAGCACAGTGCCCGACGAGGTGCGGGGCCGGGACCACCTGCCGTTGATCCGCACGCCCTGCCGGAACACCGACACCGCCCCACTGCCCACGGTGTAGGTGAACTGTGACGGGTTGCCGTTGACGTCGGTGTCCTGGCGGTGCGCCAGGACCCGGCAGCTCTGCACGATGACGTTGGTGGCGGTGATCGGTTTGCCGTCGGCGGCCACCTGACGCACTCCGTCGATGTAGCGCACGTACTTCTTCAGCGTCCGGTCGTAGCGGAATTCGACCGGGGTTCCGTGCGCGTACGAGCCGGTGACGGCCGTGCGCACGAAAGAGCCCCTGATCGCCGGGAGCCCGGACAGGCTCGGGTTGAAGGTCCAGCCGATGCTCTTCGGCAGCGCCGAGTGCGTGGCCTTGGCGACCTTCGTGAGATTGAGGACCAGGTTGATGTAGTCGGAGGCGCGATTCGCGCGCGAGTAGTACGCGGCACCGGCGTCGTTGCTCCAGCTCTTGAGCCCCGACCGGCGCATCAACGGCAGCGCGTCGTGCGCACCGCCCGAGTAGGCCGCCGTGATCTTGCCGAACTGCAGCAGGAGGTCCGGGTCGCTCGGCCGGGTGCTGCGGACATAGCCGACCATCGGCTTGTACGTGCCGAAGATGGCAGCGAGCCGGGTGAGGCCACCCTCCACCCCCTCGATGTAGACGATGTCGGCGCCGTCGATCCCGCGCTGCGGACGTCCGGGTGCGGTGTCGTCGATCTTGACCGAGATGGTCGGCGTCTTCGGGACGCCGCCGATCCCGGTGTACGGGTTCTTCAACGGCGGCGGGGCGGGCTTCGTCGTGGCCGTCGTCGACGTGGGCGCTGGGGTCGTCGGCGCGGAGGACGTCTGCTTCGGCTTGGAGTCTCCACTGCACCCCGTGCTGGTCAGCAGGGCGGTCACGGCAAGGGCTGCCGCGAAGGCGTGACGCGCGGGAGTCATGAACGATCCTCTTCACTCTGAGTGGGCAACGGCCGATTCCCACTGGCGGGATCGCGCGGCGCCCGGTCGGGCACCGTGTCGTCGATGTCGAAGAACTGCGGCATCTCTCGCCGACCGGCCATGCGGAACACCCGAGGCATGCGCCGGGCCCGCAGCGCTCTGGTGTCGCGAACAGCATCATTGTAGAAACGACGGGCGATCAGCACGCGGGCGGCCGCCTCCTGCAGTTCCGCGTCGGTGTCCGGGCGCAGCGGCCGGGGCAGCGCCGCGAGTTCGGCCACGGCGCGCCCGACCGCGTTCTCCGCAACTTGTCGCTCCGCGTCGGCGTTGGGGGTGTTCAACGCGCGGGTGGCCACCCGGTGGAAGCGGGGACGAAGCTCGTCGGGCAACCCGCTTCCCGCCGACTCCGCGGCGTGCAGCAGCGCGGCGGCGCGCCGAACCAGTTGCGCGTCCATCGTCGCCTGGGCCGCGTCGAGGCGAGCGTGCAGGCGGTCGAGCCGGGTCAGCGTGAACGTCACCCACATCGTCAGCAGCACTGCCACGACGACGGCGACCACGAGCCAGCCGACCGGGAGCACCCGCCGACTCTAGGCGAGCGCCGTGAGCCGGCCACTCACCGGACGGGCGCGCCGGAGACCGTGAGCTCGTACACGCGCACGACGTCGCCGATGATGACGTCCCAGTCGAACGGGGCGACGGCCACGTCGCCGGCGGCGATCAGCTCCGCCCGCAGGGCGGCGTCGTCGAGCACGGCGCCGAGCGCATCGGCGAGGGCCGCGGGATCGCCGGGGCTGAACTGGCGTCCGGCCGCGCCGCCGGCCAGCACCCGTCGGAAGGCCTGGATGTCGCTCGCGACGATGGCCGTCCGGGCTGCCATCGCTTCGAGAAGGATGACGCCGAAGCTCTCCTGACCGGTGTTGGGGGCGCAGTAGACGTCGACGCTGCGCAGCAGTCGCGCCTTGTCCTCCTCGGTCACCTGCCCCAGCAGCTGGACGCGGTGCGCGACGCCGGCGGGCAGCCCGTCCAGGAAGTCCTCGGCGTCGCCGCGGCCGGCGACCATCAGCCGGACCTGGGGCCGGGTCGCCGCCACCACGGGCAGCGCCTCGATCAGCACGTCCATGCCCTTGCGCGGCTCGTCGTAGCGGCCGATGAACCCGATGGTGCCGCCCCGGCGCGGGAAGCCGTCGAAGGGCTGGGCGTCGCGGAAGTGCGACACCGCGACCCCGTTCGGGATCACGACCGCGTCGCCGCCCAGGTGCTCGACGATGACCTTGCGGGCCGCTGGGGAGACCGCGATGCGACCGGTGATCTTCTCGAGGAACGGCTGGAGCACCGAGTCGAACATCGACAGGAAGCGCGAGCGCGCCGTCGCCACGTGGAAGGTGGCCACCAGCGGCCCGTCGTGGATCATGCAGGTGAGCAGGGACAGGCTCGGTGGCGCCGGCTCGTGGACGTGCACCACGTCGAAGTCGCCGTCGCGAAGCCACCGCCGCACCCGCGCGGCGGACACGACCCCGAACTGCAGGCGGGCGACCGAGCCGTTGTAGGGAATGGGCACCGCCTTGCCGGCCGCCACCACGTAGGACGGCAGGTCGGCCGAGTCCTCGTCGCCGGGCGCGAGCACCGAGACCGTGTGGCCGAGGGCGAGCAGCTTCTCGGCCAGGTCGCGCACATGGGCCTGCACGCCGCCGGGGATGTCCCAGGAGTACGGGCACACGATGCCGATCCTCATCGGTGGACCGGGTTCGGCTCGGCCGGCGCCGGACGGGGCGGCAGGTCGGCCAGCCAGAGGCGCTGGACCATGTGCCAGTCAGCCGGCTCCTGCGCGATGCCCTCGGCGAACCGGTCGGCGATCGCCTGCGTGCCCGCGGCGATGCGACAGTCCAGCTCGCCGTCGGGCAACGCGACGGGCGGACTGAACGAGATGCCCCATCCCTCGCCGACGAACCTCGGCCGCACCGGCACGAGCGCGGCCCCGGTCTGCGCGGCCAGCAGCGCCGGGCCGGCCGGCATCCGGGTCGGCTCGCCGAAGAAGTCGACCTGGATGCCGTGGCGGGACAGGTCCCGGTCCGCGAGCAGGCACACGACCCGGTTCTGCCGGAGCCGCTCGGCCAGCACGTCGATCGGCGGCTGCGCTCCGCCGGTCAATGCCAGCACCTCCATGCCGAGGCTCTCCCGGTAGGCGACGAACCGGTCGAACAGCGACTCGGGCTTCAGCCGCTCGGCCACGGTCGTGAACGGGCCGCTGCGGTGCACCAACCAGACTCCCGCGGCATCCCAGTTGCCGGTGTGTGGCAGCGCCAGCACGACACCGCGTCCGCGGGCCAACCCCGCGTCCAGGTGCTCGACGCCGACGACGTTGCGATCAATGTCCTCGGCGATCGCGTCGTGGTCCATGCCCTCCAGCCGGAATGTCTCGAGCCAGTACCGCGAGTAGGAACGCAGCGCCTCGCCGACGAGCGCGTCCATCCGCAGTTCGGACATGCCCGGCCCGACGACGCGGCGCAGGTTCTTGCGCAGTTGCCGGGCACCCGGCCCGTTGCGCACCGTTGCCGCGTCGGCGACGGCCCGGAACGCGCGGGCCGACATCCCCCGCGGCACCACCTTCACCGCGCCCCATCCGGCCGAGTAGCCGAGCCCGACCGCCCGTTCCCGCGCCGCGTCGAACATCAGACGTCCGCGGCCTGCTGAGCCTTCGACTGCGCGTGCACCGTGGCGAAGCGCTGGAACACGGTGATCGTCGACGCCCCCACCAGCAACCACAGCGCGACCGCCTGGACGTAGGGCAGGTCGAAGAACCCGCCGGACAACCCGGTGCCGACCAGCGCGATGATCAGCCGTTCGGTGCGTTCGGCGATGCCGACGCTGGCGGTGAATCCGGCGCCCTCGGCCCGGGCCCGGATGTAGGACGTGACCGCGCCGAGGACGAGGCACAGCAGCGCCGCGAGCAGCATCCAGCGCTGGCCGTGCAGGGCGTAGAACCAGCCGATCGATCCGAACACCGCAGCGTCGGCGATGCGGTCGCAACTGGAGTCGAGCACGCCACCGAAGGCCGAGGTCCGTCCGCCGATCCGCGCGACGATCCCGTCGACCGCATCGAGCATGACGAAGCCCCAGCACACGAGCGTCCCGGTGAGCCACCAGCCCTGCGACAAGAAGATCACGGCGCCGCTCACCATGCCGACCGTGCCGAAGATCGTGATGGCGTTCGGCGTGACGCCGAGCCGCACGAGCAGGTTGCCCAGCGGGGTGAGCAGCTTGGTGAAGATGACACGCAGCTGGGCGGTTAACACGCGGTCAGGGATCCGTTCCAGGCGTCGAGGGCGAGGGGACGAGGTGCCGTTGAGCGTCCCAACGATAGCCGTCCGCAGCCGGACGTCTGTGCACCGATGTCGCCGTTGCGCTTGTCCAGCAGCGCCGGTTGGGTGTCGAATGCCGGAATCGGTGTGTAGCACCGAAGACGACTCGACGGCGATGTGACGAGGTGCGGGTATGTCGAACAAGAAGGCCGGCTCGAAGACTGCGACGGCCCTGTTCGACACCGCAGACCGCCCGGAGAAGATCCGCAACGTCGCCCTCGTGGGGCACTCGGCCGCGGGGAAGACGACGTTGGTGGAAGCGCTGCTGGCCGCCACCGGGACCATCTCGCGGGCGGGCACGGTCGCTGATGGCACGACGGTCAGCGACAGCGACCCGGCCGAAGTCGCGCAGCAGCGCTCGGTCGCGCTGTCGGTATGTCCGTTGCAGTGGGACGGCGTTGTCATCAACCTCCTCGACACGCCGGGCTACCCCGACTTCACCGGTGAGCTGCGGGCCGGCCTGCGGGCCGCGGACGGTGCGTTGTTCGTCGTCTCGGCCGCCGATGAGATCGACCCGATCACCGTGTCGCTGTGGGAGGAGTGCGCCGCCGTCCGAACGCCGCGCGCGGTGGTGATCACGAAGCTGGACGCGCCGCGGGCCGACTACCCGGCGACCGTTGCCGCCTGCCAGCGGGTGTTCGGCGGTGACGACGGCCAGGCGGTGCTTCCGCTCTACGTCCCGGACGGGGACACCGCGCTCATCGGGTTGCTCAGCCGAACCCGCTACGACTACTCCGGCGGCTTCCCGCCGGCCGAGTCGTCGGCCGACGGCGCCGACGTCGAGAAGCCGCGCGATGCGCTGATCGAGGCGATCATCAACAGCAGCGAGGACGAGACGTTGCTCGAGCGCTACCTGTCCGGCGACGACGTAGGTCTCGACGTCCTCATCGACGACCTGGAGACCGGCGTCGCGCGCGGCACGTTCTACCCGGTCCTGCCCGTGTGCGCCGGGACGGGGGTCGGCCTGGCCGAGTTGCTGGAGATCCTGTCCGGCGCCTTCCCGTCCCCGACCGAGCTCGACCTGCCCGAGACGCAAGCGCTCTACGGCGTCGACACCAAACCGGGCGAGTGCGACCCGAATGGTCCGCTGCTGGCCGAGGTCGTCCGCACCACGGTGGACCCGTACCTCGGCCGGCTGTCGATCCTGCGCTTGTTCTCCGGCACGCTGACCGCTGAGACGCAGATCCACATCTCCGGGCACGGCGGTGCGGCGCGCGGGCACCCCGATCACGACGCCGACGAGCGGGTGACGCAGATCTTCTCCCCGCTCGGTGCAACGCTGCGCCCGATCGAACGGGCGATCGCCGGGGACGTCTGCGCGGTCGGCCGGCTCGGGGCCGCGGAGACCGGTGACACCATCTCGGCGAAATCGGCACCGCTGTTGATGGCGCCGTGGGAGATGCCGGAGCCGTTGCTGCCGATCGCGGTGCAGGCCGCCACGAGGGGCGACGAGGATGCGCTCGCCAAGGCACTGGGACGGTTGACCGCCGGGGACCCGAGCGTGCGCATCGAGCGTCGGCCCGACACCGGTCAGCTGGTGCTGTGGTGCCTCGGCGAAGCCCACGCCGACGTGGTGCTGGAGCGCCTGCGGGCGACCGGCGCGCACGTCGAGACGGTTCCGCTGCGCATCGCCGTGCAGGAGACGTTCACTGCGGAATCACGGGGCCACGGCCGGCTGGTGAAGCAGTCCGGTGGCCATGGCCAGTACGCGGTGTGTGACGTCGTGATTTCGCCGCTCCCCCGCGGCGCCGGTGTCGAGTTCCTCGACAAGGTGGTCGGCGGGGCGGTGCCGTCGCAGTTCATCGGGTCGGTCGAGAAAGGCGTGCGGACGCAGCTCGAGCAGGGCCTCGATCAGTCCCACGTGCCCGTCGTCGACGTACTGGTGACGTTGGTCGACGGCAAGTCGCACAGCGTGGACTCCTCCGACGCCGCCTTCCAGATGGCCGGTGCGCTAGCGGTGAAGGATGCGGCCGCGGCCGGGAACCTGGCGCTGCTCGAGCCGATCGCGGCCGTCGACATCACCGCCCCGGACACGCACGTCGGGTCGGTGCTGTCCGACCTCGCCGGACGGCGCGGCCGGGTGACCGGCACCGAGCCCGATTCGTCGGCGATGCTCGGCATGGAGCGCACGATCGTGCACGCCGAGGTGCCCGAGGTCGAGCTGATCCGCTACGCGACGGCGCTGCGGTCGATCACCGCCGGCACCGGCCGCTTCACCCGGCAGTTCGCGCGGTACGAGCTGGTGCCGAACACCGTGGCGGCCGAACTCCGCCCGCCGGCCTGAGCGTCAGCTCACGGCCGCG
>NZ_JBHEMO010000069.1:0-50871 GCF_046262535.1 Jatrophihabitans sp. | reverse complement strand
GGCCACGGCGACCGCAGAGATCGATCTGCTCACCTCGTGGGAGGGCATCACCGCGCCGACCCGGCCCGACAGCGCGCCTTCGCTCGTGGTGCGCGGTCCGGCGGCGCTGCTCAAGGTCGTCGAATCGGCGCCGGTGCGCTCGGTGCGCACGAGGGTGGCCCGGCGGCTCATCGACTCGGCCCAGCGGGCGACCGACACCCTGGTCGACACGATCGGGGACGGGGTGCTGCTGTACCCGCCCTTCCCGCGGCTCGTGCCCAAGCACCGGCACACGATCGGGCAGCCGTGGCTGGCGACCAACACCGCGATCTTCAACCTGTACGGCCTGCCCACCACCCAGGTGCCGCTAGGCCTGACCGACAACGGTTTGCCGCTCGGCGTGCAGGTCGTCGCGCAACCCGGTGCGGACCACGTCGGCATCGCCGTGGCGCTGCAACTGGAGGACGCGCTCGGCGGCTGGGTGGATCCGGCGGCGGGCTAGTCGTCGGACCCGAACAGGACCGAAGGCGCGAGGTCGTCGTCGTCGCGCTCGTCGCCCACCGGTCCGCTCGGCAACGAACGACGTCCCGACAGCGTCAGTGGGATGCCGATCACGAACAGCACCGACGCGAGGATCAACCACAGCCCCGACCAGTCGAATCCGTCGGCGCCCCCGCCGGAGACGAAGACCGCGCCGACGCCGGCGCACTCGATGTGCACGGCGCCGGTGATGCCGGAGCGGAACGACGCGATCTCGTCGGTCGCCTTGGTGTCCTTGCCCTGCGGGCTGACCGAGAGGGCCGCGGCCGGCTGCCCGGCTTCGGCGGCGGTGCAATGCAGTGACGACACCTGAACGCCCACCTTGTCGAGACGGCGGACGCCAGCCGGGATGGACAGCCAGTAGGTGTGCCCGGCGGTCAGCTGCACGTAGGCCGGCGGGGCGCCGGCGTGGGTGTACGCGCGGCGCTCCAATCCCGCCTGCACTCCGTAGAGCGCCCAGCACGCGGTGCCGGCGAGGACCACGACGATGCCGCAGACGAGAGTCCGGACGGAGCCGGCACGAGGAGCGGACACAACCGAGAGACTAGTGCTCGACGGGCGGGGGCTAGTGTGCGACGCCGTGCGGGTGCTCATGCTGTCGTGGGAGTACCCACCTCTGGTGGTCGGTGGCCTGGGCCGTCACGTCGAGGCACTCGCCCGCCAACTCGCCGCCGAGGGCCACGACGTTCGGGTCGTGACCCGAGGGCTGGAGTCGGCCGGCTCGGCGGAGAAGCGCGACGGCGTGCGGATCACCCGGGCGGCGGCCGATCCGCTCGCCATCGACTTCACCACCGAGTCGTTGCTGGCCTGGTCGCAGGCGGCCGAGCACGCGCTCTTGCGGGCCGCGCTGCCGGTGGTCAAGCGCTGGCGGCCGGACGTTGTCCACGCCCACGACTGGCTCGTCGCCCAGACCGCGATCACGGTGTCGGAGTCGACCGCCGCGCCCCTGGTTGCGACCCTGCACGCCAGCGAAGCCGGTCGCCATCACGGCTGGCTGCCCCGTCCGCTGAATCTGGCGATCCACTCCGTCGAGCGCTGGCTGGCGCAGCGGGCTGCGGCCGTCATCACCTGTTCGACCACGATGCGTGACGACGCGGCCACCCTGTACGAGTTGCCGCCGGACAAGATCACCATCGTTCCGAACGGGGTCGAGGCCGCGCGATGGACGGCCACGGCCGCGGCGAAGGCCCGGACCCGAGCCGGCATCCCAGGCGACGGACCCCTGCTCGTCTTCGCCGGTCGACTGGTGCACGAGAAAGGTGTGCAGACGCTGCTGCAGGCGCTTCGGCTCCTGCGCGACACCGACCCTGGGATCCGGCTCGCGGTCGCCGGGACGGGAGCCCACGAGACAACCCTGCGCGCCCGGGCCCGGCAGCTGCGGATCGCCCGGGCGGTCGACTGGCTCGATTTCGTCGCCGAAGCCGAGCTCCCGGCGCTGTTCGGTGCCGCCGACGTCGCCGTCGTCCCGTCCCTCTACGAGCCGTTCGGGATCGTGGCCCTCGAGGCCGCGGTCGCCGGAACGGCCCTCGTGGTGGCTGACACCGGAGGCCTGCGCGACCTCGCCACGGCCGGTGTGGCGGCGGCATCCTTCCCGGCCGGGAACGCCGCCGCCCTGGCCGACGCGGTGGCAGCGTTGCTGGCCGATCCGGCCGGGGCACGTCGGGCGGCGCTGCGGGCCGCCCGCGTCGTGCGCCGCGACTACACCTGGGCGACGGTGGGCACCCGGACCGTCGACGTCTACCGTTCCGTTCTCGACTGAACCGCTCGAGTTGTCCGAACGTGCACGACGCTCAGAGGAGGCGGCGGTCCTTGATGACCCGCGCCGGTACCCCCACCGACACCGAGTAGGGGGGCAGGTCATGGGTGACGACGGCGTTGGCCCCCACCACCGCGCCCTCGCCGATCACGACGCCACGAGCCACGGTCACCTTCGTCCCGATCCACACGTCGGGCTCGATCCGCACCCGCGACTTGCTGATTCCCTGGTCCTTGATTGGCATGGTGAGGTCGTTGAACTTGTGGTCGAAGTCCGAGACGTAGATGTCGTCGGCGAACAGCGCTGCCGCGCCGATTTCGATGTCGAGGTAACAGTTGATGGAGACACCGCGGCCCAGGACGCTCTTGTCCCCCACCGTCAGCGTGCCTTCGTGACAGCGCAGCGCGGTGTCGACGCCCAGGTGCAGCCAACGCCCGAGGACGATCCGGCCGTAGCCGCGGCGGGCGTAGATCTCGACACCGCGGTCCATGAAGACGAGGCCGCGAGCGACGATGTGCCGGTTGCGCAGCCGGAACATGACGAAGCGCCAGTAACGGACGAGGTACCACGGCGTGAACGCCCGGTGGCGGATGATCCAGCGCAGCGACGACACCGTGAAGAACTTCGCGCTGCGCAGCTCGGTGTCACGGCGCTGGAGCATGGTCAGGCCGCCAGGCCCAGTGCGGGCAGCAGGTCGCGCGGCTCGGCGCACACCGGGTCGGCGCCGGCCCGTTCCAGCTCGCCGGGCCGGCCGTAACCCCAGCCGGCGCCGATGCAGCGAATGCCGTGCTCGCGCGCCCCGAGCACGTCGTGCGCACGGTCCCCGACCATCACCACGTCGGGCGGGTCCAGCGCGCCCAACCGGCCGAGAACCTTGTCGATGACGAGGGCTTTGGTGCGCAGCGATCCGTCCAGCTCGTCGCCACCCACCGTCTCGAAGAACTCAGCAAGACCGAGGTGTTCGACGATCGGCTTCGCGTAGTGCTCGGGCTTGCTCGTCGCGACGGCAAGCCGCACGCCCGACCCATGCAGCACGGCCAGCACGTCGCGGACGCCGGCGTAGGCGGATGTCTCGTACATGCCGGCCGCGCCGTACTTCTCGCGGTAAGCGCCGATGACCGCCGGCAGCTTGTCCTCGCCGCCGATCAGCGGAGGCAGTGACTCGTAGAACGGTGGGCCGAGCAGCACCTGCTCGGTCGTCGGATCCAACGGCGGCAGGCCGTTCACGGTGAAGGCGTGACGCAGCGCGCCGAGTATCCCCGGCGCCGAGTCCGACAGCGTTCCGTCGAGGTCGAAGAGCACCACGGCCGCCACGGTCAGGGCTTCAGACCGGTGATCTCGGCGTTGTAGAACAGGCCGCGGGGCACGAGCCCCTCCAGACGCTGGTCCACGGCCGACAGCCGCTGCCAACCCTTGAGGGCGAAGTTCGCCCACCGCATACCGAGCTTCTCCCTCGGCACGGCGCACTCGAAGGTACGGACGGGCCAACCGAACCACGACGCGAGCAGCTCCGAGGTCGCGACCCGCACCTCGACCGCACCCGCGCGACGGGCCGTCGCCTCCAGACCGTCGGGCGCGAACGTGTGGATGTCGACCACCGCCTCGAGCGCGGCGGCCCGCGACGACTCGTCGAGCTCGGCCTGGGAACGCCGCCAGCCGGCCAGTTGCGGCAGGCGGGTCGCGCGAGTGGCGGCCCACCAGGTGAACCGCGACAGTCGCCGCGCGACGTAGTCGCCGTGCCGAGTCGGCTCGCCGGCGAAGACGAAGCGGCCACCGGGTTTGAGCACCCGCAGGATCTCGGCGAAGGCGAGGTCGAGGTCGGGAATGTGGTGCAGCACGGCATGCCCGATGACGATGTCGAACGTGTCGTCGTCGTACGGCAGGCGTTCGGCGTCGGCCACCCGACCCTCGACCTGGAAGCCCAGCCCACGCGCGTTGCGCTGCGCGACCTCGACCATGCCAGGGCTCAGATCGGTGACGGAGCCCTCGTCGATGATGCCGGCGAGCTTCAGGTTGAGGGTGAAGAAACCGGTGCCGCAGCCCAACTCGAGCGACTTGGCATACGGCCAGCCGCCGTTGCCCGCCACGTGCACGAAGCGGTCACGCGCGTAGTCGATGCAGCGCTGATCGAAGGAGATCGACCACTTCTCGTCGTAGGTGCCGGCCTCCCAGTCGTGATAGAGGATGTTGGCCAGCTTCGGGTCGCTCCACGCGGCCTCGACCTCTTCGGCCGTCGCGTGCGGGTTGGGAGCGCTCACTCGAACACCGCCTTCCCCGGCCCGTTCTCGATGAAGGACTGCATGCCGGTGGCGCGGTCCTTCGTCGCGAAGACGGAGGCGAACAGGTGGGACTCGAGGCGCAGCCCCGTCGCGAGGTCGCCGTCCAGTCCACCGTCGATCGCGGCCTTGGCCGCGGCCAGCGCGAGGGCCGGCCCCTTGGCGAACTTGCCGGCCATGGCCAGCGCGGCGTCGTACACCTCGGCGGCGGGCACCACGGCGTCGACCAACCCGATGTCCAGCGCCTCCTGCGCATCGACGAAGCGGCCGGTGAAGATGAGGTCCTTGGCCTTGGCCGGGCCGACGAGGCGCGGCAACCGCTGCGTCCCGCCCATTCCCGGAATGATTCCGAGCAGGATCTCCGGCTGGCCCCACTTCGCGTTGTCGGCACTGATCCGGAAGTCGGCGGTCAGGGCGAGTTCGCAACCGCCGCCCAGGGCGTAACCGGTCACTGCAGCGATGACCGGCTTGGGGATCCGCGCGAGCGCGTCGAGCGCGGACATCACCCGAGCCGCGTCGCGCATCATGTAGGCGTGGTCCTGCCCGGCGAACTCCTTGACGTCGGCGCCGGCCGCGAAGACCTTCTCACCGCCGTAGAGCACGACAGCGCGCACCGACTCTTCGGCGCCGACTTGCGTCGCGGCGGCCCGGAGCTGCTCCTGCATGGCCGAGTTGATCGCGTTCATCGGCGGGCGTTGCAGCCGAATGGTCGCCACCCCGTCGCTGACCTGAACGCTGACAACGTCGTCGCTGCTCATGCCCTCACTCCGCCCGGCGTCGCTCACAACGCCCTTCCGGTTTCCCGCCTCGGTCTCCAGGAGCCTACGGTGTAGCCGGATCGGAAGGGATCGCGGATGAACCTGGGCAAGATCGAATCGATACCGGTCGTCAAGGCGATCGGTGTGCGTGTGCTGAAGGTGCATCAGCTCGTCTACGAGCGCAGCGGCGGCCGCATCGGGCACCGGCTGGCCGGCACCCGCAGCCTGCTGCTGCGCACCGTCGGCGCGAAGACCGGACAGCCTCGCACCAACGCTCTGACCTACGTCAAGGACGGAGCCGACTACGTGGTGGTGGCGTCGATGGGCGGCGCGCCCCGATCGCCGGGCTGGTACCACAACCTGCGGGCAGATCCGGACGTCGAGATCCAGGTCGGGACGAGGCGCATCCAGGTCACGGCCCGGACCGTGCTACCCGGCGACCCCGACCGCGAGCGCCTGTGGCAACTCGCTGACGAGAACAACGAAGGCCGGTACCGCGCCTATCAGAAACAGACCAGCCGGCCCATCCCGGTCGTGGTGCTGTCCCCGCGCTGACCGTCAGGCCGCAGCCGCTCGCGCCGCCGCCAGGAGCTCCTCGGGCGGAGGGCCGAGTGGAACCGAGGGGGTTGCTCGCAGTTCGGCGAAGCGGGCCTCGATGTGGCGCTGGAGGGCCAGGTCGTCGTCCAGCACCCCGGTGCGGTCGAGCAGTCCGATACGCCGGTTGAAGACCCGGAAGACGTCCGGATCGACGCGCGCCACGGCCCCCGCGGCGGTCATGGTGAACAGGGCGTAGTCACCGTCATGGTGGGCGGCGTCCACGGATTCGCCCATCCAGTTGCGCAGCCGCTGCTCGTCGAGCGCGCTTGCCCAGCTGAACCGTTCCTGCAGCTCGGGCAGCGTCGCGACGGCGTAGGCGTCCGCGGCGTCGACAACGTCGGCGTGGTCGGACAGCGCGCCGGCGATCGCCGCGGCGTGTATCAAACCGAAGGCCAGTCCGTGCGCCAGCGTCGGGTCGGTGTGACAGTAGGCGTCCCCGGCGAGCAGCAGGCCTGGCATCGGCGACGCCCGGTCGGTGAACGAATTGCGCAGACCGGCCATCGGCATCACATCGGTGATCGGGTCGACGCCGTCCCGGTTCACCCACGACGCGAGGGCGGGGATGCGGGCGACCGCGGCCTCGAACGCCGGCGGATGGTTCAGCACCCGCCAATCGAGCACGCCGGCCGGGGCCGCCAGCAGCCCGGCGAACGTCCCGTTGTCGCCCGGGAAGGTCGCGAAGGCCAGGTAGCCGAGGTCACCGCGCGGGCTGAGGAACCACGGACCGTCGGGCAGGTCGAAGCCAGGACGCTGCCGGTAGTAGCGGCAGTAATAGACGACGCCGCAGGAATTGACCGTGGGCTCCGGCTCGGTCGCGCCGGTCGAGGGGAGCCAGCCTGCGGGCGGCGGGCGCCGGCCGTGCGCGTCGACCACGAGGTCGGCGGGCAGCTCGCCGTCGTCGGTCCGGACGCCGGTGACGGTGCCCTGTTCGGCGGTGAGCGCGTGCACGCGCACACCGGCGGCGACGGTGATGCCAGGCTCGGCGGCAACTGCTGAGCGCAGCGCCCATTCGATGAGCGGTCGGCGGACGGCCAGGTAGACGAGGTCAGCATCCTCGGACCGGACGGGCCCGGGCAGCTTGGCGCGCAGGTCCACCTCCGACGCCCCGGCGCCCAGCAGCTCGTCATAGACGTCCGGAAGTTCTCGCCGCAGCTCGAGTCGGGCGCGGGGTATGAACGCGTGCGGCTGGAGATAGTGCGGGACGCCGGGACGAGGCAGGTCCGGCGCCATCTCGATCGGACCCGCGGGCACGACGTCACGTTCGACGATGGTCACCTGGGCGTCGCGGCGTGCTGCGAGCAACGCCGTCGCCAGCCCGGTGACGCCACCACCGATGACGACAACGCGGCGGATCGGCACGTCGCGAGCGTAGGCGGCGACCGGCGCCTGCGCGACCTATCGTGGACGTGGTGGAGGCGGCGCCGCAGCTCAACCGGGCCGATCGCCTGCACGCCGCGATCGCCCGCGACGGCCCGGCCTGCGTCTGGTGCGCCCGCCCGTTCGGCGACCTCGTCCGACCGACGACCGAGCATCTCGTCCCCCGCGTGAAGGGCGGCCCGTCGTGGTTGGAGAACGAGGTGGCCGCGTGCCGCCGGTGCAACAGCCAACGCGGTCATCAGTCGATCTCCCAGTGGGCCGAGGAATGCCGTCGCCGCGGCTGGCCACCCGACCTGGCCCGCGTCGAGCGGGTGCTCGCGTCACTGGATGTCGCGATAGCGGCTCGCGGCGGGCACCACCGGGCGCGGCCGTACATCGCGCACCAGCGGCGCCGGTTGGCCCGCCTCTGAAGCGGATTCAATGCCGTCTTCCCACCCCGTGCGGTTGATTCGCGCCCGAGAAATCAACCACCCGAGGTAGGAAGGCGGTGTCGGTCGGGTGCTAGGTCGCCGGTCGTGACAAGCTCGATGAGCGGCGCGTACAGCCCCATGACCGCCAGGGCCTGCTCGTGGCTGACGTCGGTCGCCCCGGCACACGCGTCGGTGACGAGCCGGATCCGCGTCCCGGCATCGGCCGCCGGCAACGCCGTCGAAATGACGCAGCAGTCCGTCGATACGCCGGCCAGCACGATGTCGTCGCGGCCGACGCGGCCGGCGAGTTCCGGTCCCCACTTGCCGAACGTCGGCGCAGCCACCGCGTCGCCTGCATAGCGGGCGAACGGTTCGACGAGGTCGTAGAGCGGCGCATCGGGCGGCTGCAACGCGAACGGGAAGCGCTCGTAGTACGGCCGCCAGGCGCCCTGCGGCTCGGCCGGCGCGACGAACCGCGTGAACGTCACGCGCGGCGCGTACCGCTCGGCCAGCGCCACGATTCGCGGGACGATCTCGGCGAACCGCGGGGTGAACCACTCGCTGTCCGGGTCGCCGAACACGTGCTGCATGTCGATGACGACCAGGTGCTCGGTCATGCCGGTCGCGACTCCTGTGCGCGGACGCGCTGCCGCTCGACGACGAAGGTGACGAGGAAGGCAAGCGCCAGCGCGGCGAGGACGCCCAGGCCGGCGTAGGCCCACGAACCGGTCTTGCCGCCGAGGCCGATCGGGTCGAGCAGGTAGCCCTGCCAATCCAGCCAGTCGGCGTTGGTGTTCGTCACCAGACCCCAGCCCAACGCGGTTGCCACCGCGAGCACCGCCAGTGGCAGTATCCGGACGTCGCCATAGCGCCCGTGTGGCTCGAACAGCTCCGGCTCCGCATAGTCGGTTCGGCGCAGGGCGAGGTCGGCCAGGAAGATGCCGCACCAGGCTGCGATCGGGACGCCGAGGGTGAACAGGAAGCCCTGGAACGGTTGGAAGAAGTTGTCGGCGAAGAAGACGACGTAGATCGTGCCGGCGATCATGATCACACCGTCGATGAGCGCGGCCTGGTAGCGCGGGATCCGCAACCCGGCCGTGAGCAAGGACAGGCCGGACGAGTAGATGTCGAGCGCTGCCCCGCCGATGAGCCCGAGCACCGCGACGATCACGAACGGCACCAGCAGGCCCTTGGGCAGCTCCACCGAGAGGGCACCGATCGGGTTGGCGGCGATGCCCTCGCTCAGTTTCGGTGAGGAGCCGGCCAGCAGAAGGCCGAAGACCAGCAGGACGATCGGCGCCACCGCACCGCCGAAGGCCGTCCAGAAGACCACCTGTCCGCTGGACGAGCGCCGCGGTAGGTAGCGCGAGTAGTCGGCGGCCGCGTTGACCCAGCCGAGTCCGAAACCCGTCACGAAGAGCACGAACGCGCCGAGGACGTGCTGCGTCGAGCCCGAGTGGATCGCCGAGACGGTCTGCCAATGGATCTTGTCGGAGACCGCGACGATGTACGCGATCGTCAGGATCCCGGTGATGACGGTGATCCACGTCTGCAGGCGCATGATCAGGTCGAAGCCGAATACGCCGGCGGCCACGGTGAGCAGCGCGACGACGATCATCGCGCCGACCTTCGTCCCGTCCCCCCCGCCCCATCCCAACCGGTCGAACACCGTTGCGGTGGCGAGCGTGGCGAGGATGACGAGCACGGTCTCCCACCCCACGGTCAGGACCCAGGACAACACGGCCGGGACCCGGTTGCCGCGCACGCCGAACGACGAGCGGCTCAGCACGAGCGTCGGCGCCGAACCGCGCTTGCCGGCGACGGCCACGAAACCGCAGAGGAGGAACGAGGCGGCGATGCCCAGCACGCCGGCGATCAGCGCCTGCCAGAACGAGATGCCGAACCCGAGGGCGAACGCGCCATAGGCGAGCCCGAGCACGGAGACGTTCGAGCCGAACCAGGGCCAGAACAGCTGTCGCGGGGCGCCCTTGCGCTCGAGATCGGGGATGACGTTGATGCCGTTGGTCTCCACGCGCAGAGCGGCGGTCTCGGGTGCGATGGCTTCGGTACTGGTCATGGTTGCCTCCGTCAGAGGAAACGCCGACCCTCAGCGGCGCCTTCCCACCTCGGGTGGTTGATTCCGGCCGGTGAAATCAACCACACCGGGCGGGAAGGCGAGGTCAGTGGTCGGCCCGGGCGTACCAGCGGCCGCCGCGCCGCTCGACGCGCAACGGCAGCCCGAACGTCTGGGACAGGTGCTCGTCGGTGAGGACGTCACGGGCGAGGCCGGACGCGACCACCGCCCCGTCGCGCAACAGCAGGACGTGGGTGATCCCCGGCGGCAGTTCCTCGACGTGGTGGGTCACCAGCACCGAGGCCGGGGCGTCGGGGTCCTCGGCGAACCGGGTGAGCCGCCTCAGCAGATCCTCGCGCCCGCCGAGATCCATGCCCGCGGCCGGCTCGTCCAGGAGCAGCACCTCCGGATCGGTCATCAGGGCCCGGGCGATCTGGACGCGGGCCTTCTCGCCCTGGCTCAGCGTGCCGTAGATGCGTTCGGCGAACCCGCCGACGCCGAGCCGGTCGAGCAGCAGGACCGCCCGCCGCACGTCCAGCCGGCCGTAGGCCTCCCGCCACCGCCCGAGCACCGAGTAGCCCGCGCTGACGACGACGTCACTGACCCGCTCGCCGGCCGGGATCCGCTCGGCCAGTGACGCGCTGGCCAGCCCGATCCGCGGCCGCAGCTCGAACACGTCCACGCGGCCCAGCCGTTCGCCGAAGACATACGCCTCCCCGGCCGAGGGGTGCATGTTGGCGGCGGCGATCTGCAGGAGCGTCGTCTTGCCGGCGCCGTTGGGCCCCAACACCGCCCACCGCTCGTCCTCCTCGACGGTCCAGTTGATCCGGTCGAGCAGGGTCTTCGACCCGCGCCGCACCGTCACGTCGACGAACTGCAGCACCGCGTCGGGGTTGATCTCCACCACTCGTCCATCAAAGCGCACCGGCGCTGCCGCGAGCAGGAGGGCTCTCGCGGCAGCACCGGTGCTCGGGGCCTCTCGGCCCGGTGGAGCTAGTCGGCCGGCCCCGTGCCGAGGGTGACCGTCGCCGTATGTGAGGTGCCGGCCGGGTCGGTCCACCTGACCGAGACCCGATTGCCGGGCTGGTACTTCGCCAGGGTGCTCTTCAGCGTGTCGGCCGAGGTCACCTGCTTGCCGTCGATCGCCGTGACGGTCGAACCCTGAGTGATCCCGGCGTCGCCGGCGGGGCCGCCGGGGAGCAGGGTCGTGACGGCGGCGCCCTGCGTGCCGCCGGCTCCGACGCCCACTCCGAGGAACGCGGGGAGCCCGATGTGGATGGTGCTCGTCTCGACGCCGCTCTCGATCCGGTCGGCGATCTTGACCGCGTCGTCGATCGGGATCGCGTACGCGGCCGAGGTCACCGCCCGGTTGGCCGAGGCGGCGGTGTCCATGCCGATGATCTCGCCCTTGGCGTTGTAGAGCGGACCGCCCGAGTCGCCGGAGATGATGGCGGCGTTGATCTCGATGAGTCCGGTCAGTCGCTCGCCGCTCTGACCGGATTCGTCGGTCGCGGTGATCGACTGGTTCAGCGCGGTGACCGCACCCGGCGAGGCCTGCAGCTTGCCGGTGCCGCCGGCGTTGCCGACGCCGACGACGGCATCGCCGACGGCGACGTCGGAGGAGTCACCGACCTTGGCGGTGGTCAGGCCGGGCGCATTACGTAGTTGCAGCAGGGCCACGTCGTCGGACGGGTCGGTGCCCACGACGTCAGCGCGGTACGACTTCCCGGTGGAGGCGACGGTCACCGTGATGCTGGTAGCGCCGTTCACCACGTGGTTGTTGGTCAGGATCTCGCCGTTCGAGGTGAGGACCATCCCGGTTCCCGCGCTCTCCGCCCGCTGATACGCCAGGACCGAGACGATGGTGACGATCCCCTTCTGCTGCTCGGCGGTGGCCAACGAAGCGCTCGTCGACGTGCCGGGGCGACCGTTCGGGTTCAGCCCGCCCGACCCCGGGTTCGGCGTCGTTGGCAGGGCTTGGGCGAACGATCCGTTGCCGCTGATGACGCTGCGGGATTCCGAGACCGCGACGCCGCCGAACACCGCACCGGCGGCCAGGATCGCGATGCCGGCGCCGAGGAGTCGGCCGCGCTTCCCGCGCTGAGGGCCGGTGGCCGGCGGCGCGAGCGGCTGGCCGTAGGCAGGGTAGTAGCCGGCGTAGGGGTTGTACGCGCCGGGATGCGGGCCGTCGGCGCCCGCGGCGGGGTCGGGGTACGGGTTGAGCGAGGTCATGACAACTACGTAACCCTCCGTACCCCGCCGCTCACTGAGCGCTGGCCATGAGCATGCTGGGAATGATCGATCCACTATCGTCCCACCGGTGCTGCCCGATCAACTGAGCGCCGCCCTCGCCAAGCGGCTGGACCGGGCGTGGCCGGGTGCGCCGTTCCCGCTCGGGGCCAACTGGGACGGCGAAGGAACCAACTTCGCGCTGTGGTCGACCACGGCGACCGCGGTATCCGTCTGCCTCTTCGACGCCAACGGCCTCGAGACCCGCATCGCCCTGGGCGATCGCACCTATCACGTCTGGCACGGTTACGTCCCCGGCGTCGGGCCCGGCCAGCGGTACGGCTTCCGGGTCGAAGGCCCGTTCGAACCGGCGAAGGGGCTGTTCCACAACCCGGCCAAGCTGCTGCTCGATCCTTACGCCCGCGCGATCGAGGGCGACTTCACCGACGACCCGTCCGTCTACCCCGGCAGCGGCGCCGACTCGGCCCCGTGCGTCCCCCGGTCGGTCATCGTCCACGACGGCTTCCCATGGGGCGACGACCACCGCCCGAACGTGCCATGGGACGACACTGTCATCTACGAACTGCACCTGCGCGGGTTCACCCAGCACCATCCCGACATCCCGCCGGAACTGCGCGGCACCTACACCGGGCTCGCCCACCCCGCGGCGATCGACCACCTGCGCTCACTGGGCGTGACGGCCGTCGAGTTGATGCCGATCCACGCCTTCGTCTCCGAACCGCACCTGCAGCGACGCGGCGCGCGCAACTACTGGGGCTACAACTCGGTCGGCTTCTTCGCGCCGCACGCCGCGTACGCAACCAGCTTGGGCGACGCGGCCGATGCCGTGCGCGAGTTCAAGGCGATGGTCCGCGCGCTGCACAAGGCCGGCATCGAGGTCATCCTCGACGTCGTCTACAACCACACGGCCGAGGGCGGACCCGACGGCCCCATGCTCGAGTTCCGCGGCATCGACAACGACGCCTACTACCGCCTCGACGAGACCGATTTGTCGCGCTACGTCGACTACACCGGCTGTGGCAACACCTTCGATCCCCGCCGCCCCTTCCCGCTCCAGGTGATCACCGACTCGCTGCGATACTGGATCACCGAGATGCATGTCGACGGGTTCCGCTTCGACCTGGCCTCGGCGTTGGCCCGCTCACTGCACGACGTCGACAAGCTGTCGTCGTTCTTCGACACCATCCACCAGGACCCGGTGATCTCGCAGGTGAAGCTGATCGCCGAGCCGTGGGACGTCGGTGACGGCGGCTACCAGGTCGGCGAGTTCCCCCCGCTGTGGACGGAGTGGAACGGCAAGTACCGCGACACCGTCCGGTCGTTCTGGGCGCACGGGGCCGACGGCGTGCGCGACCTCGCCTTCCGGCTCTCCGGCTCGTCCGACCTCTACGGCGACGACGGGCGGCTGCCGATCGCGTCGATCAACTTCATCACTGCGCACGACGGCTTCACCATGCGCGACCTGGTTTCCTACGCCGAGAAGCACAACGACGACAACGGCGAGGACAACCGCGACGGCACCGACGACAACCGCTCCTACAACTGCGGCGTGGAGGGTGAACCGGCCCCGCCCGCGGTCCAGTCGCTGCGGCGGCGGCAAGCGCGCAACCTGCTCGCCACCCTGCTGTTGTCGACCGGCGCGCCGATGCTCGTCGCCGGCGACGAGATGTGGCGCACGCAGCGCGGGAACAACAACGCCTACGTCCACGACAACGAGGTCTCGTGGCTCGACTGGACACCGACCGAGCCCGGTCAGGACATGCTCACCCTGACCCGACGGCTGCTGGCCCTGCGCCGGGCGCATCCGGTGCTTCGGCAGAGCGCCTTCTTCGAGGGCCATCCCGTCAAAACAGGAGACGGCTACTCCGACACCAAAGACCTCGCCTGGTTCCACCCGGCCGGGCGCGAGCTCGCCGAGGACGACTGGTTCGACACCGGGCTGCGTTCCATCGGCATGTATCTCGACGGGCGCGGCCTGCGTCACCGCACTGCCCGCGGCGAGACGATCATGGACGAATCGTTCCTGCTGCTGCTGCATTCGGGCGACGCGGACGGCTACTTCACGCTCCCGGACGCGCCCTGGGCCACCGCATATGAGGCGATCATCGACACCACCCAGCCGGGCGGCGTTCCGGCCGGCTCGAGCGCTCCGTTGACCGGCGGGATGGATCTGCCCATGCAGGCGCGCTCGGTGCTGCTGCTCCAGGTGCGGCGCGGCTGACCGCGAAGGTCCACTCGCACGTCGTCCGCCTGCCAGACTGTCGGCATGCGCGACCATCCGCCCGAATGTTGGCTGACCGACATGGACGGCGTCCTCGTCCGCGAGGAACACGCCCTCCCCGGAGCCGCCGAGTTCCTGGGGCGGCTCATCGAGCGCGACCGCCGGTTCCTCGTCATCACCAACAACTCGATCTTCACTCCGCGCGACCTGTCCGCGCGGTTGGCCCGCTCCGGCCTGCTGATCCCGGAGGAGTCCATCTGGACGTCGGCGCTGGCCACCGCCACCTTCCTCGCCGACCAGCTGCCGGGCGGCTCGGCCTACGTCATCGGCGAGGCCGGCATGACCACCGCGCTGCACGAGGTCGGTTACACCCTCACCGACCGGGACCCCGACTTCGTCGTGCTGGGCGAGACGCGCACGTACTCGTTCGAAGCGATCACGCGGGCGATCCGGCTGATCGAGAAGGGCGCCCGGTTCATCGCCACCAACCCCGACGTCACCGGGCCGTCCGAAGAGGGCCCGCTGCCGGCGACCGGCTCGGTGGCCGCGCTGATCACCCGCGCGACTGGTCGCGACCCGTATTTCGTCGGCAAGCCGAACCCGATGATGCTGCGCAGCGCGATGAACAAGATCGAGGCCCACTCCGAGAACACCGTCATGGTGGGCGATCGGATGGACACCGACGTCGTCGCCGGCATCGAGGCCGGTCTCGACACGATCCTGGTCCTCACCGGTTCGACCACGCGCACGCAGATCGAGCGCTTTCCCTGGCGACCGGGACGGGTGCTCGACTCGATCGCCGACGCGATCGAAATCGTTTGACCGCTCGCCCGGCGCGCGCAGCGAAGATTTCTGTCGGTGGCCGCCCCTACCCTTGATCGCATGGGCGAACTCGGGGCACATCGTGGCTGACGTCATCCGCGCCGAAGGGCTGGTGAAGACCTACGGCGGCCTGCGGGCGCTGGACGGTCTCGATCTGGCCGTTCCGGAGGGCACGGTGCTCGGGCTGCTCGGGCCGAACGGTGCGGGCAAGACCACGGCGGTCCGCATCCTCACCACCCTGCTGCCGCCCGACGGTGGGACCGCCACGGTCGCCGGCCTCGATGTCCGGCGGGAGGCGCCTCAGGTCCGGGCCCGCATCGGGCTGTCCGGGCAGTACGCCGCGGTCGACGAGTACCTCACCGGCTACGAGAACCTCGACATGATCGGCCGGCTCTACGGGCTTGGGCGCACCCGGGCCCGGGCTCGGGCCCGCGAACTGCTCGACCGGTTCACGCTGGCCGACGCCGGCGACCGGCCGGTGAAGACGTACTCCGGCGGTATGCGGCGCCGCCTCGACCTCGCGGGGGCGCTCGTCGCCGCGCCGCCGGTCCTGTTCCTCGACGAGCCGACCACCGGGCTCGACCCGCGCAGCCGCACCGACATGTGGGAGGTGATCGTCGAGCTGGTCAAGACCGGCACCACCCTGCTGCTCACGACGCAGTACCTCGAAGAAGCGGACCGGCTCGCCGACCGCATCGTGGTGATCGACCACGGCCGTTCCATCGCCGAGGGCACGGCCGACGAGCTGAAGGACCAGGTCGGCGGCGAGCGGGTCGAGATCGTGGTCGCCACCCAGGGCGACATCGACACCGCCCGCACAGTCCTGGCCCAACTGGCCGAGGGCGACGTCGTCGAGGTCGACCAGCACACCCGGCGCCTGACGGCGCCGGTCACCGGCGGTGCCGCGACACTGACCGAGGCGCTGCGGCGCCTCGACGCCGCCGACGTCGCATTGCAGGACGTCGCCCTGCGCCGCCCGACGCTCGACGACGTCTTCCTCACCCTCACCGGGCACCGCAGCGAAGACGACCCGCCGGCCCAGGAGCCCGAGCCGATGCTGGCGGAGGCGACCCGATGACCGCGCTCAGCGAGCAGCGCCCCGAGGTGGCCACCGGAGGACTGGCCAAGGCGCTCACCGACGGCGCCATCGTCGCCAAACGTAATCTGATCAAGATCAAGCGGGTACCCGACCTGCTGGTGTTCTCGACGATCTCGCCGATCATGTTCATCCTGCTGTTCGCCTATGTCTTCGGCAGCGCGATCTCCGCCGGGCCGGGCATCGGCTACCGCGAGTTCCTGATCCCGGGCATCTTCGTCCAGACGGTCATCTTCGGCGCCACGATCACCGGCGCCGGGCTGGCCGACGACATGCAGAAGGGCATCATCGACCGGTTCCGTTCGCTGCCGATGTCGCGCTCGGCGGTGCTCGTCGGCCGCACGACGAGCGACGTCCTGAACAACATCCTGGTCGTCACGATCATGTCGCTCACCGGGCTGCTGGTGGGTTGGCGGATCCGCTCATCCGTGGCCGAGGCCATCGGTGGTTTCCTGCTGCTGCTCGCGTTCGCCTACGCGTTCTCCTGGATCATGGCCTTGGTCGGGTTGCTCGTGCCGAGCCCCGAGGTGGTGAACAACGCCTCGTTCATCGTCATCTTCCCGCTCACCTTCGTGGCCAACACGTTCGTGCCGACGAACCACTTCGCGTCCGGGCTCAAGGTGGTCGCCAACTGGAATCCGGTGTCGGCGGTGGCCCAGGCCAGCCGCCAACTATTCGGCAACACGGGCACGGCGCCGCTGCTCCGACCATCCCTGGTCGCTGCACCACCCGATCATCTACACGCTGATCTGGATCGTTGCGCTGCTGATCGTCTTCATCCCGTTGTCGGTCCGCCAGTACAAGCGGGCGGCCGGGCACTGACCGGTCGCGCGCTGCATCAGATGCGCGGAACCACCACCCGGATCGCATCGGGCAGGGCCCGGAACTCGGCCGGCAGCTCGCCGATCACCTCGCCGTCGAGGGCGATGTCCTGACCCGGTGCCGAGCGCACGGTCAGCGACTTGACCCGCATCGCGTGCACGCCGTGCACCGGCCGGTGCCGTCCGACGGCGGCGTCGGCGACGGCAAGCACGAGCCGGGCGAGCGACAACGGCTCGACGGCAATCACGTCGAGCAAGCCGTCGGTCATGCTGGCCCCGGGTACGCGGAACCCGAGCAGGCCTCCGAAGACCGGCGCGTTGCTCACCGACAGATGCACGGCCGGCACGGTGCGCTGCTCGCCGTCGTACTCGAGCGTGCACTCGAATGCCTCATAGGACCGCAATGCGCGGGCGGCGGCGATCGGATAGGTCAGCCCACCGAGCTGATCGCGTACGGTGCCGTCCGTCGCCATGCTGGCGAACTCGACGTTCAACCCGGCGGTCGCCGCGTTGAGGAAGGTCTGCGCGGTTCCAGGACCCACCTTCACCGACGCGGCGTCGACCCTGGTGACCCGGCCCTCGACGATGGCCCGCGCCGCCTCAACCGCATTCGGGGGGATCCCGAGCGAGCGGGCGACGTCGTTCGAAGTCCCGAGCGGGACGATCGCCAACAGGGCGTCGGACTCGGCGATCGCGTTGACGGCCATGCAGACCGTCCCGTCCCCGCCCGCAGCGATCACCAGCGGCAGGTTCGCTCCGCCACCCTTGACCAGCTCGGTCAGGCGCTCGACGTTCTCGATGTCGATGACCTCGTCCACCCGCCGGCCCGCGTCCTCGAGGGTCTTGCGGGCGGCGTCGAAGTCGTCGGCCGAGCCGGACTTCTCGCTGGTGAGGAAGACGACGTGGTCCGGGATCGGCCGATCCAGCGTCGGCGACTCGGGGTGGTGCACCGAGCGGGCGCGGATGCGCTTCGCGATTCGCGCTCCGAGCAGGCCCGACGCGACACCGATGCTCGCCCCGACGGCGACGTCGCTCGGGAAGTGGACGCCGGTGTGCACCCGCGAGTACGCGACGCTGGCGGCCATCGGAACGACGACCGGACCCGCCACCGGCATCGCCGAGGTCACCCCGGTCGCGAAAGCGAAGGCCGAGGCGGAGTGCCCGGACGGGAACGAGAACGTCCGCGGCAACGGCAGCAGCGGCGCAGCCGAACCGATGAAGTCGGTGGCCGGTCGCTCACGCTGCCAGGCGAACTTCAACGGCCCGTTGACGAGCGTCGCGGCGATGCCGATGCCCATCAGTCCGCTGGCCGCCGCGGTGCGCGGACGTCGCCGACCGGTGGCGGTGAGCACGCCGGCGACCGCGACCCAGAGCATGGACCGGTTTGCCGCGCCACTGGCCGTGGTCATGATCCGGTCGCGGACCGGCGAGCGGCCGCGGATCGCCGCGGCCAGCAGCTGCCGGTCTAGCCGGCCGAGCCGACGGCGGGTGTTCAACCGCCGGCGGGCGCGCTGCAGCTCTCGGCGGGTGCTCACCGGGCAACCGGCAGGAACGGCGTCATCGCACGCGGATTCTTCAAGGCACCCTCACTCACAGCTTTGTCCAGCGGTACCCCCGCTAGTACCCGCTTGACGGGCACTTCGCACTTCTTGCCGTTCAGCGTCCGCGGCACCTCAGCGATGGCGGTGATCTCGTCGGGGACGTGCCGGGGCGAGAGCTGGGTGCGGATCGCGGTGCGGATCGCGTCGCGGGCGTCGTCCAGAGACTCTCCGTCGGCGAGGACGACGTAGAGCAGCAACCGACCCTCCACCCCTGCGGCCGACGTGTCGATCACGAGGGAGTCGTCCACGCCGGGCAGTTCCTCCACCACGCGGTAGAACTCGGCCGTGCCCATGCGCACCCCGCCGCGGTTGAGGGTGGAGTCCGAGCGTCCGTAGATGACACACGAACCGTCCGGATCGATCTTGATCCAGTCGCCGTGCCGCCACACGCCGGGGAAGGTCTCGTGGTACGCCTCCCGCATCCGCGCGCCGTCGGGGTCGTTCCAGAACCCGACCGGCATGGACGGCATGGGTTCGGTGAGCACGAGCTCGCCCACCGTCCCGATCACCGGCACACCGTGCTCGTCGTAGGCTTCAACGGCGCAGCCGAGCATCCGGCACGGGATGACACCAGCGCGGACCGGCAGGGTGGGCGCTCCCCCGACGAACGCCGTGCACACGTCCGTTCCACCGGACAGCGACGAGAGCATGACGTCGGGCTTCACGGCCTGATAGACCCACGCGAAGCCTTCGGGCGAGAGCGGCGCACCCGTGGAACCCACCGACCGCAGAGCGGCGAGATTCAGCGAGCCCGGCTGCAGCTCCGCCTTCATGCACGCCTGCAGGTACGGCGCGGAGACCCCGAAGGCAGTGATCCGCTGCCGCTCGGCGAGGCGCCAGAGCGCGTCCGGTTCCGGGTACATGGGGTTGCCGTCGAAGAGGACGACCGCCGACCCGACCGTGAGGCCGGACACGAGCAGGTTCCACATCATCCAGCCAGTTGTGCTGAACCAGAAGAACCGGTCGCCCCGGCCGAGATCGAGATGCAGCGCCAGCTGCTTCATGTGTTCGAGCAGGATGCCGCCCTGGCCGTGGATGATCGGCTTGGGCAGGCCGGTGGTGCCCGAGGAGTAGAGGATCCACATCGGCGCGTCGAAGGGCACCGGCTCGAAGGCCAACTCGCCCGCAGAGGCGAGCAGCTCGGCCCAGGCCCGCGCGCCGGGCAAGGTAGCGGCCTCGTCCAGGTAGGGCACGAGAACGGTTGCCCGCAGGGTGGGCAGCTCGGCGCGGAGCGCCTCGACGGTCGAGCGGATGTCGAAGCCCTTGCCGCCGTAGCGGTATCCGTCGACGGTGACGAGGACGACGGGCTCGATCTGGGTGAAGCGGTCGGCAATGGCCCGGGCGCCGAAGTCGGGCGAGCACGACGACCAGACGCCGCCGAGCGAGGTCGTGGCCAGCATGGCGATCAGGGCGACGGGCGAGTTGGGGACGAGTGCGGCGACGCGATCACCGCGGCCAACGCCGGCGGCCGCCAGTGCGGTGCGGACCGAGGCCACCTGGGTCCGAAGCTCGGCCCAGGTCAGCGTCTCTTCGAGCCCGTCCTCCCGCGTGAACAACACGGCGACGTCGTCGGGGTCGACGTCGCACGGCGGGTACAGCGCGTGCTCGGCGTAATTGAGCGTTCCGCCGGGGAACCACCGGGCGCCGGGCATCGACGCGTCGGCCAAGGCGGCAGTCGGCGGGCTGTGCCAGCGGACGCCGAACCACTGCGCCAATTCGCCCCAGAAGGCGTTGAGGTCGCCGACCGACCACTGCCACAGCTCGCCGTAGCCGACGAACGCGCGTCCCCGCCTGCCGAGCCACGTGGCGAACTCGGTGAGCCGGGCACTCTGGATCCTCGCCGGGGACGGTTCCCAGAGCGGTTCCCCTTCGGCGGTCATGCCCCCGAACCTATCGAGTTGTCCGTGCGTCCCCACGCAATGACGTGGGGAGGCACGGACAACTCCGAGCGGGACGTCAGGCGGTCGCGACCAGGCCGAGCTCGGCCGGTGAGGCCAGCAGCTCGTTTTTCGGCAGCACCCGCACCGTGTAACCGAAGGCACCGGTCCGCTCGAGCGGGACGTCCCCCTCGTACCGGTCGGTGCCGTCCCCGTTGGCCACCGGGTGCAGCGACACCGTCGAGATGTCGGTCAGCCGGTCGTCGGCCGCGGCCCGTCCGTACACCGCCTCGACGACCACGTCGTCGGGCGAAAGGCCGCCCAGCGCGATCTCGGCCCGCAGCGTCAAGGACTCCCCGACTTGCGCGACGCCGCCGCCGGACAGTTGCGAGTCGACGTGCAGGACGGCGACGCCGGGCCACCGGGCCTCGACCTCGCGC
This sequence comes from Jatrophihabitans sp., assembly GCF_046262535.1. GTDB lineage: Bacteria > Actinomycetota > Actinomycetes > Mycobacteriales > Jatrophihabitantaceae > Jatrophihabitans. The sequence goes on along the minus strand of NZ_JBHEMO010000069.1, from coordinate 29,976 downwards.
CGCCACGTCGCCAGCGTGCGCGCGGCCGCGAACTCGTCGGCCACCATCCGCGCCGCCGAGGACGCCGCCGGCGCGTAGAGGCGTCGCACGTACTCGCTGACCATCCGGGTGGCGAGCACCTTCGGGCCCAGCGATTTCAGCGTGTGCCGCACCATCTGCACCCACCGGGTGGGGACGCCGCCCCGCTGCCGGTCGTAGAACCGGGGCGCGACGTTCTTCTCGATCAGGTCGTACAGCGCGTGCGCTTCGAGGTCGTCGCGCCGGTCATGGTCGGTCAGCCCCTCGGCGGACGGGATGGCCCACCCGTTCTCCCCGTCGAACCACTCGTCCCACCACCCGTCCCGGATGGACAGGTTGAGGGCACCGTTGAGGGCCGCCTTCATGCCGGACGTGCCGCAGGCCTCGAGCGGACGCAGCGGGTTGTTCAGCCAGACGTCCACGCCCCAGTACAGGTAGCGGGCCATGCCGATGTCGTAGTCGGGCAGGAACGTGATGCGGTGTCGCACCTCGGGGTCGTCGGCGAACTGCACCATCTGGGCGATCAGCTGCTTGCCGCCGTCGTCGGCCGGGTGGCTCTTGCCGGCGATCACGATCTGAACCGGGTGTTCGGGATCCAGCAGCAGCGCACGCAGCCGTTCCGGGTCGCGCAGCATCAGCGTGAGCCGTTTGTAGGACGGCACCCGGCGGGCGAAGCCGATCGTCAGCACGTTCGGGTCGAACGCCGACGACGTCCAGCCCAGCTCCGCCTCGCTGAACCCGCGCACCAGGTTGGACTGGCGCATGCGCCGCCGGATCTCGTCCACCAGCCGAGCCCGCAGCAGGTTGCGCACCCGCCACAGCTCCGCGTCGCCGACCTTGTCGATCGCCTCCCAGCCGCCGCCTTCGTCGAGCACGGCCGACCCGACCTCGCGCTCGGCGATCTCGAGGATCTCCCGGGCCATCCAGGTCGGCGCGTGTACGCCGTTGGTGACCGACGTGATCGGCACCTCGGAGGTGTCGAACCCGGGCCAGAGGTCGGCGAACATCTCGCGGCTGACCTCGCCGTGCAGGAGCGACACGCCGTTGGCGCGCTGGCCGAGGCGCAGCCCCATGTGCGCCATGTTGAAGATGGTCGGGTCCTCTTCGGCGCCCAGGTCGAGGATGCGCTCGGCCGGCAGCGGGCTCATGCCCGTCAGGTGCGCCGCCACGAGCGTCCGGTCGAAGCGGTCGATGCCGGCGGGCACCGGCGTGTGCGTGGTGAAGACGGTGCCGGCCCGGACGGCCTGCAGGGCCGCGTCGAAATCGAGGCCGTCGCCCTCGACGATCTCGCGGATCCGCTCGACGCCGAGGAATCCGGCGTGCCCCTCGTTGGTGTGGAACACCGTGGGGGCGGGTGTGCCGGTGGCCGCGCAGTACGCCCGGATGGCCCGGACGCCGCCCACGCCGAGCAGCAGCTCCTGCTCGAGCCGGTGCTCCTTGCCGCCGCCGTAGAGCCGGTCGGTGACCTGACGCGCGTCGGCGTCATTCTCCTCGATGTCGCTGTCGAGCAGCAGCAGCGGGACCCGGCCGACTTGCGCCACCCAGATCTGGGCGTGCAGCGTCCGCGATTCGGGCAGCGCGATCGCGACCCGGGCCGGCGTTCCGTCGGCGGTCTCGAGAATGCTGATGGGCAGGCCCTGCGGATCGAGCGCCGGGTACTGCTCGAGCTGCCAGCCGTCGCGCGACAGCGTCTGGCGGAAGTAACCCGATCCGTACAGCAGCCCCACGCCGATGATTGGGACGCCGAGGTCACTGGCCGCCTTGAGGTGGTCCCCGGCCAGGATCCCGAGGCCGCCGGAGTACTGCGGGAGCACCTCGGTGATGCCGAACTCCGGGCTGAAGTAGCCGATGGACTCGGGCAGGGTCGACTTCTGCGCCTCCCGCTGGTACCAGCGCGGCTGGGTCAGGTAGTCGGTCAGGTCGTCGTGGATGTCGTCGAGCCGCCGGACGAACTTGCGGTCGCGGCCGAGCTGGGCGTAGCGCTCCGCGCTGACCTCGCCGAGCATCCGCTCGGGGTCGTGACCGCACTCGCCCCAGAGGTCGGGGTCGACGGCTTCCAGCAGGTCGAGTGATTCGGCGTGCCAGGACCAGCGCAGGTTGGCGACGATGTCGCCCAGTCGCACCAATTCGTCAGGAAATGCGGCGCGGACAGTGAGTCGTCGAAGTGCTTTCACGTGTGCGGACGCTAGCAGTTCCGTAAGGGCTTACGGCAGCCGCGCAGACGACTTACCGCAGGCAGCCGGCCCAACCGCGGTGCCGTCGAAGCCGGGCGGTCGCATTGGGAGGTTCGACACGACCTGGGTAACGTCGGTTGGGTGGTAGGACGATTCGGACTGACCGACATCTCTCCCCTCGTCGGCTCGACCGCGACACCCGAGTTCGCGGCGCGGGCAGTGGTCGGCGAGGCCGTGCCCGTCTCGGCGAGGGTGTTCCGCGAGGGCCACGACGCCGTCGCGGCGAGCGTGGTGCTGCGCGACGCGGCCGGGCGCAAGGCCGCCGTGGCGCGGATGCGCCCCGGCGCGGTCGGCACCGATCAATGGCACGCGGAGGTCGTGCCCGACCGTCCCGGCCCATGGTCGTTCGCGGTCGAGGCGTGGAGCGACCCGATGGCGACGTGGCATCACGCTGTCACCGCCAAGATCGACGCCGGACAGGGCAGCGACGACCTGGCCAACGACTTCGAGAGCGGCGCGCGGCTGTTCGACCAGCTCGGCCGCACGCTGCCCAAGGCGGACCGGCCGCGCGCGGTGGCGGCGGCCCGGGCGCTGCGGGACACGACGCTTGATGTCGCCCACCGCGTCGGACCGGCGCTGGACGACTACCTGCAGCGACTCGCGTTCGACAACCCCGTGCGCGAACTGGTGACGTCATCGCCGCGATATCCGCTGTGGGTGGACCGGCCGCGCGCGCTGTTCGGATCGTGGTACGAGTTCTTCCCCCGCTCGATCGGCGCCGAGCTCGCCGGCGACCCGGTCTCCCCCGCCCGACCGGTGCGGCACGGCACGTTCAAGGACTCGACCGAGCACCTCGACTACGTCGCCTCGCTCGGTTTCGACGTGGTCTACCTGCCGCCGATCCACCCGATCGGTCAGGTGAACCGCAAGGGGCCGAACAACACCCTCGTCGCCGCGAGTTGGGACGTCGGATCGCCCTGGGCGATCGGCTCGGCCGACGGCGGTCACGACGCGATCCATCCCGAGCTCGGGACGATGGCCGACTTCACCGCGTTCGTCCGCCGCGCCCGCGAGCTCGACATGGAGGTCGCCCTGGACTTCGCGCTGCAGTGCGCGCCCGACCACCCCTGGGTCACGTCGCACCCCGAGTGGTTCACCACCAAGCCCGACGGCACGATCGCCTACGCGGAGAATCCGCCGAAGAAGTACCAGGACATCTACCCGCTCAACTTCGACAACGACCCGAAGGGTCTGTACACCGAGTGCCTGCGCATCATCCAGCACTGGATCGCCACCGGAGTGCGGATCTTCCGGGTCGACAACCCGCACACCAAGCCGCTCAACTTCTGGCAGTGGCTCATCGCCGAGGTCAAGAAGACCGATCCGGACGCGCTGTTTCTGGCCGAGGCCTTCACCCGTCCCGCGATGATGCACGAGCTGGCCAAGATCGGCTTCCACCAGAGCTACACGTACTTCACCTGGCGCACCAGCAAGGAGGAGATCGAGACCTACGTCGGCGAGCTGGCCGGCACCGCGCACTACATGCATCCGAACTTCTTCGTGAATACGCCCGACATCCTGCACGAGTACCTGCAGAACGGCGGGCCGGGTGCATTCTCGATCCGAGCCGTCCTGGCGGCAACCACGTCGCCGTCGTGGGGCGTGTACTCCGGCTACGAGCTGTACGAACACCTTCCGGTCCGCCCGGGCAGTGAGGAGTACCTCGACTCGGAGAAGTACCAGCTGCGCCCCCGGGACTTCAGCGGCGCCATCGCCGACGGTCGGTCGCTGGCCCCGCTGGTCGGCAAACTGAATCGCATCCGCCGCGAGCACCTGGCGCTGCAACAGCTGCGCAACGTCCACTTCCACCACGTCGACAACCCCGACATCACGGCGTTCAGCAAGCGCGACGCGGCGACCGGCGACACCATCCTGGTCGTGTGCACGGTCAACCCGCACGAATGGCGCGAGGCCACGGTGTCGGTCGACCTCGAGACGCTCGGCGTCGAATGGGGCGGCGCGTTCCGCGTGCGCGACCTGTTGACGGGCGACGAGTACGACTGGGGCGAGCACAACTACGTCCGGCTCGATCCCCTGACCCGCCCGGCCCACATCTTCTCCGTGCTGCCCAGCTGAATCCGGCGTCGACTTCCGGCGCTGGGCGCGGTGTGTGATGCTGAGAAGGCATGGACCCCCCCGCGACGAGAGCGAGGGATCCGATGGACCGAGCCGCTTGATTGGCCGAGCAGCAACGCGCCGCCGAACGCGATTTCGACACGAGCTACGCACCCACCTACGACGCCGATGACGCGCCGATGGACGAGACACACCGCCGCTTCGTGCAAGGCCTACTGGGTCGCTGCCCGCGCGGAGGTCGGGTGCTGGACGCCGCATGTGGAACGGGCAAGTACTTCGGGGTCGTCCTGGCGGCAGACTTCGCCGTGAGCGGAGTCGACCGATCCGCGGGCATGCTGGCCCGGGCCGCCGCAAAGTTCCCGTCCGTTGCGCGGCAGAAGGCAGGCCGGCAGGATCTCCCCTTCGCGGGCGAGTTCGACGCCGTCATGTGCGTGGACGCGATGGAATACATGCCTCCCGAGCAATGGCCGGTGGTGCTCGAGCGGCTGGTTGGCGCCGCGCGTCCCGGCGGCAGCATCTACCTGACGGTGGAGCGCACGGATCCGGCCGGGCTTGCCCTCTCCTACGCCGAAGCCCGCGACCAGGGCCTGCCCATGGCGACGGGCGAGCAGATCCGTCGCGGCGAGTATCACTACTACCCGGAACTGGCCCAGGTCAGGACGTGGCTCCAGGACGCGGGGCTGAACGGGCTCGTCGAAGCGCACTCGCCGGGCGAGCAGCACAGTTACAGCTATCAGCACTTTCTCGGCATCGTCGGGTCCCGCCCGCCGCTTGCCGCCGCCCGCTCCTCGTTCAGGCTCGCGACGACCTGGGTAGGCCGTACGGAGTGACCGAGCGAACCTGTTCGCGCTTCGCACACCAGCTCCGTCTGCTGCTAGGAATGGAAGGTGACGATCTCGTCCCCGATGTCTGGTCCGACAACTGGTGTGCTGCACGAACCCGATTGGTTCAAGCGCGCCGTCTTCTACGAGGTCCTCGTCCGCGGATTCCAGGACTCCAACGGCGACGGCACCGGCGACTTACGCGGACTGCAGGAACGGCTGGACTACCTGCAGTGGCTCGGCATCGACTGCCTGTGGCTGCCGCCGTTCTATTCGTCCCCGTTGCGCGACGGTGGTTACGACGTCAGCGACTTCACCGGTGTGCTGCCCGAGTTCGGCACGGTCGACGATTTCAAAGCGTTCCTCGACGCGGCGCACGAACGCGGCATCCGCGTGATCATCGACTTCGTCATGAACCACACGTCCGACCAGCACCCGTGGTTCCAGGCCAGCCGGTCCGACCCCGACGGCCCCTACGGCGACTTCTACGTCTGGAACGACGACGACCGCCGCTATCCTGAGGCGCGCATCATCTTCGTCGACACCGAGCCGTCGAACTGGACGTTCGACCCGGTGCGTAAGCAGTACTACTGGCACCGCTTCTTCAGCCACCAGCCCGACCTGAACTTCGACTCGACCGGTGTGCAGCAGGCGATCCTCGAGGCGCTGCGCTTCTGGCTCGATCTAGGCATCGACGGTTTCCGGTTGGACGCGGTCCCCTACCTCTATGTTCGCGACGGCACGAACGGTGAGAACCTGCCGGAGACGCACGAATTCCTGAAGCGGGTGCGCAAGGAGGTCGACCGCGACTACCCCGACCGGGTGCTGCTGTGCGAGGCGAACCAGTGGCCGGGGGACGTCGTGGAGTACTTCGGCGATCCGTCCGTCGGCGGCGACGAGTGCCACATGGCCTTCCACTTCCCGGTCATGCCGCGCATCTTCATGGCCGTCCGGCGCGAGAGCCGTTACCCGATCTCGGAGATCATGGCGCAGACCCCGCCGATCCCCGACAACTGCCAATGGGGCATCTTCCTGCGCAACCACGACGAGCTGACGCTCGAGATGGTCACCGACGAAGAGCGCGACTACATGTGGTCGGAATACGCGCGCGACCCGCGGATGAAGGCCAACATCGGGATCCGGCGCCGGCTCGCGCCCCTGCTCGAGAACGACATCAATCAGATCGAGCTGTTCACCGCACTGCTGCTGTCGTTGCCGGGATCGCCCGTCCTCTACTACGGCGACGAGATCGGCATGGGTGACAACATCTGGCTCGGTGACCGCGACGGCGTGCGCACCCCCATGCAGTGGACGCCCGACCGCAACGCCGGCTTCTCCACCTGCGAGCCGGGCCGTCTGTACCTGCCCGTCAACATCGACTCGGTCTACGGCTACCAGGTGACCAACGTCGAGTCGCAGACGCGCAACACGTCCTCGCTGCTGCACTGGACGCGCCGGATGATCCAGCTGCGCAAGTCCAACCCGGCGTTCGGCATCGGCACGTTCACCGACATCGGCGGCAGCAACCCCTCGGTCCTGAGCTTCGTCCGCGAATTCGGCGACGACATCGTGCTGTGCGTCAACAACCTGTCCCGCTTCCCGCAGGCCGCCGAGCTCGACCTTCGGCCGTGGCAAGGCGCGCAACCCATCGAGCTGCTCGGCGGCGGTCATTTCCCGATGATCGGCGAGCTGCCGTACTTGCTGACCCTGGCCGGGCACGGCTTCTACTGGCTGCGCATCCCGCGCGTGCCACATCCGACCGGCGAGCCGGCGGCGGAGAGCGATATCTGATGATGAAACCCGAGAAGATCGGCCCGCTGATCGAGGCGTGGATGCCGGCCCAACGCTGGTTCGCCGGCAAGGGCCGCAACGCCGACGTCACCGTCACGCCGCTGACCGAGCTCGTGGCCGATCCGCCGGTCACCATCTGGACCGCCCACGTCGACTACACCGACGGCGGCACCGAGACCTACCAGATTCCGCTCGTGGCCCGGGCTCACCCGGTCGACTCGCTGGAGCACGTCCTCGTGGGCACCGTCGAAGGCGACGACGGACCGGTATGGATCTACGACGCCCTGCACGACAAGGACGTCACGCCCGCGTGGCTCGTCGGCATGCGCGACGAGGCGCATGACGGCCCGCTGCACTTCCTGCGCTACGCCGAATCGCCCGACGACATCCCCGTCGACCTCCCCAGCCTCGTGATGACCGGTGAGCAGTCGAACACATCGATGGTGTTCGGTGACGTCGCAATCATGAAGGTCTTCCGCCGGCTGCAGCCCGGGATCAACCCCGACATCGAGGTGCAGGGCGAGCTGAGCAAGCTGGGCGCGAAGCACATCGCCCGGCTCCTCGGGGCGGTCGAGGCCGAGGTCGACGGGGTTTCCTCGTCGCTGGCGATGCTGCAGGAGTTCATGACGAGCGGAACCGACGGCTGGGAGCTCGCGAAGACCAGCGTTCGTGACCTGATGGCCGAGGCTGACCTGCACGCCGAGGAGGCCGGCGGCGACTTCGCCGGCGAGGCCGAGCGCCTCGGCGAGGCCGTCGCGGCCGTGCACGCCGACCTGGCTGTCGCCTTCGGCGTGCGGGAGGCCGACGCCGACGAGCTGCAGCGCCGGTCGCGCGACATGGCCGAGCGCCTCGACAGGGCGCTGGCGATCGTGCCGGAGCTGGGCGATGTCGCCGACGGGCTGCGGCGGATCTTCGCCGAAGTCGCGACCCTGGCCGGCTCCGTCACCACGCAACGCATCCACGGCGACCTGCACCTCGGGCAGGCGCTGCGCACCGTCCACCGGTGGGTGCTGATCGACTTCGAGGGCGAACCGATGGCCGCCATGTCCGAGCGCCGCGCCTTCGACTCACCGCTGCGCGACGTCGCCGGGATGATGCGCTCCTTCGAGTACGCCGGGCACCACCGGGTGATCGAGATCGGGCACGACCCGCAGCTGTCCTATCGCGCGGACGAATGGTCCGCGCGCAATCGCGACGCGTTCTGCATCGGCTACGCCTCGGGGGCCGGCGCCGACCCACGTACCCACAGTGTGCTGTTGCGCGCCTTCGAAGCCGACAAGGCGGTGTACGAGGCCGTCTACGAGGCGCGCAACCGGCCGGCCTGGCTGCCCATCCCGCTCGCGTCGCTTACCCGACTCTCGTCTGGAGAACAATCGTGACGACCATTGTTGCCCGCGACGAACTCGACCGCCTGGTGTCCGGCGCCCACCACAACCCGCACGGCGTGCTGGGTGCGCACCCGCGACCGGACGGTACGACCGTCATCCGTACCCTGCGTCCCGAGGCGGCCACCGCGTCGGTCGTGGCCGGCCGCACGCGAACGCCTATGCAGCGCGTACACGACGGCGGTGTCTTCGAGGGGTTGGTCGAGGGGCCGCCGTCCGACTACCGCATCGAGGTCAGCTACGGCGACCAGACGCACCGCGTGGACGACCCCTACCGGTGGCTGCCGACCCTCGGCGAGGTCGACCTGCACCTGATCGGCGAAGGCCGCCACGAGAACCTGTGGAAGGCGCTGGGCGCCCACGTCCGCACCTACGACACCCCCGGGGGCCCGGTCACCGGGACGTCCTTCGCCGTGTGGGCACCCAACGCCCGCGGCGTGCGGCTGATCGGTGACTTCGACTACTGGGACGGCCGTGCCCTGCCGATGCGCGCGCTCGGGTCGAGCGGCGTGTGGGAGATCTTCGTCCCCGACGTCGGCGACGGCTGCCGATACAAGTTCCAGATCCTCGGCGCCGACAACGTGTGGCGCGATAAGGCCGACCCGATGGCTTTCGGCACCGAGACGCCGCCGGCGACCGCCTCGGTGGTGACGACGTCGCGCTACGAGTGGAGCGACGACGAGTGGATCACCGGCCGCGCCGCTACGCACTGGCACAAGGCGCCCATGTCGATCTACGAGGTCCACATCGGCTCCTGGAAGATGGGGCTGTCCTACCGCCAGCTCGCCGAAGAGCTCGTCGATTACGTCGTCGACGCCGGCTTCACCCACGTCGAGTTCCTGCCGGTCGCCGAGCACCCGTTCGGCGGATCGTGGGGTTATCAGGTCTCGTCCTACTACGCGCCGTCGGCCCGCTTCGGCAGCCCGGACGACTTCCGCTACCTCGTTGACAAGCTGCACCAGGCCGGCATCGGGGTGATCGTCGACTGGGTCCCCGCACACTTCCCGAAGGACGCGTTCGCACTCGGCCGCTTCGACGGCACCGCGCTCTACGAGCACGGCGACCCGCGGCGCGGTGAGCAGCCGGACTGGGGCACCTTCGTCTTCAACTTCGGCCGCTCCGAGGTGCGCAACTTTCTCGTCGCGAACGCCCTCTACTGGCTGGAGGAGTACCACATCGACGGGCTGCGGGTCGACGCCGTCGCCTCGATGCTCTACCTCGACTACTCGCGGAAGGACGGCGAGTGGGAGCCCAACATCCACGGCGGCCGGGAGAACCTCGAGGCCGTGGCCTTCCTTCAGGAGATGAACGCGACCGTTGACAAGCGCGTCCCCGGCGCGATCACCATCGCCGAGGAGTCGACATCCTGGCCCGGCGTCACGCGGGCCACGCACCTCGGCGGTCTCGGGTTCGGCTTCAAGTGGGACATGGGATGGATGCACGACACGCTCAGCTACATCTCGCATCCGCCGATCTACCGGCAGTACCACCACAACGAACTCACCTTCTCGATGATGTACGCCTATACCGAGAACTTCGTGATGCCGCTGTCGCACGACGAGGTCGTCCACGGCAAGGGCTCGCTGCTGAACAAGATCCCCGGCGACCGGTGGCAGCAGATGGCGACGCTGCGCGCGCTGTATGCCTACATGTGGGCGCACCCGGGCAAGCAGTTGCTGTTCATGGGCCAGGAGTTCGGGCAGGGCGGGGAATGGGCCGAGTCGCGCTCGCTCGACTGGTGGCTGCTCGACGACCCGGGGCACCGTGGCGTGGCCCGGCTGATCGCCGACCTCAACGCGACGTACAAGACGACGCCGGCCCTGTGGTCGCGCGACACCCTCGAGACCGGCTTCCACTGGATCGACGCCAACGACGCGTCCGGGAACGTGTACTCGTTCCTGCGCTTCGGTGACGACAGCTCGGTCATCGCGTGCATCGCCAACTTCGCCTCGGTGCCCCACGAGGCCTACCGCCTCGGGCTGCCCTTCCCCGGACGTTGGGACGAAGTGCTGAACACCGACGCCGACGTGTACTTCGGCTCCGGCGTCGGCAATTTCGGCGGCGTCGAGGCGCGCGACGAGATGTGGCACGGGCAGCCGGCGTCCGCGTCGGTCCGGGTGCCGCCCCTGGGCGCCATCTGGCTGCGCTACGCCGGCTGACCTTGTGATTGAGCTCCGCCTGCGGGGCGAAAGTCCCGGTTCGCGCTGCCGATGTGCCCGATTCGCCCCGCTCGGTCCGACTCGACCGCCGAAACGGGTGTAGCTTCGCGTGGCTCAGGTTGCCCCCGTGCCTGTAGCTACCACTGACAACGGATGGTGCTCATGGCACGCATGCGAGCTACTCGAGCTTGGGTCTCCGCGCTGGTCCTCACCCTGGGCCTGGCGACGGCAACCATCGCCGGCCCCGGCCCAGCGGCCGCGACCACGCCGAGCCCGGCCACTGCCGCCTACGACGCGCAACAGGTGTTCGCGCTGATCAACACCGAGCGGCACGCGCACGGCTTGGCCGCGCTGCGGTGGAACACCCGGCTGAGCGCGGCGGCGCACAGCCACAACCTGCTGATGGCGAAGTACAACACCCTGTCCCACCAGCTTCCCGGCGAACTGTCCTTCGGCGCCCGCATCACTGCCGCCGGCTACAGCTGGCGCGCGATCGGCGAGAACTGCGCGTGGACGTCCAATTGGAGCCTCGCCGGCGTCCTCGCGGCGCACAACGGCATGTACAACGAGGTCGCGCCGAACGACCCGCACCGGCGCAACATCCTGAGCACCACATTGCGCGACGTCGGCATCGACATCGTCATGGACGCCGTTCACCTCAAGGCCTGGATCACCGAGGACTTCGCCGCTCCGGCCTGAGCGGCGAAGTCCTCGCCGCGTCAACCGATGTAGGAGCGGAAGTAGTCGAACACCGAGGTCTTCCGGTCACCGGTCTGCCGGCCCTGGGAGACCAAACCGACCTTCAGCTGGGCGTCGCCCGGCAGCGTCCACACGCCGCCGTGGACCCAGTGGCCGCCCTCGCGCATCGTCCACGCCCGCAACTCGTGTTCGCCGCGCGCCGCGTTGTAGTGGTGGACGATGCGCAGGTAGGTGGTGGCCCCCGGCGGGCCGACGATCGTCCCGCCGTTCGAGGTACGTCCTGCGTAGATCATCTCCTTGCCGAACTCGATCTGCCGCGTGTTCCAGATTGCGACGTTGTCGAGTCGGGTGAACAGGTCGTCGTTGACGTACACGAGGAGCCCGCCCTGCTGGTAGTTCAGGATCTCGTCGGTCCCGGTGTCCAGCGTCAGCTTCGTCTCGATGGCCCAATCGCCCTGCTGGCTCGGGGGGTCGCGCAACAGCAGACCCGCGGTGCTCGGCGCACAGCCGGGCAAGGTGTTGCACCCGTTCAGGTCGGAGTCCTCGACCGGCCAGACCAGATTGCCGCCCGTCACCGTCAGAGGTTGGGTGTTGCGGTCGACGAAGGTCCAGCCGGAGTTCCACGTCGCGCCGTCGAACTCGTCGCTCGCGGCTGGGTCGAGTGTGGTCGGGAAAGAGTGCGTCGCGAGCTGGGTGACCGGCGTGTACGCCTTCAGCACGCTGAGGTTGTCCACGTCCGCACCGGGCTTGCGCGCGACCGCACCGGCCTGGACCGAGTCGCCCAGGCCTCGTCGCAACTGCAGGCGAAGGGTCGCGAGCGGGTCACCGAGACGGGCGTTGGTCAGCTCCGCGTAGACAGAGTTCCCGCGCAGCTCGACGGCCAGGGAATGCCACGCGCTCGGGTTGAAGTTGGCCGGCAAGGGCGCGGTGACCGCGCCACCGGGACCGCCGGTCACCTGCGCCCGCAGTTGCCAGCGCGCGTCGCTGGAGGCGACCCAGACCTGCAGCCGCGGCCGGTCATGTCGGCTCCCGAGGGTGATGCCGGCCGAGCCGCGGACGTCGGCCTCAGCCCGGAGCTGGTGGGCATCCGGTGCCGTCGCGGTCAGGGTGGACTGGTTGCGCAGCGCGTGGGCGTACCGGCCGGACTGCGGGTCCTGCGGGTAACTCCACACCCCGGTGGGCCGGAACGCGCCGGTGCCGTCGTCGAAGCGGGTGAACGTCGCGCCGCCGCTGACCGGGCCGGTTTGCGGAGTGTCGCTGGGTCCGTGGTCGGCGCGGACGTAGGGCCAGCCGTTCACCCAGTCCAGCCGGTCCATCAGCATCGGCCGCTCATTGATGCCGTCGGTGCCGTTGAGGTACGGATCGTTGCGGTTGATGGCGTGGTAGACGATCCAGTCCTGGCCGGACAGGTCGGTGGCGATCGCGTTGTGCCCAGCCCCGATCCAGACGTTGCCGTTCTGGTTCAGCGTCGGAGTGCCACCGGCCCGCGACGCTAGCAGCGACACCCCGTCGCGGTCGATGTACGGGCCGCGCAGATCCTTCGAGCGCCCCACCTGCACGCTGTAGCCCGTGGTCGGCCCGGCGCAGCAGTTCGCCGTGGAGGCGAAGAAGTACCAGTAGCCCCCTCGTCGCACGACGTAGGAACCCTCGAACTTGTTGTCGATCGCGACCATGGTCGGGTCCCCGACCGCGGTCCGGCCGTCGTCGGTCAGCCTGGTCACCCAGACGCCGCCGTAGTACGACCCGTAGAACATCCATTGCGAGCCGTCGGTGTCGGTGACGACGGCGGGGTCGAAGGTCCACTTGAAGTTGTCGCCGGGACCGCCGCGCCGCGGCCCCAGGACCGGGCCACCCGAGTCGGTCCACGGGCCGACGGGGGTGGGCGCCGTCGCCATGCCGATGGCGTTGTCGCCGCCGTCCGGGGTCACTTTCGTCTCGGTCACGACGTAGTACAGCCGGTACTGGCCGTTGACGTAGCGGATGTCGGGCCCCCACAGCCCGGCGTTGTCCTCGGCCCAGCTCGGGAAGTTGCTGCCCGGGCCGGGATCGGCGAAGGCGTCTCCGGCGAACTTCCAGGTCACGAGGTCCGACGATCGTGCGATCGGGATCCGGTGCGGGACGTAGCCGTTCTCGGCCGCGCAGCCCGGGTCGGTGTTCTGCTGCTCGCACAGCGGATCGGAGGTGCCGTAGGAGTACCAGTAGCCGTCCTTGCCCCGGATGATCGACGGATCGGCGAAGGTGTCGGCGGGGATGGTCTTCGAGACCGGGTTGACGTAGGTCGCCGTGGTCGCCGCGGCGACGCTCGACTGCGCCGGACCGGCCAGGGTCGCGCCGACGAGCGCGGCGAGCGCTATCACTACGAGCCAACCGGACCTGCGTCCGCGGAGATGTTGCATCGCACGACCCCAATCGACGTTGACTGGCGCTGGCGTACCCAAGTTGAGGGGTTGTGACACGGGTCTCGTCGAGAAAATTTCCAACGATGGAGAAATCGCCCGGACGGGGCCCTAGGCGGCGCGGTCGGAGATGACGGCCAGCCGGCCGGCAACGATCCGGTGGACGGCCGGATCGGTTGCCATGCCGGTGTGGCTCGAGTCGACCTCTACCAGCTCGGCGGCCGGGTCGAGGCAGGTCTGCCAGTCGATGATCGCGTCGAAGCGGGTGTAGACGGACGTGAACGCGACGTCGCTGGGGAATGGCGCCATCAGCTCCGCCGCGACCCGGTCGGCGCACTCGCCGGTCACGCAGTCCTCGGCGATCACGGCCCGCAGGCCGCGGCGGTTGAGCCGGAACAACAGCTCGAGTTGCTTGCGCACGTGGGCCGCGATGCTCAACGTCCCGGTGACCGGCGCGCTGAGCACGACGATGCCGGCGACGAGGTCGGGGCGTCGGATCGCGGCCAGCTTGACGATCATTCCGCCCCGGCTGTGCCCCACGAGCGTGACGGGCCGGCCCTCCTCGGCCGCCACCCGCTCGATTCGGCGGATGAGCCGTTCGACCATGGCGTCGGTACAGCCGAGGTTCGCTCCGATCTCACTGCGGAAGGTCCGGTGGCCGGCCCGCCGAAGCGTGCGGGCCAGCATCGCGAGGGAGACGTCGCCGGAGATGAACCCGGGCACCAGGATCACCGGAACCGGCGACCCGCCGGGGGGTTGGCGAACGGCCCGCCCGAACAGCCGCACAAGGCCTCGGTACGCCCGTAGCTCCGCCTGCCTCGCCGCGGCGTCGGGCACGTAGTCAGTGACCGGGCCAAGAGTCATGACGCCTCCCTGCTGGCACTTCTCCCCGCAACCGACTGGTTACTGACAGGTAAACCGGTCAGCTCCGGGGAAAAGTCCCGGCAGCAGGAGTTTCAGCCGCCGAACTCGAGCAGTAGCAGGGCCACCAGCACCGGCAGGACCTGGCGCCAGCGGAGCATCACGTAACGCTCCTGGTCGAACGCGTGGAACTTGCGCAGGTAGCGGTAGAGCCGTTCCACGCTGATGAGCGGGTCGAGCAGATGGACGAGGCCGTAGCCCACCTTGCCCAGCACGCCCAGGTGCTTGCGGTTGGCGAACAGGTCCGGGAACGGTGCGAACGCCAGCGACACCCGCTCCACGCCGCGGGTGGCGCCCCACTCGACGATCTCGGCGATCAGCCGCTCGTCCATTCCGTTCGGGGCGTCCTGCGAGCGGAGCGGGAAGTCCAGCGACAGATCCTGCTTGCCGGCCCACAGGTAGCGGTGGGCGCCGATCACCGCGCCGGAGGTGTCGCGGGCGACGACGAGAATGGCGTCCGGCTCGCGGCCGTCGAACAGGCCCCCCAGGATCATCGAGAAGCCCCGCGTGTCTTCGCGCCGCGAGCGCTTCATCAACCCCCGCAGCTCGAGGATCTGCTCCGGACGCAGGTCGCCTTCCCGATGCATCTCGACAGTCACGCCGGCGTTGCGCGATCGCTGGATGGCCTGGCGCAGGTTGCGGAACCGCCGGCCGTGAACGGTGAACTCCGATCGGTGCACCACGACGTCGCGGCCGATGGCGAGATGGCCGAAGCCGTACTGCTCCCACATGGGCCGGGCCCGCTCCCCCGCGCCGAGTACCGCGATCCGCAGACCGCGGCGGCGGGCCTCCTGCACGAAGGCCTCGATCGCGTCGGGCCAACCCTCCGCCGCGCCGACCGGGTCCCCGCTCGCGACCGCCGTGCGCACCCGCACCCGGTACCCGACCGCCGCGCTGCCGTCACCGGCGAAGGCGTAGCTCTTCTCCGGCCGTAGGGCGAAGGGAGCGAGCGGGTCGCGTTCGCTGACGGCGACCAGATGACGGACGCGTTGCCAGTCGCTCGAGCCACCCTCGTCATTGAGGGGTCGGGCCATCAGAACAGCGCCCTTGCCAGTTCGCGCCGGGCGGCCGGCACCCTGGGGTCGTCCGGGCCGAGGAGCTCGAAGAACTCCAGCAGGCGGGTGCGCACCTGTTCGCGGTCCTCGCCGCCGGTCCGGGGGATCGTCTTGAGCAACCGGTCCAGCGCCGAGGCGATGTCGTTGCCGGCGAACAGGAGGTCGGCGGCAGCGAGTTGCGCCTCGATGTCGTCAGGGGCCGACTCGGCCCGCTGGGCCGCATCCCGGTCGACCGACTCGAGGCGCTGCAGCAGGCGAACCTGGCCGAGGGCCAGCACGGCTTCCTGGTTGGCCGGTTCCTGGTCGAGGATCGCCTGGTAGCGCTGGGCGGCCAGTTCGAAGTTCCCGCCCTCGAGCGCCTCTTCCGCGGCGGCGAACCGCGGGTCCTCGGGCGCTGCGGGCGCCCCCGGTTCGGCCGCCTCGGCCGGCGCGGCGCCGGCGGCCGTCAGTCCGGCCTCGCGGCCGGCCTGGACCACAGCGGCCAGGAACTCGTTGATCTGGGCCTCAGGGAGCACGCCTTCGAAGCCGGGGATGAGCTGGCCGCTGATCACGGCGAACACGGCCGGCACACCTTGAACCTGCAGGGCCTGGACGATTCGCGGATTGGCGTCGGCGTCGATCTCGCGAAGCACCAGGGCGCCGTTGGCCGCAGTCACCGCGGGAACGAGCGCATCGACCAGCTGGGCGCTCGACGGGGCCCGCGGCGAGGTCAGCACGAGCAGTACCGGCACCTGGAACGAGCGGTCGAGCACCTCGCTTTGGAAGGTCGCCTCGCTGACGGCGACGACGTAGTTGCCGGCGGCGGGCGCCGGCGCCTCGGCCGCTCGGGCCGCCGCCTCGGAGCGGGCCTTGACGGCCGCGAGATCGACGGCGCCGGCCATGGCTGCGGCGGTTGCCGGACTGGCCGGGCCGCCGGGGGCAGGGCTTCGCCGTGGTGCACCTGGACGCATGTGTCCAGTTTCCCAGACGCGTCACCTGAACTGTGCGCGCGGTGAGTCCTCCCACTGACGCAGCCCCCTGGGAATAGGTTCCCGGGCTCGGTAGCGTCCGCCCAATGACAGTGCGAGTCGAGCACAGCGGGCCCAACGGCGAAGTGCGGACGGTCGTGATCGACCGGCCCGAAGCCCGCAACGCGGTCGACGGGCCGACCGGCGTCGCGTTGGCCGAGGCGTTCCGCGCGTTCGAGGCCGACGAGTCCGCCCTGGCCGCGGTCCTCTGCGGGGCGAACGGCACCTTCTGCGCCGGTGCGGACCTCAAGCAGATGTCGAATCACCTCGACGCCGACATGTCCGCGGACGGGCCGATGGGACCCAGCCGGATGGTGCTCACCAAGCCCGTCATCGCGGCGATCAGTGGCTACGCCGTCGCGGGCGGCATCGAACTGGCCGCGTGGTGCGATCTGCGCGTCATGGAGTCCGACGCCGTCGTCGGGGTGTTCTGCCGCCGCTGGGGGGTGCCGTTGATCGACGGCGGGACGGTCCGGTTGCCGCGGATCGTCGGCCTCGGGCGCGCCCTCGACCTCATCCTCACCGGCCGCCCGGTCGGGGCGGAGGAGGCCTTGACCATGGGGTTCGCCAACCGGGTCGTCGAGCCGGGGACCGCCCGCGCTGCGGCCGAGCAGCTCGCCTCCGAGATCGCTGCTTTCCCGCAGGCCTGCATGCGGTCGGACCGGCGGTCCGTGTACGACGGATTCGGCCGCGATCAGCCGACCGCGCTCGCAACCGAATTCGCCAATGGTCTGGACTCCGTCCGGTCCGAGGGATTGGCCGGCGCCGCCCGATTTGCCCAGGGCGACGGGCGGCACGGGGCTTTCGACGGCTGAACGGTCCTGCCGGCGGGATCGATCCGGCGTAGGTTGACCCGTCGTTGAGGTGGGACAACCCCTCGAGGAGGCGTCAATGGCCGACAGCATCTGGCCCACGATCCACACCGAGCGGGCCGCGCTGGCCGACGACCTGGACGGCCTGACCGATGCGCAGTGGTCCACCCGGTCGCTGTGTTCGGAGTGGGACGTCCACCAGGCACTCGCCCACCTAGTGTCGTCCGCGACGATGACGCCGCCGAAGTTCCTCCGGAAGTTCGCCGCGGCGCGGTTCAACTTCGACCGGTTCACCGCGGGCGAGGTGTCCCGCCTGAGCCGGGGCGGCCCGGCGGCGACGTTGGCTGCGTTCCGCGCGGCACAGCAACGCACGAGCGCGCCACCCGGTCCCAAGGAGACCTGGCTCGGCGAGGCGTTCGTCCACGGCGAGGACATCCGCCGTCCGCTCGGGATCGCGCACGACTACGCCGCCGCGCAGGTCGCCCGCGCTCTCCAGTTCTACGCGAAGAGCAACGCCATCATCGGCGGACGGGACCGCGTGGCCGGGCTGACGCTTCGAGCCACCGACACGGACCTGTCGGTCGGCTCCGGCCCACTGGTGGAGGGACCGGTGATGTCGCTGCTGCTGGCCGCGTCCGGCCGCCCCTGTGCGCTGGACGAGCTGAGCGGTCCGGGTGTCGAGGTGCTCCGGCAGCGGTTCTGAGGCGGCGGGTGCGCGGGCGGATCAGGTCTCGATGACGAAAACGTCGGCCAGCCCGGCAAGGGTCAGCAGGCGCTGGATGACCGGCGACGGATTGCGCAGCACCACCGAGTCGACCTTCTGTGCCGCGGCGATGAGCACGGCGATGCCCGAGCTGTCCATGAAGCGCAGCTCCGTCACGTCGAAGGTCAGCGTGGCCGGGCCGGCCGCGACGGCCTGATCGACGGCCGCGCGGGCCTCGTCGGCCCCGGCGAGGTCGAGATCGCCGCTCAGCCAGACCAGGGCGGCGCCTGGTTCGGCTCCGTCGTCGACGCGCACGGAGAACTGCAGTTGCGCTCCCGAGTTCTCCTCTAGCTCAGCCACCGAACCCCCAGGATCGCCGTGTCGTCATCCAAACCGCCCTGTGCGATTTCAGAGACGACAGTGTCCAACATCGCGTCGACCGGCAACGCAGCGGCCGACGTCGCCAGAGCGCGCAGCCGGTCCAAGCCGGCATTCAGGTTCTCGCCGCGGCGCTCGATCAGCCCATCGGTGTAGATGAGCAGCGTTGCCCCGGGCGGGACGGTGACCGATGAGGAGCTGTAGGCATGGGGGCTCGCTACTCCTATGGGCACGCCGACGGGGGTATCGACATACACGGCGTGATCGGACGTGACGCACAGCGGCGGCGGATGCCCGGCATTGGCGATGGTGACCTCGTGGCGCTCGACGTCGGCGAGGCCGCACACGGCGGTGGCGAAGTGCTGGTCGTCAACCACGTCGAGCATCTTGCGCAGCGATTCGAGTACGACGTCAGGCGGGTGCCCCTCGGAGACGAAGGCCCGGATCGCGAACCGCAAAGCGCCCATGACCGAGCCCGCGGGGACGCCCCGACCCGAGACGTCTCCCACGACGAAGAAGAATCGGGCGCTGTCGATGGGTACCAAGTCGTACCAGTCACCGCCGATGTCGACGCCGTTGGTACCCGATAGGTAGCGCACGGCCGTCTCTATGCCGGCCACCTGCGGCAGGGCCTGCGGCAGCAGCGCGTGCTGCAGCGTCTCGGCGATCGTCCGCTGCTCGCCGAGCAGATGCTCGACGTCGCCGGTGAGGCGCTCGGCGGCCAGCCGGCGGCGTACCAGACCCTCCGCGGTGCCCGCGGCCACCAGCGACAGAACGCCGCCGCCGATCGCGAGGATCCACCAGAGCCGGGCGGCGAGCGGCCCCCCCAGGGGACGCTGGGCCGCGGCCACGAGCAGCAGAGCCGAGGTGCCGAACGGGGTCTGGACCGATGACGTGCGGCCTTCCACCGGGAGCGTCGGCGTGTTGCCCTCCAGAAGCATGCCAGGTGTCGGGGACGTGCCGAGAAAAAGCGCGAACCTGAGATCGGAGAACGCCGACCCGGGGGCCACGACGGCCTTCCGACCGGCCGGCAGGGGGCTCTCGGCGTAGACCACGAACCGCTCGGTCCGACCGCTCGCTGCGACGGCGTAACCGAGACTCGATCGCGCGACGGTGCCGAGCGGCCCGAGTACGTCGAACGCCCGACCCGGCTTGGCCGCGGTCAGGAACTTGGTGGCGGCCGCCGGGTCCGCAGCGAGTCGCGGCGTCGGGCCGACAACGGTGACCATCTGGGCCGAGCCGGACCCGACCCGCCAGAGGGAGGCCGACGCGAACGGTTGTTTGGCGCCCACGTAGGCCGTGATGTAGTTGCGGAAGCGCGCCGCGCTGCTGTCCGGGTTTCGCGCCGCGATCCCTACCGCGGAATCGAGCGGCGTCTGGATCGTCGGCACCACCGCTGACAGGACCGTGGACGCCTGCTTGGTCTCCAACCGCAGCAGCCGATCCTCG
Organism: Jatrophihabitans sp.; assembly: GCF_046262535.1. Classification (GTDB taxonomy): domain Bacteria; phylum Actinomycetota; class Actinomycetes; order Mycobacteriales; family Jatrophihabitantaceae; genus Jatrophihabitans. Next base: position 10,072 of record NZ_JBHEMO010000069.1, on the reverse strand, counting down.
TTCTTGCGGTTGAGATGGAACGTCGTCCAGGACAGCACCGCCGTCATCGCCAACCCGACCACCAGCACGAGCGCGCTGATCCGATTGACCGGCCGGCGCGACGTCACCGGAGGGCCGGGGGCCACGGCCGGCGGTGGAGGTGTCGTCGCCGCACCGGACGGCGCAGCGGCCGCTTCGGGGTCCTGCCCCCTGGCGCCCCCCGCGCTCACCACGGTGGAGCCGAGCTCACGGGTCGTCATGGCCACCGCTCGCATGCAACTCGACCCAGACGCGCTTGCCGCCGTGGTGATCGTCGGCTCCCCACGAGTCGGTCAGCGCTTCGACCATTCGCATTCCCCGGCCGCGCGGACGATCGTGGGCCAGCTCGGCGACGACCGGCCTGATCGACGATCCGTCGATCAGCGAGATTCGGACGTTGCCGTCGCGCTGCGACACCTCGAGTTCGTATGTTTCCGAGCCGGGCGCGTGCTCAACCGCGTTGGAGACGAGCTCGCTGACCACCAGCTCGGCGTCGTCGACGACCGGCGTGAGTCCCCATGCGGGCAGCAGGGCCCGGACTAGCGCCCGGGCCGTGGCCGCGGAGCGCACGCTCGCCGGCAGCTCCACGACGGCCCTCAGTTGCGTCATCAGGCACCACCGATCGCCTGGCGGCGCGACAGCACCGGCGCGGTGTCGGGGGGCATGGACGCTCCTCTGGCGGGGTGGGAGGGGGCCGCGTCGGACTAGGCGCATCCTCCGCTCCGGCCGAGTATCCGGGACGCCGAGGGCGGTGACCAGGCACCATTCGGCCCTATTTCACAGGCATTGGCACCTCGGGCGCCCGGTTCCCCCACCTCCGGCCGGATTGGCGGGCGCGTCGCCGGTCAACGCGGCGCCGGCTGCGGACCGGCCTGCGACGGATGGACCGAGGGCACGTCGCCGCGCCACGTGACCGGCTCCAGCCACAGCTGCCGCCCGGGAGTCGTCGAACCGATCGCACCGGCTGGCCACGCGTGGTACAGCAACCAGGTCGCGCCGCTCGTCGTGACGACGACATAGCAATGACCGGGGCCCGCCGCCACGTCGTCGGACGCGATGATCGATGCGTTCGACCGGTCGGTGCACGGCCCCAGCGGCGTGCGGCAGGTGGCGTAGCCGATGCCGTAGTCGGCCGATGCGTAGTTGTTGGCCGAGTAGAACAGGACGTAGCCGCGGCCGTGGGCGACCATTTCCGGTGCCTCGACGAGGTTGCCCTGCCATGCCTTCGCATTGGTCATGAGCGCGACGGGCCGGCCGACCAGGGCCGCCCCGTCGGCGCTGAGCCGCTGCCCCCACAGGTGCACAGGCTTGCCGCAGCAGTTCCCGTCGTTCTTCCAGTACAGGTAGAGCGACCCGTCCTTCGCGCGGATCGGGTCGGCGTCGATCGAGCCGCCCAGCGATGCCTGGCACACGAGCGGTCGGGTCGCTGTATCGGTGAACGGGCCGCCCGGTGCCGACGCGGTGGCCCGGCCGATGCATTGGACGCCGCGGTCGGCCGAGCGGGCCACGTAGTACATGACGTAGGTCGAGCCGAGGGTGATCACCTCAGGCGCCCAGGTGTTGCCGGCGTCGGCCCAGGATCCGAGTTGGGGCAACGCGTCCCCGCCCGGGCGCCAGTGCACCAGGTCGGGCGAGCTCAGAGTCTGAATGTTCTTGCCGGCGCCCTGTGTGCCGTAGGCGTGGTAGGTCGTGCCGACGCGCAGGACGGCCGGGTCGGGGAAGTCCTGGTCGTAGACGGGGTTCACGTACCCGCCCGCCGCCGCGGTTGCCGGCGCCGTCGAACCGTTCGACGACTTGTCCGCCCCTCGGCTCGACCCCCCACACGCCGCGACGGTCAGCACCGCTGCTGCCGCGGAGATCACGCCGAGCCGTCGGGGCATCAACCCTTGAGTCCGCTGCGCGAAACGCTCTCGATGATCTGCCGCTGCGCGATCACGAACAGGATGATCGCCGGGACGCTGGCGATGACCGCACCGGCCATGATCAGCGGATAGTTCGTGCTCGCCGAGTTCTGCAAGGTGTTCAGCCCGGCCGGCATCGTCAGCGAGTTGGGGCTGAACAGCACGTAGATCGGCCAGATGAAGTCGTTGAAGTTGGTGAGGAACGACAGCACACCAAGTGTCGCCAGGGCCGGCCGGGACAGCGGCAGGACCACCTTGGTGAAGATCGTCCACGTGTTGGCGCCGTCGATCCGCGCCGCCTCTTCGAGTTCCATGGGCAGACTGAGGAAGAACTGCCTGAGGAAGAAGACACCGAAGGCTCCGCCGGCGCTGGGCACGATGATCGCCCACAGCGAGTCGAGCCACCCCAGCTTGCTGACGATGAGGAAGTTCGGCACGAGGAAGACGAACACCGGCAGGAAGATCGTCGCGATGATGATCGCGAAGATCGGCCGTTTCGCGAAGAAGTCCAGCCGCGCGAGCGCGTACGCGGCCATCGAATCGACGACGACGATCAGCGCCGCGTTGGCCAGGCCGGCCAGCAGGCTGTTGACGAACCACCGCAGCACCGGCAGGGAATTGGAGTGCAACAGGGCGTGGTAGCTCGAGGTGTCGAATGGATTGGGCCACCACGAGTAGCTCGACGTCGCCGCGTCCTTCGTCTGGAAAGAGGTGATGAGCATCCAGATGAGCGGGGCGACGAAGATCAGGGTCAGCAAGGCCATGGTCAGCCAGAACACGACCCGCCGGGTGGTGCGACCGGCGCCGCCGGAGCTCTTGCCGGCCACGTAGCGGGCGGCCGGCGCATCCGTCGGCCGCGCGTCCTCGGTCACGGTGGTCATCGGTAGTCCTTCCCGGCCGTCACGTCTTGGCCTGTTCGCCGCGGAAGAAGCGATAGTTGACGAGGCTGATCAGGATCAAGATGATCGCGAAGATGTAGCTCATCGCCGCCGCCGCGCCTTGCCGGTACTGCCGGAGACCGACCTGGGATATGTAGAAGATCGCGGTGCGGGTTCCGTTCCCGGGTGCGCCGTTGGTGACCAGCAGCGCCTGGCCGAACATGTTCGCCGAGGCAAGGATCGTCACCGTGGTCACGAACAGCATGACCGGTCGCAGCCCGGGCAGCGTCACGTTGCGGAACTTGCCCCACTCGTTCGCCCCGTCGATGTCGGCGGCGTCGTAGAGCTCCGGCGAGATGTCCTGCAGCCCGGCCAGATAGATGATCGCGTTGAAGCCGAGGGTCCACCACACGGTCATCGACACGAGCGAGATCCAGGCCCACGGCAACTGGGTGAGCCAGGGGATGTTGCGCGAGACACCGGCCGAGTGCAGGTAGTGGTTGACCACGCCGATGTTCGGGTCCAGCAGGAAACGGAACAGGACGCCGACGACGGCCACGCCGAGGACGAACGGGGTGAAGAAGATGGCGCGGAAGAAGGTGCGTCCGGGGAACTTACGGTTCAGCAGCAGCGCGACGCCGAGCGGGATCACGACCAGGAGCGGGACGCTGAAGATCGTGAAGACCAGGGTCGCCCGCATGCTTTGCCAGAAGTCGGCGCCGTCGCGCGACCCGGATTTGAACAGGTCGGTGTAGTTGCGCAGGCCCACCCATGGCTGATGCGGCAGGAGGTAGTCGTAGTCGTGCAGGCTGATGTAGACGCCGTAGATCGCGGGAACGCCGATGAAGCCGATGAACAGCACGCCGTAGGGCAAGAGGAACAGGTACGGCGTCGCCCGGCCGGACCCGCGGATCTTGCGGCGGGACCGGCGCGGGCGCGCTGACTCGCTCTTCGACGGCTGCGTGTCGAGCGAGGTGGCAGTCATGATCAGCCGTACTTCTTTTTGTTCGCCGCGAGAATGCTCGTGGCTTGCTTGGCCGAGGTCTTCAGGGCCTGCTCCGGGCTCGTCTTCATCAGGATGGCGCTCTGGAACGCGTCGTAGAGCTTCTGCGTGACGTCGCCGAATCCGGCCACGGCCGGCGGGAAGTGGACGTCGGGGACCTCCTCGGCGAACGGCTTGAGGTAGCTCAGCCCCGAGGTGAACGCCGAGCTCTTCTGCAGGTCGGTCTCGGCGGGCACCTTGGCGCTCTTGGCCCATTCGGCCTCGTTCGAGGTGAACCAGTGGATGAAGTACCGCGCGGCCGCCGCCTTGTTGGCGTCGCTGCTGCCGTTCTTTGGCAGCACGAATTGGTGGGAGTTGCCCCAGACGCCACCCTGCGTCCCGATCTTCGGCAGCGGGGCGTTGACGATCTTCGCCTTCTGCGCGCGGGCATCGTCGACCTGCCAGATGCCCTGCCAGTTGAACGCGTTCTTGCTGTTCTTGAGCGCGATGTAGTCGGCGTCCTGCCCGACGTTCTGCGGGCTGTAGCCCTTCTTCACGAGGTCGACCATCCAGGTGAGGGCCTTGACGCCGGCCTCGGAGTCCCACGTCGCCTTCGTGTTGTCCTTGTTGAGGAGGTCGCCGCCGTACTGCCACAGCAGCGACTCGAACATGAAGGCGCCGGTGAACTGGAACGGGCTGACCCAGCAGCCCTGAATCCCTTTGCTCTTCAGCTTGTCGAGGGCGTCCATGTAGGAGTTCTCGTCGGTCGGGATGGAGCTGACGCCGGCCTTGTGGAGCAGGTCCTGGTTGACGTACAGGCCGAGGTCGTGGACGTCGATCGGGATGCCGTAGCGCTTGCCCTGGTAGACGCCGCCGTTCCAGACGGCCGGCGCGAACTGCGACTCCTGGAACTTCAGGGTCTTGGCGATCGAGTCGATGGGGACGATGACCTGCTGCGCCGCCTGCGTCGGGATGTCGTCGATGTGCATGACCGAGACGTCGGGGCCGTTGCCACTCTGCACCGCGGCCGGCAGCTTCTGGAAGAAGTCGGCCCACTGGTACACGTTCATGTGGACCTGCACCTTGGGGTTGGCCTTGTTGAACTGGGCGACCATCTTCTTGGCGAAGTCGCCGTCAGCGCCGGTCCAGCCGTTCCAGAAGGCCAGCGTCACCGCCGGACCGTTGTAGCTGGTGCCACCGGCCCCCGCGCCTGTGTCACCACCGCCGCCCGGCTTGCTCTTGCCGCCGCAGGCAGCGAGGGCGAGGGCACCGCCGAGAGCGCCCGTGGCGCCGAGAAAACCGCGCCGGGACATGTGGGCTTCGAGTCGTTCCATTGCTTCTCCTCGTGTCATGCGTTGACGGTGCTGGGTTGGGTGGGGGTACAGGAGACGGCGAGGGCCGTCCATGACGTCGCCGGCAACGAGACGGTCAGCCGGCCGCGGTCGAGTTCGGCGGAGTTTTCGGTACGCGGCCGCACCCGGTCGGGCTCGGTTGCGGTGTTCGTGGCCCGGACGTCGGGGCCGGACAGGACCAGTTGCTCGGCGACGCGGTGCGGTTGCAGCGCCCGCACGTCGACGGTCGTCACGATGTCGTCGTCGACGCTCCGGTTCACCAGGAACAGGGCCAGTGTCTTGGTCTCCTCGTCCCACGTCGCCGCCGTGGTGACAGCGGGCACGGCCCCGTACTTCGGAGTGACGACCTCCGGCGACTGCACCGGAACTCGCAGGGCCACGCCGCGGGCGAGCCGGGCCATCTGGGCGAACGGGTAGAAGATCGGCTGACGCCAGGCCGGGCCGCCGCGTTCCGTGCGGATCGGGGCGATGATGTTGACCAACTGCGCCTGGCAGGCGACGCCGACCCGGTCGGCGTGGTTCAGCAGCGAGATCAGGTACGACCCGACCGCGACAGCGTCGGCGACGGTGAAGTTGTCCTCGATCAACGCGGGCGCGTGCGTCCAGTCGCGCGGTGGCAGCCGGTGGTACTCGGTCTGGTACCAGACGTTCCACTCGTCGAAAGAGATCTTGAGCTTCTTGGGGCTGCGGATCTTCGCACGCACGTAGTCGGTCGCGGCGATCACGTCGTCGATGAATCCGTCCATGTCGACGGCGGAGGCGAGGAAGTCGGCCAGGTTGTCCGCCTCCTCGTAGTACGCGTGCATCGAGATGTAGTCGACCCACTCGTAGGTGTGCTCGAGGACCGTCGCTTCCCAGGCGGCGAAGGTAGGCATCTGCCGGTTGGAGCTGCCGCAGGCCACCAGTTCGATGCGCGGATCGACGAGCCGCATGGCCTTGGCCGCCTCAGCGGCCAGCTTGCCGTAGTCCTCGGCGCTCTTCTGGCCGACCTGCCACGGCCCGTCCATCTCGTTGCCGAGGCACCACAGCTTGACGGCGAACGGATCGACCGCCCCGTTCTTGATGCGCAGGTCGGACAGCTCCGAACCGCCCGGGTGGTTGGCGTACTCGACCAGATCGGCGGCTTCCTGCACGCCCCGCGTCCCGAGATTGACGGCCAGCATCGGCTCGACCTCGGCCTGCGCGGCCCAGGACATGAACTCGTGCAGGCCGAAGGTGTTGGGTTCGATCGATCGCCAGGCCAGGTCGAGGCGGGTCGGGCGTTCGGCGACCGGTCCGACGCCCTCTTCCCAGCGGTAGCCGGACACGAAGTTGCCGCCCGGATAGCGCACAACGGTCGGCCCCAGCTCGCGGACGAGTTCCAGGACGTCGCGGCGCAGGCCCTGCTCGTCCGCCGACGGGTGGCCGGGCTCGAAGATCCCCTCGTAGACACAACGCCCCATGTGCTCGACGAACGAGCCGAACAGCCGCCGGTCCACGGGACCCAGCGCGAAGTCAGGATCGACAACGAGTCGGCCTTGCGTCACCCGGTGACCTCCGTCATAGTCGGGCTACCGTTCTACAACGTTGCAAACATCGTTGTAAACCGATCGAAACGAATTGCCGTCAGACTGATACCTGCCATAGCCGTCGGAGAGGATGATCACCCGGACGCGCGCGGGAAGGAGGTCGGGGATTGGCAGTCAGCCTCAAGGATGTCGCCCAAGCGGCCGGCGTCTCCATCAAGACGGTCTCCAATGTCGTGAACGACTACCCGTTCGTGAGTGATGCGACCCGCTCGCGCGTGCAGACCGTCATTTCCCAAATGGGCTACCGGCCAAACCTGTCCGCCCGCCGCCTGCGCAAAGGCCGATCGGGGCTGATCGCACTCTCCCTGCCCGAGATCGCGGCCCCGTATTTCGCCGAACTGGCCGACGAGGTGGTGGCCGCGGCCGAGCCGCGGGGCATCACCGTGCTCATCGACAAGACCGGCGGCCAGCGCGGACACGAGCAGGTGGCTGCGTCCGGGATCCGCGACAACCTGGTCGACGGGACGATCGCGAGTCCGCTCGCGATGACCGCCGCCGACGTCGACACCCTCGGCCGGATCCACCCGCTGGTACTGCTGGGCGAACGGCTGGCGCTGGTGACCGTCGACCACGTCGCCATCGACAGCGTCAGCGCGGCTCGGGCGGCTACGAAGCACCTCATCGACATCGGGCGGCGCGTCGTCGCCGTGATCGGCACCGGGGAAGACATCAGCAAGACGGGCCGCCTGCGCCTGCACGGCTACGAAGAGGCGCTGGCCGATGCCGGGCTGCCTCAGGACCCGACCTTGCACGGCGACGCGCGGTGGTTCCACCGACCCGACGGCTACGCCGCGATGAACGAGTTGCTCCGCACGCGCCCCGACATCGACGGGGTGTTCTGCTTCAACGACCTGCTGGCGATCGGCGCGCTGCGCGCATTGCGCGAGGCCGGGCGCCAGGTCCCCGACGACGTCGCCGTCGTCGGCTTCGACGACGTCGAGGAGTGCATGTACACCGCCCCGCCGCTCACCTCGGTGTCGCCCGACAAGAGGGCCGTGGCCGAGACGGCGGTCGACCTGCTCATCCAGCGGATGGACGGCACGGGCCCGACCCAGCCGCGCGAGGTCTTCCCGCCTTACCGGCTGGTCGTCCGCGAGAGTACGGCCGGCTGAACCGCTCAGAAGCGGGCCGGCTCGCGGTACTCGCCCCACAGCGGCTTCAACGCGTTGCAGATCTCGCCCAGCGTCGCCTCGGCCCGGGCGGCGTCGAGCATTGCCGGCACCGTGTTGCGGCCGGCATCCGCGTCGTCGACCATCCGGCGCAGGGCGTCGTCGACCGCGCCCTGGTCGCGCCGGGCCCGCCGGTCGGCGAGCGTCGCCCGCTGCTCCAGCTCCACCTCGTGCGAGACGCGTAGGATCTCGAGCTGTTCGCTGATGTCGCCGGTGAGGACGTTCACGCCCACTACTCGCTTGTCGCCCTTCTCCAACGCGACCTGGTACTCGAACGCGGAGTCGGCGATCTGGCTGATGAACCAGCCGTCCTCGATGCCGCGCAGCAACCCGGCCGTCATGGTTCCGTCGCCACCGATGTCCTTGATGCGGGCGAAGATCTTCTCCGCCTCGGCCTCGAGGCGATCGGTCAGAGCCTCGACGTACCAGGACCCGCCGAGCGGGTCGGCGACGTTCAGCACGCCGGTCTCCTCGGCCAGGACCTGCTGGGTCCGGAGCGCGATCTGAGCGGCTTTCTCCGACGGCAGCGCCAGGACCTCGTCCAGCGCGTTCGTGTGCAGCGAGTTGGTGCCGGCAAGCACGGCGGCCAGCGCCTCGACCGCGGTCCGGACGATGTTGTTGTCCGGCTGCTGGGCGGTCAGTGATACCCCGGCGGTCTGGGTGTGGAAGCGCAGCCACTGGGCCCGGTCGGTCTTGGCGCCGTAGACGTCGCGCATCCACCGCGCCCAGATGCGCCGGGCGGCCCGCAGCTTGGCGATCTCTTCGAAGAAGTCGATGTGGGCGTCGAAGAAGAACGACAAACCCGGCGCGAAGCGGTCGACGTCCATACCCCGGGACAGGCCGAGTTCGACGTAGCCGAAGCCGTCGGCGAGGGTGAAGGCGAGCTCTTGCGCGGCCGTCGCGCCCGCCTCCCGGATGTGGTAGCCGGATACCGACAACGGTTTGTAGGCCGGGATGTTCTCGTCGACGTACTCCATCAGGTCGCCGATCAGCTTCAGGTGCGGCTCGGGTGGATAGATCCACTCCTTCTGCGCGATGTACTCCTTGAAGATGTCGGTCTGCAGGGTGCCGTTCAGCACCGACGTGTCGGCCTCCTGGCGCTCGGCGGCGACGACGTACATGCAGAACACGGGAACGGCCGGCCCGCTGATCGTCATGGATGTGGTGGTCGCGGCGAGGTCGATGCCGTCGAAGAGCACCTCCATGTCGGCGGCCGAGTCGATGGCCACGCCGCAGTGACCGACCTCCCCGAGCGCGCGGGAATCGTCGGAGTCGCGGCCCATGAGCGTCGGCATGTCGAAGGCGACGGACAGGCCGCCGCCGCCCTCGGCCAGGATCATCTTGTACCGCTCGTTGGTCTGCCTCGCGCTGCCGAACCCGGCGAACTGGCGGATCGTCCAGGGCTTGCCCCGGTAGCCGGTCGGATGGATGCCGCGGGTGAAGGGGAACTCCCCCGGCCACCCGATCCGTTCCATCCGGTCGTCGGCGCCGGTCGGGCCGTAGACGGGGTCGACCTCGGTGCCCGACAGCGTGGTGTAGTCCCGGTCGGCCTGCCGGGCGGCCTCGTAGCGTTCCTGCCAGCGGGCTCGGCCCGCCTCGATCTCGTCCCGATCCATGTCTCGCACCTTAGAGAGCCATTCGCGCACGGTGGGTGTCGACTACATCCTACATATTTAGTAGGACGTCCTAGTAGTTGCCCTCCGGCCGGGCCCGACCCCCCCGTCGGGCCCAGCCTGGGAAGCTCACACGGTGACGCGACGGATCGTGTTGGCCACCGCGTCATATACCCACAGATCGCCGAAGCCGCTGGCGATGTCGACTGCATCGCCGCCGATCGGCACTGTCCGCAGCAGCGTTCCGGTCAGCGGGTCGAGCTGTTCGAGCACGGCGTTGGATCCGGTGAACGTGTTTTGGTCGAACGCGGTGTCATCGCTGATCCAGAGCTCGCTGCCACGGGTGGTGATGCCGCCCGGTGAACCTGCGGATGGCAGGTAGAGCTGCTCCACCCCCTCGGCCGAGAGCTGGTAGAACGCTCCGGTGCAGCCATCGACGCTCCATATGACGCCGGCGGTCGCCGCGAGCGGACCGCACCCGACGTCGTCGATCGGGCCGTAGGTCGTCGTCGCGTCCGTCGCCGGGTTCACCGACTGCAGGGCTTGCTGGTTGGAGCTGAGGACTAGAGGTTGGCGCCGTCGTCGGTCAAG